>CAYTHB010000068.1:0-15266 GCA_964437515.1 uncultured Sterolibacterium sp.
CCCTGCTCAAATTCACCTACACCCTGAACTGGACGAGCGGCTGGGGGGTGACAGGCTTTCACCTCACCAATCTCCTCATCCATTTTTGCAATACGCTCATCGTTTTTCATCTGGCTCGACGCTATCTGACGACCCTACCCTCTCTTCAGGGGCTTCAGAAACTCGCACCGTCCATTTTCTGTGGAACCGCACTGCTCTTTGCCCTGCACCCCCTGCAAACTGAAGCCGTCACTTATATCTGCGGTCGATCTTCCTCGCTGATGACTCTGTTCTATCTATCGGGTTTGCTGGCTTATACATGGGCAGGGTTCGAAAGTTCATCGCCTGACAAACCCGATTCACCCTGGCGCACCCTCGTACTCCGGCATGTGCTCACACCCCTCTGTTTTCTATGCGCACTGGCCACCAAGGAAACCGCCATCACTTTTCCTTTTGCCCTGCTGCTTTGGGATGCTTTCAATCATCAGAAAATGCCGAAATTGATAGCTTTACTGCAACGTACATGGACGAGTTGGCTATTGCTGGCGGTCGTTACACTCTATTTTCTGGGGCATACAGGCTATTCCGCCCATATCGAACGGAGCGCCCATTTCAATACGCTCTCGGGCAATCTGGCCAATGCAGCGTGGGGCACTTGCTGGCTGCTGCGTCAATGGCTGTTCCCCTTCTGGCTGAATATCGATCCGGATGTGCCCTTGGCACACACGCTAAATGCCACGACGCTCTGGCCGGTCATGGTCATGGGAGGCTTGCTGACCCTCATGGCCATCAGCCACAAACGACGCCCCTGGTGGAGCCTTGCCCTTGCGTGGTTTTTGCTCCAAATCGTTCCTTTACATATCGTGTTGCCACGACTCGATATCGTCAATGAACGCCAGATGTACTTATCCGCCTGGCCACTCGCGCTGGCAGGGATGATCGAGCTCCATCTGCGACTAGCGACCCGCTTGCGCATCCTCCTCATCAGCCTGTTGCTAACGACCTGCTTGGCACTCACCCTTGCCCGTAATCAGGATTACCGCAACGAAATCACCCTATGGGAAGCAAGCGTGCAACGCTCACCCAACAAGGCGCGAGTACACAACAACTTGGGATTTGCCTACGAACAAGCCGGCCGCACAGAAGAGGCAAAGCGCGCCTATGAACGTGCCTTGCAGATCGACTCGCAGGATGAACGGGCGCGGAGCAATTTGAATGCACTGCAACAATCAATGGAGTCAAACTCGATTGTTCGAAATCCACATCCTTGACCCGCAGTCGCACCATCAAGCCATGCGTGCCCTCCATGCGCGTCAGCACCGCATTCACCTCGTTACGCGTCAGCACCACCGGCAAGCGCGCCGGCCGCTTCGCTCGCACCACGCCATCGAGCCAGGGCAAATTCATCTCCAGCACTTCGCGATACAGAAACAGCAGAGCCGACAAAGCCTGATTCTGCGTCGCCGCCGCTACTTTGCCCTCCA
Organism: uncultured Sterolibacterium sp.; assembly: GCA_964437515.1. Lineage (GTDB taxonomy): Bacteria > Pseudomonadota > Gammaproteobacteria > Burkholderiales > Rhodocyclaceae > Sterolibacterium. Next base: position 1,464 of record CAYTHB010000068.1, read on the forward strand.
CCGCCAGATGCGTTAAAAAAGTCTCGACCTCCTTCGCCCCCATCTCGCGCGGGTGACGTTTGTCATGAAAAAGAATGAAACGGCGTACCCATTGGGTATACTGCAGGGCAATCGCACGAATGACATTGTCGTAGACCCCATGAAATATTCGTTCACGATCAATGCCTTGCCAAGGGGGCTGTTCACAGAGGCTTGAATTGTGTAGTTTTCTGTCTTTTTGGGGTGACTCATGGAAACAGAAAACCGGTTACGGATGGCAGACGTATTTGTTGGCATTCACGATCCACGGCAAGCCAAGAAAGTCGAACACAATCTGGTGGAATTACTGATGGTCTCGATATGCGGCGTACTGGCGGGGGCTGACGACTTCGTTCAGATTGAAGAATGGGCGAAAGAAAAACTTGACTGGTTCCGACGCTATCTCAAACTGGAAAACGGCATCCCCTCACACGATACTTTTGGCCGTGTGTTCGCAGCGATTGATGCCGAAGAATTTGGCTGCGCATTTCAACGCTGGGTCAGACAAACCATTCCAGCGCTGGCCAATGACGAAATCGTCAGCATCGACGGCAAGACCAGTCGTCGCACGAGCAAACTGGATGGAACCCCGCTACACCTGGTCAGTGCCTTTGCGGCGAAAGCCAATCTGGTGCTAGGGCAACGCGCGACAGCAGAAAAGTCGAATGAGAAAACAGCGATTCCCGAGCTATTGGCAACTTTGGCACTGGAAGGCTGTATCGTCACCATCGATGCCATGGGTACGCAACCGAACATCGCCGAGGCTATTCTTGATCGAGGTGCTGAGTACATCCTGTCGGTCAAAGACAATCAGCCCAAACTGGCTGAGTCGATACGTGATTTCTTTGATGCATTTCTTGCCGCCCCAGAGCGCACCCCACATCAGTTCGATGAGGTGATCGAAAAAGATCACGGCCGGATGGAGGTGCGCCGTTGCCATGCGTTCGATCAACTGGAGTGCCTGCATGCCCCGGAACGTTGGCCGAGATTGAAGTCATTTGCTGTCATTACTTCGGAACGGACAATCAAAGGGAAGACGACTGTGGAGCATCGCTTCTACATTTCCAGCCTGCCGGCAGAGGCTGCGCGGATCAATCAGGCGGTACGCATGCACTGGCGGGTGGAGAATAGCTTGCACTGGTGTATGGATGTTGCTTTTGGCGATGATCAGATGCGTGCTCGATCAGGCAATGCCGCCCATAATCTTGCGGTCATTCGCCATTTTGCGTTGAATCTCATCCGCCTCAATCCAGTCAAACGCAAGGGCGGGATCAGGACACGACGTCTCGTCGCGGCAACTTCGGATAATTATCGTGCTGAACTGCTTGGGCTGGGATGAGATTCATGCGATTGCCCTGGGGTATACTGCGCCTCGGTTCTTATGCTGTAATGCTTCAGCCGTAGCTTGTCACGGAGCTGATCGAGCAGGCGCGGTGGTTTTGCAGAATTCGCAGGGGTGTCAGAAGTTGTGGCTATGTTTTAAATCAAATGGATGGGTGTGATTTTGTTTGATATACACCTTTTTGAAAATGAGTATACGCCGTTGGCGGCGTATACTGTACGTTAGGCGTCAAAGGAAGCCTCCATGCCCACGCAAGCACCAATCGATCGAGAGCTCTTTCTCAAAGCACTGACCGAGCGCTTTCCGGAAGTCGCAGTAAGAATCGGGGAGCTTGAGTCTGGCCTCCTCCATCCGGAAATGGGTGTCGTATCTGATGCTACGCGCAGTGCAATAGAGGCCGGGAACTGGCAAGCTGTAGCAGCACACTTCTGTTTCGTGAGCGAAGTCTTTGCTGCTGGCAACGAAGCCGTTCGGAATGCCGTGTATGTGTCCTACCTCGAGAACGTACTCTTGGGCGAAACAGCAGCCCAGTTTTTGTCCGCGAGAACCATGTTGCCCCCAGTGCTTGCTGACGCCATGATCCAGCTAGAGGCACATTTCGAAAGGCTTACACGTGCAAACCGCAACAACGCCTAACCCATCCATCAACACGGACGCCGGCGATAAAGCCGCCGGCGCCGGTTATGTCAAACGTTGGGGCTCTCCAAGTGCGCGCTGATATCTGCGACCCGGATGACGAAATGGCTGTAGAGCGTTTTAAGTCAACGCTCAAGCAATTGGGGGCCAAAAGCGTAGGGAAGTCGTGGGGCGTTGGCGTAGATGTCCTTGACCTCCAGATCGGCGAAGCCGTGCTCACCATTTTTTCCGACACATGGTCCGTTGACATTGAAGGCCCAGAGCATCTTGTTCAGCAAGTAATTCATCTTTTCAATCAACAAAGGTCCTCGCCCACCAATGGGTAACCACTTTTCTTTCTGCCATGAACGCCCCAACCCGGCGCTCAACCTCGCTCCCTTCGGTCGCTGGACGCTGCGCGATAAGGCCGCGCAGCGCCGGTTAGCTCTACGTTGGGCGTCACAAAAGGAGTGTGCCTCTGATGTCAGATAGTTACGAATTCGACGGATCAATCGAGCTAGACGGAGTTCTTGAAAGCAACCGTGTCTCGGTGTTCTTTGCGTACTGTCACGAAGTAATGATTAATAGCGGTGGCGACAGCAGACTACACAACAAGAAGACGCTCTATCTTCTGCCTTTTGACCTCTTCATGCTCCGTAGTTCTGATATAGATTCAATGAAGAATGGATTCTATTATTCAATCTCCGGAACACACGTAGGATCATATATTGATGGAAGTATTGGAGATGGCGGGTATGACAGGCGCCCCATCAAGAAATTTACGTTGCGTTGCAAATATTCTGCGGATGACCTAAGGGTCGAGATCGAAGGCATCACTGAGCAAGGAATTAGCGATTTCTTGCATAAACCCTTACACCCGAGGCAGTTTTACGTGCGTTTCACTGTCCCACGAGCCGACATGAAGAAGCTCTTCGGCTTTGCTGACTCAAACTATCGGCACTTTGAAGAGACTCTTGATGCATGTCGCGAGTGACGCCCAACCCATCCATCAACACGGACGCCAGCGATAAAACCGCTGGCGCCGGTTATGTCAAACGTTGGGCGTCTTGATATGACCGCACTTGCACACTGTCCTGAGGTTCTCCCGCCTGACCTTACCGCCCTTGTAAATAGCTTCGGTCAGGCTTGGGCGAAAAGCCCATCCCGCCCATGTCCGCCGGCCAGTGCCGTTGCACATTGGTCTGAATTGTTGGCCGCATGGATAGCTGCTGACGACTTACCTCTGCTTGTCCGCAAACACTCTAACAACCGCGGTTCCATTCTCACCCACTCGACCGGGCGCGCTCTCGTCCCCTGTGACAACAGTCCGGCTCATTGGGCTTACATCATGGCATCCAACGGCGAATGCCCGTCGCTTCAAGACATCAGAGCACTTCTCGCCAAAGATGCAATTCCCGTCGCCATGATTCAAAAAGCCGTCGAAAAACCTTCCGCCCAATACCATTGCACACTTGCCAGCCGTTTCAACGTTAACGAGTTCGGCTGGAAACTTGCCCACATTCAGGGTGTCGGGCTAAATAGCCGCACCCACATTTCCGCGCTTCCCCTTGAGCGGCTGACTACTCAATTTCTCTCGCTCATGTCGCCTGCCAATATGTTTGTCGTTCCTCTTGCGTGGGCAGGCATCGCAGAAATTGAGGTAGTAATTCAAGCGGTCGCGTCCGCGCAATGAACCAGCGACGCCCAACCCATCATTCCACCGGACCTGCGCGAAAAGCCGCGCAGGCCGGTGAATTCAGACGTTCGGCCCCTAGGTGACACATGCCTCTAAGCCCAGCAGAACATTTTGCCCACGCCACGGTAAGAATCGAATGTGACCTTTCCGCTGGAGGAGTGGGAACCGGTACAGGCTTTTTCTACAGCCTTGACAGAAATGGTGACCAACACGTTCCTGTAATTGTCACGAACAAGCACGTTGTCGCTGGAGCCACTAAGGGAAGATTCTTACTTACCCTGCAAGACGAAACCGGAGGCCCAGCGGTTGGCTCGTTTCGCGCTTATGAACTGGACTCATTCGAGCAACGTTGGCTCCCGCATCCAGACCCGAGCATTGACCTCTGTGTTATGCCAATCGCTCCGCTGCTACAAGACGCAGAACGGACGAACACAAAATTCTTCTTTTCCACGCTGGATAGAACGCTTATTCCATCGGCGGAGGACATCGAGGATATGGTCGGCTTGGAGAACATCACCATGATCGGCTATCCCAACGGTCTATGGGATAGATCGAACAACCTACCGATTTTTCGAAAAGGTGTTCTTGCCACGGATTACAAACGGGATTGGAACGGGAAGAAAGAATTTCTAATAGACGCCGCTTGCTTTCCGGGATCAAGTGGTTCTCCCGTGATGCTTTTCGAAATTGGTAGCTACCAAACGAGGAAGGGAAATTTCATGGGCACTTCGCGCATAAAACTGCTGGGCGTCTTGTATGCCGGCCCCCAGCATACTGTCGAAGGCGAAGTGAAGGTTGTCATGGTGCCTACTCAGCAAAAGGCCGTATCGATAGCCGGGATTCCGAACAATTTGGGAATCATCATCAAGGCTGAGCAACTGCTGACGTTCGAAGGCAAGTTTCGATGAGGGGCCAAACCCATCATTCCACCGGACCTGCGCGAAAAGCCGCGCAGGCCGGTGAATTCAAACGTTAGGCGCTACCATCCAGAATGAACGATAATCAGAATTTCCCCACTGGAGTCAAGCCATGGAAATGACCGCCGTACTTACTCCCGCCGAAGAAGGCGGCTACGTTGCCTTGAATCCCGAAACAGGCACCACCACTCAGGGTGAAACGGTTGAAGAAGCTATCTCCAACTTGCAAGAGGCTACGGCACTCTACCTGTCAGAGTTTCCCTTGCTCGCGCCAAGGCATCCGTTGGTAACAATGTTCAGCGTTCCTGCACATGCCTAAGCTGCCACGAGTTTCGGGGGGCTACGATTGTGCGGATGTTGGAGCGCTTGGGTTTCGAGAAACTTCGCCAGTCTGGAAGCCACGTCGTCATGCGCCGGGGTTCCAAAGGTTGTGTCGTTCCCATGCACAGCGAGGTCAAAGTTGGTATTCTGGCAGGTGTTTTGCGTCAAGCTGACGTATCACCAGACGAATTCATCACTACCTTGTAACCGTGCCGCCTAACCCTGCATTCGAGAGGGACTGGCCGATAAGCGTTCTCTTTACGGCCTGCGGTTTTTTGAATTTTCGGGGCTCCGGCCAAGCTTTGCGGTCGGCCAGCCCCTCAATTTGAACGTTGGACGACGGAAGATGCAGCCTGAAATGGTATTAGCGTATGCGCCAGTATCCTGGCCTACGGCGCTGGTGCGCGACAGCAAGCACTGTCACGGTGTTTCCATGAATCTCGTAACCCACCTTTAACACCCCACAAAAAACATCCTTAAAATACAACGCACTACATCGTACTAGTATTTTTTTGACGAAATTTCACGTCATTTAACCTCAGCAAATCAGCTTTTTGACCCCTCCTGGAAGCGCGCTCACGCCCAAAGCCTTGTAGATTGCCAAGAGAGCAGGCTCAGCCACCGTGCTCTTGCGCACATGTACCGAACGCCCATCGGTGCGACGCAAGCTACTGGTCACCCGACGCTGCACCGTGAGAATCTGGCGCAAGCTCTCCCAACTCCCCTCAATTCCCGCTGCCGCCAGTGTCTGGCGCAGCACTTGCACACACTGATACGCCAGCACCGTAATGAACAAATGTCCGTCGGCGCGATTTTCCTTCGAGTGAAACACCGGGCGTAAGCCCAACTCACCCTTCAAGCTACGAAACACACTCTCCAGATCTGTCAGCATCGAATACGTGCGCCAGAGTTTCTCCGCATCCCAACTCAGTTCATTGCTGCGCAAGCAATACACGCCCGGATGCGTCGCCGCCGTTCCTGGTACGGCAGATTTCACCCATGACAGTGCTGTCACCTTGGTGCCTGTCTCATCAGTACTGAGCGTCACCGTGTAATGCTGGCTCGCCCCGCGACTCTTCTCCTTTAAGCGGCCCATCCGTTCCAGAATCTTCTCATACCGCTTCTCACCCCGTGGCTTTCGCAGCCCATCAGCGAGCTTTTGCAAGCCCGCTTCGTACTGTGTGGCAAAGCGCGCCACCATCGCCGTTTCCTTCGCCTCCCGCCCCTCGGAATGGCAATAGAGCAAGACTTCCTTGCCGTCTTCACTCAATGTCTTCTGCAGGCGCAAGGTTTGCCCCCCAGCCGTTTCGATGGCCAGTGCCTGATCGGCGTCGAACTGACGACACCCACCTCGGCGTACCACCAGATAGCGGTAGCCTTGACTCACCAGCCAAGCCAGGTTGGCCTCGGTTGCAATCCCCGCATCCATGATCACCAGTGCCCCTGGCGGGGCACCCAGACCGGTGAGCATGGTTTCCAACGTCGTCCCCTCGCTGACATTTCCGGCAAAGGTCTTGGAGCGCCGGACGAAGCCACTGCCATCGAGTACCAGCCCCAGCGTCACGAGGGGGCTGTCGCTGCGTTTCTCCTTGGATCGACCGCGTCTGGCTTTGGGGTTGGCGGCCGCGTCGCCTTCAAAATAGGTGTTGGTCAGGTCGTAGAGGGTGACGGCCTCATTCAGGGCGAACAAGGTTTGTACTGCGCCGAACACGTGATCTTCGATCGCAGTCCGGTGACGCATCAGGCCATCTGAGGCGCGATAGAGTTGCATGTGGGACATACTGGTGAAATCGACGTCCAGCAATTCTCCCAGTGCGCTTTGGTCTTGCAGCCATTGCCAGGTGGCGAGTTCCGAGGCTGGGTGTGCCATGCGACCGACGATGTTGCCGATCATCGCGGCACGCATCACGCCGTTGATGCCGAGGGCGGTGAGTTTCTCGATCAATCCCAGTTGGGATAGCGCGTGCAGTGCAAGGTGCTCGACACCCACCGAGCGTGGCTGGGTGAGTTGTACCGAGTTGATGTCGACTTCCTGGATATCTGCGACGGTCGGAACGTTTTCATTCGTCTGCGCCGGGGTGAGTGCGTCGTCTGGTATGTTTGATGAATCGCTGGCACGTACAACCAGTTGCCCGACACAGCGCTGGGCGATGCGTTCGATGGCCACAGGACAGGCGACCGGGAGGAGGTCGGCCTGGGGCTGGATGAGTTGCTCTATCCGGGCGCATAACAGAGGCCAGTCTTCGGGTTTGACGGAGAAGTTTCGCCCCAGATTGAGCACGGTGATCTGACGAACCTTGCCGCCAATACGTTCTCCGCGTACCAGTCGATAGGTGAAATAGCCCTCACCAGTGGCTATGTTGCGGGTGCGGGTTTGACGGATAAACATGCCCCCGATGTTACAAGAAAAGCAAGGGGTAAACTTAACTGACGAAAAAAATTATGGCACAACAAAACGGTTTGAAATTATGGGACTTTATAAATCAATGGGTTATTGATTTTTTGGGGCTGGGAAATGGGTTTTTTTGGGGGGGGGGTGTTAAAGATGGGGTAAAAGACCGTGTATGGAAAGTGGCGAAGAACGTGTCGCCTGATTGCGTCTTCATCTTCAGGCCACATCAGCGCATCGACCGAAAGTCGATCAATTACCTGAATCGTCTCGGTTCGAAAAGCGTCAGCCGCAATAGGGCTACGCTCGAAGTACCACAGGAAGGCTTCTCAAATTTCTGCCTCTGCCTCGGGCAGAATCTCGACTCCAAAACGGGTCACAGAGCACTCAGTCTTGCTCTAGCTTCCGTCCAAGAAACAGCACTAACTGTTCCCGCCCGTAGAGCAGCCTGTCGCGCCCGGATCTCCTGCCGCCATACCTCAGCAATCGAAGAATCATCACTGCCCTCGAGGCTATCAAGTAGCGCTACAGTCAAAGCCGAACGCTCGTCGGGAGGTAACCCGAGAGCTTCGTCGAGAATATGGTCTACGTGGGTATTCATGTCGAGAAGTGTAGCATCGAAATTTGGCTCAGTCTCAGTCACTGCCTGTTTCGAGCCGACGCCCAACCCATCCATCAACACGGACTGGCGCGATAAGGCCGCGCCAGCCGGTTATGTCAAACGTTGGGCGTCTCAGTAATGAAAACGCAACTGAGCAATCAGCAGAGCATCGCCCTCAACACGATAAACCATGCGGTGCTCATTTGTTATGCGGCGTGACCAAAAACCTGATAGCGCGTGCTTCAATGCTTCCGGCTTTCCTACGCCTGAGAAAGGTTCGCGTTGGGTTTCACGAATCAGCTTGTTAATCCGCTCAACCATGCGCTTGTCTTGCTTTTGCCAGTAGAGGTAATCGTCCCATGCCTCATCCGCAAAAATTAGCTTCACTTCGTCAGTTTCCGCTCAACGCCTTTGCCAGCATTCAATTGCGCCGCTGCCGAAAGAAGGCGCTTGGCGTTGGCGGGTGTGCGCAAGAGATAGGCAGTTTCCTCCAACGCCTTGAAATCTTCGAGCGAGAGCATCACTACGGCTTGCTCACCGTTGCGAGTAATGATCAAAGCTTCGTGGTCGTTGCAAACCCGATCCATTGTGCTGGCGAGGTTGGCACGAACAGCTGTGTAGGTTATTGCATCCATGGCTGCCCTCCTGATATGTACATGTTATTGTACAACGCAAAGTGTTAATTATCCACTTCATCGCCAAGACGCCCAACCCATCCATCAACACGGACGCCAGTGTTCGGTCCCGTATGATTATTTGACTGCCCGATGGTTGATCTGATCCAAGCATGGCGGACGATGCCCCGCAATGTTTTACAAATAGTGTAGTGGAATCGCCGTAACCTCGCGCGACAAAGGTACATCGCGTTCAACAAAGCAAAGCACCGCGCCAGATCCAATCGGTTTGTTCAGCTTGTCAAGAACCGTGAAGTGTCGTTTGGCATTATGCGAAGGAGAAGCAGTCTTCTTGATCTCTACGGGGTAAAGCGCGCTGGCTGTATCGATCAGCAGATCCACTTCCTGCTGATCGGTATCGCGATAGAAAAACAACGGTGCTTCCTGTCCGTTGTGCCAGTAGCTCTTAAGGATTTCGCTTACAACCCAAGTTTCCAAGAACGCACCGGACATGGCCCCTGCTTCAAGTGCCGCAGCATCCGGCCAGCGGGTCAGATAAGCAGCAAGGCCAGTGTCGAGAAAATACAGCTTGGGCGCTTTGACGAGACGCTTGGTCAAGTTGGAATGCCACGGGTGCAGCAGATAAACCAGCCCAGAAGTCTCCAATACTGAGAGCCAGGCCTTCGCCGTTTTGTTGTCGACATCGACATCACGCGCCAGGCTGGCGTAATTGAGCAACTGCCCAGTACGAGCAGCCACGCTAGTCAGAAAACGATTGAATGCCGTCTGGTTGGAAATTTTGAGCACATCCTGCACATCACGTTGAATGTAAGTTTGGATGTAGGAGCGATAAAACACATTGCGGGCACCACTACCCTCAGCAATTAGCCTCGGATAGGAGCCGAGCCAAATGCGCTCGAAGATCTCCGTGAGCAACTGCGGTTGCGCGATATCCCGGTTGTGGACAATCCATTCCGTCGTGGGCAAAAACGGTAACGAACGGTTGGCTTTTCCCATCAATTCGGCTTGCGACAGACCAAGCAAATCAATCACGGCAACCCGACCGGCCAGCGTCTCGGTAATGCCATTCATCAACTGGAATTTTTGTGATCCGGTCAGCCAGAATTGACCGTTGATTTTCTGCCGATCCACTTGGAGCTTAATGGCCGAGAAGAGCTGCGGTGCATACTGGATTTCATCAATGATGACCGGTGCCGGCCAAGTCTGCAGGAAAAGCGCGGGGTCGGACTGTGCCAGCGCACGGGCATCAAAATCGTCTAACGTCACATAATTGCGCGGACTTTCTTGAGCACAGATTTCCAGCAAGGTCGTCTTACCCACCTGGCGGGGGCCAGTGAGCAGCAACACCGGAAAACTAGCGCTGACGGCATGGATAGTCTGTGCAAGCGTGCGTAAATACATGGTGTCGTGCAATATGGAATTATTATCCAATATACACGAACTTGGCGCTTTGTGCTCCGTCATGCTCGCCCAAAGCGTTTCCCCAATAACTTAAGGAAAAACAGATTAAATCCGTTCGCCCTGATCTTGTCGAAGGGCTTTCCCCGGAAATACAAAGGCTTCGAGAAGCTCAGCCCGAACGGTTTCAAATAAATCAGCGTTTCCTTAACCAAAAATATTCTGCCGGGTGGCCGACCATACCGGCTCGCACTGGATTGAGCTCAATATAGCGGTAGCACGTCAACGCATAGGCTTCGCTGCCAATCAGGCAAGCCTTGTAACGCCCTTCCCTCAGCGTACCGCTGCGGCAGTAAGTGTAGTTGAAGTTCTGGACATAATAGCGACCCAGCATCTGGATCATTTTTGAAATGCCCTGCTCTGTGTGAGGCGTAACCAGCAGATGCACATGATTCGTCATCAACACATAGGCGTGGATGTCGCATTGATACTTCTTGGCGGCATCGTGCAACTTATCGAGGTAAAAATGGTAATCCTCGTCAGCATTGAAAATAGGGTCGCGGTTATTGCCGCGCACAATCAGATGCTGCGGATGGCCGGGCAGGACAAAACGCGAAAGACGCGCCATGCGTTGCTCACCAAACCAACGAAAAGAACAGAATGCCGCCGGTTGGACGGAGAATCAATCGAGTTTGACTCTATTGATTGCTCACGCCGGTTGCCACACGAAGTCACGTAATAAAGCCCACCGACAAGTTCAATTCTGAGAGGTCGTGCCATTGACGAAAAACAACATGGCGGAATGCGTCAATGCAAGACCTGACCCTGACCTTTGTGTGACCCTGACCTTTGACCCTGGCCTTTTTTCTGGGGGTCAGACCCCATTGATCCATTGTTGACCTTGCATTGATCCAAATACCATCGATCTTAGGCATGACGACGATGCTCCGCTTCCCAGCCCTTACAGGCCAATCCAACCATGCGTGGAATCAGATAGCGACCAGCTTCGTAATACGCCACCATACGTCGCGTAATACCAAGCGCAAGTGCTGCATCGGATAACGATAGTCGATTGCGGGTACGCCAAGCAGTGAATTCCTCAATGGGTGTCGCTTCGCCAGTTTGTTCGCGAGCCATGCGCCAAAGTGTATCCGTGCCGATTTCAGCACCATTAGGCCAAATCAGCGACCAACCATCTTCACCGATGGCAACGACGTCAAATACGCTGATATCGTCAAGTGCTGCCAATCCATCCAAATCAGCGATCAATGCTGCGAGGTCGACGCAATCAATCTTGCCGCTGGCCCAGGTAATTTCTACTGTCTGTCCGCCGCTGACCGCGACGGACTTGATATTCGGTTCCTTCATCGCTTTACTCCTCGTTCAGCCCAAATCCGCATGATGAATTCACGGTTGTCGATAATCCACGCCTTGGCTTCCGCCATGATCTTTGGTTCGACATGCCCCTTAGTTTTCAATGTCGCCACCTCAATAGACGCTTTAAAGCCAGGACCGAGCAAATGTACATGCGCGGGCGGATGATCGCCAAGAAACATGGCAATACGTGCATTTTTGAAGCGATAAAGAGTGGCATCCATCAAGCAGATTCTAGTGAAGCAGCTTCATCGCGTCAAGGCGATTGGCAAAAGCCGGCGCTGACAGACTAGCACCGTAGACAGCAAAACCTCCGCCGCCTTTTAAGCAACGGGGTTTCGGCTTGTTGCGCACGTTCTTATGTAAGGTGATGCTCATTGGCTTGTCCTCGTAACTCTTCCAACACGGTTCGTGCTATCGATAAAGGATAGCATCGGGCAGTCAAATAATCACACGGGACTGAACACGCAATAAAGCCCACCGATAAGTTCAATTCTGAGAAGTCGTGCCATTGACGAAAAACAACATGGCGGAATGCGTCAATGCAAGACTTGACCCCGGCCTTTCCGTAACGCCCTTCCCTCAGCGTACCGCTGCGGCAGTAAATGTAGGTGAAGTACTGGACATAATAGCGACAGCATCTGGATCATTTTTGAAATGCCCTGCTCTGTGTGAGGCGTAACCAGCAGATGCACATGATTCGTCATCAACACATAGGCGTGGATGTCGCATTGATACTTCTTGGCGGCATCGTGCAACTTATCGAGGTAAAAATGGTAATCCTCGTCAGCATTGAAAATAGGGTCGCGGTTATTGCCGCGCACAATCAGATGCTGCGGATGGCCGGGCAGGACAAAACGCGAAAGACGCGCCATGCGTTGCTCACCAAACCAACGAAAAGAACAGAATGCCGCCGGTTGGACGGAGAATCAATCGAGTTTGACTCTATTGATTGCTCACGCCGGTTGCCACACGAAGTCACGTAATAAAGCCCACCGACAAGTTCAATTCTGAGAGGTCGTGCCATTGACGAAAAACAACATGGCGGAATGCGTCAATGCAAGACCTGACCCTGGCCTTTGCACCGTAGACTGCAAAACCTCCGCCGCCTTTTAAGCAACGGGGTTTCGACTTGTTGCGCACGTTCTTATGTAAGGTGATGTTCATTGGCTTGTCCTCGTAACTCTTCCAACACGGTTCGTGCTATCGATAAAGGATAGCATCGGGCAGTCAAATAATCACACGGGACTGAACACGCAATAAAGCCCACCGATAAGTTCAATTCTGAGAAGTCGTGCCATTGACGAAAAACAACATGGCGGAATGCGTCAATGCAAGACTTGACCCCGGCCTTTCCAAGACTTGACCCCGGCCTTTCGTTGTGCTGAGCCGGTCCGTTGCGCGGCTCTGGGAGAATGGCAAAGGCATCCATTAAGTTCATGTTTCGTCTCGACAAAGATCGAGACTACACACGATTTCACTTGGGTCCACAAGTCCCTGTCGTAACTCATTGACTGTGAACGAGTTTCTCGGTCAGAGGCGTTGAGGGGGTAAATGCGATTGCCCTGTGCCCCTTGACAAGGAGCCAAAAGCTGCGTAAAACGCACATACACACACATATATACGAGGTGCAACAATGGCAGGCAAGCGGTGTCCGAAATGCGATGAGCAAACTTTTTTCGAGACTGCGACAGGACGGCGGTGTACAAAATGCGGCTATGAGATGAAGCTTCCCGCTAATGATGGTAAGGGTGGTCGCGGCTCTAAATGCTCGAGCTGCGATAAATTGACGGTTTTTAACGGAAAATGTCGCAATTGTGGCGCGATATACAGCTAATGCAAAGTTTGGGGGTATGAAATGGATTCATGGTGCAGCCCGGTGCGGGCAAAAACAGGTACTATTGTCAGCGGTGGAGCCGCACGTAATGTTCGTATTTCTGATGCGGGCGGCATGGACAAAATTGTTGAGGATGTGGCTCGCGACGCAGCGCAACGCGCCTTGGAGCGTTCAGACGAGATGACTCGCCAACGCCAAAAACCAAAACTGCGGCTTGTTGCCTAGAAGCGCGGGTACAAGCAAACCGCCGTAGGCGGCGGTTTGCTTGTACACAGAAGTTGTTTAACCACTATCGTGAGCGCATGTCGTCAGAGTTATAGCCTCTGGATTTTAGTGTGCTAAAAGCCACGCCTTTTTCTGTTGGTGACTTACCAAAAAAACCATCGCTATTGACGATGCGTGTTAGCTCATCATCACTCATTGATTCGTATTTGTCCTTGAGTTGCCGAATTTCATTTGCCTTTTCATTGATTGAATTGGCGAAAGATACACCGACATCTTTGGTGACTTGAAGTGCTTTATCCCAAAATCCCATTTCTTTCTCCGATAAGAGCCGAGTTGAAAATAATTAGGTGACAGGCTCCGGTTGTCTTGGCCTAACGAATACCTGAATCCGTGGTCTTCTTGCTCAAAACCAATGATAACCTATTGATTTTTTGA
>CAYTHB010000069.1:0-14905 GCA_964437515.1 uncultured Sterolibacterium sp.
CATGCTGGATGGTCACAGGAGAGGTTTTGGCTTTAATGGCCACGGATTCAGGAATTTAATTGACAAAATATGAATCGGTTGGAATCAATGGGGTCAGACTCGATTGATTAACTATGTATCGCTCACCCAGCCATCGAAAAGCGCAGAATACCGCTGGTTAGATGAAAAATCAATCGAGTCTGACCTTATTGATTTGGTGGTATGGGAGTCTGACCTCATTGATTCGTGACCCCATTGATTCGCGATTCTCGAGCATTTTGAGATTGTTCGGTTTCATCCACAGGTTGAGCTTTATCTTGAAACTGTGACTGGATTTCCTGCACTTTTTTTGCATTGAAGATCAATGCATTCACGCAATCCTCGTCGAACTTGGTGCGAGACAGGTGACGCAGCCAGCCGAAGGCTTCTTCATTGCTCCATGAGGTTTTGTAAGGGCGAACGCTGGTGAGTGCATCGAATACATCGGCGACGGCAATGATGCGGGCTTCGATGGGGATTTCTTCCCCACGAAGACCATGGGGGTAGCCGCTGCCATCCAGCGCTTCGTGATGCGATTCGGCAATGTTCCGTAGCAAATCGAGACGATCGAGGTGTCCGAGTCCGAAATTGCTGGCAATGGCCTCGATCATCTGCTGGCCACGCAGCGTATGCAATTTCATTTCTTCACGTTCATCCTCTGTCAGCTGTCCCTGTTTAAGCAAAATACGATCAGGAATCGCCAGTTTGCCGATATCGTGCAAAGGAGCAAACTGGAAAATACGTTCGATCGTTTCATCATCCAGTGCAGCAGCACCTGTTGCTGCCAGATGTTGTGCAATCAATCGGGCATAACGTGCCATGCGGTCGATGTGACCACCCGTTTCAGGATCCCGGTAGTGCACCATGTCATGCGCTGTTTTGACGGCAGCGGCCAGGGTGCGCACGGTAAACATTTCGGCGGTAACGATCGAAGAGATCAGATGAGAAAACACGTCCAGTTGATGCAGCGTTGCTTCCGTCCAAGGACCGGGTTCGCGGGCATCAAAGAAAATAAAGCCCCAGAAAGCGCCATTGAGATACATCGGCGCCGTGTAGCTGGAGCGATAGCCCTCGTCAGCAATGATGCGGGTATGCGTGCGATTGCTTTGCCGCGCCAGACGCAAATCGTTGATGACGCGCGGTCGCCCCATCTGCAGGATTTCGCCCAGTGAAGGTGTGTCAGCCAGACGCGCTTCGTAACGCACCAGATCATTGTGTCCGGGCGAGCTGGCCAGAAAGGTCTTCAGAAGATCTGTCGCTGGATCGTAACTGGCCACAGAAATGCGATCGACGCATCCGATGAGGGTGTAAAGGGCTTCGTGTATCACGCTGAGTCGCTGTTCGAGCGTTTGCTTGTGATTCAGACTCGCCAGAAGGTCGGTGTGCGTATAGTGAGTGGCATTCGCCGTGTTGTGTTCAGGGATGCATTCAGTCATGGGGCGCGGTGTGATGTGGTGTGGTGATGTGGGTCTTTTGAAGAACAGAAAGATACCCGAAACATACGGGAATGGCTTGGATTGCGCGAGGAGTGTGATTCGATGAAATAAAGGTGCCATGCCATGTTTGATTGACATTGACATAGTTTGAATGCTTGTTGATACTGCCCACGCATTTCATTTACTTAACTAGGGAGATCAAGCATGCAATGTCCGAATTGTCAGGCTGAAGTACAAAGTGGGGCCGCACTTTGCAGTCAATGCGGTACATCATTGAATAGTGCTACTCCTGCAACGACTTCTGCAGTATCAGCTTATAAAAGTAGCTTTGGCGATCAATTCAATGCGGCACTGATTTTCTGGAAAATGAATCTGAGCGATCTGGTCGTGCTGACGCTGGTATTCCTGCTCGTGTGCTGGATTCCGATTGCCAATATCGGCTTTGCGGCCGGTTACACGCGATCCATTCTGAAAGTGGCGCGGGGTGAGGGCAAAGCGGAGGTCGGTGATCTGTTCAATGCCTGGGACTGCTTTGGCAATTTGCTGGTTTATTGCATCCTGATTCTGGTTTGCTCGGTCGTTCTCAATGTTGTGCCTTTGCTGGGTGCTTTGGCTTCCATGGCGCTGGGTTTCGCGGCACTTCCGGGGCTCTACTTGATCGTGGATCGTGGGACGAATTTTGGTGATGCGATCAAAGGTTCGATTGCAGCGATACAGGCCAACCCGGTGGATTGGGGGCTGAGTTATCTTGTGGGCTACATCGTTGGCGGCATCGGCGCCTTGCTGTTGTTTGTGGGCGTCATCTTTACGCTGCCGTTAGGCGCACTGATCATGGCCTTGCAGTACGAAAATTCAAAATCGACCATGGCCTGAGTGAGCCAATCTGTCAGTGAGGTGTTGAGATGGCCGGACTTCATGAGTTTCATGAAGTCCGGTTTGCATATTTTTTACTTAAAGCTGACTCACCCTTCAGGGCAACCGCATGGATCTCATCCAAGCCCAAGCCGTTTAACGTGAAATACAAAAATCAGAGTCGGGTTGAAGTTTCGAGCATAGCGAGCAAATGAGTAGCCGCCCCTTGAGGGAGCGTAGGCGGGGTTTCACGGAGCACTGCTCCGTGCCGCCGAAGCCGGACGGCTGTGCAAAGCCGTCCGTGGGGGATGGGTGGGGTAAGCGTATCTGTTATCGGGTAACGATTATTTCATCCTCTGCGGGTGGAGAGGGTCATCATGATCGTTAGCACGATAAGCATCAGAAGTTGCCGCGACGAGACGTCGCGTCCTGATCCCGCCCTTGCACTTGTTCGGACAATGCAACTGCATTGACGACGTAAGGCGATTGCATTACCATGCAAAGCATCGACACCTTTTGATCGGAGAGCGCCATGGCTGCCACACTCGAAGTCGAATCCACGCTGACTGACCGTTACCAAACCACGGTGCCGGAAACCGTGCGCCGCGCTCTCCAACTGGGCAAGCGTGACAAGATCCACTACACCATTCGCCCGGGCGGCGAGGTCGTGCTGACGCGCGCTGAAGTTCCTGAGGATGACGATCCGGTGCTTGGGGCTTTCCTAGACTTCCTAGCTCGTGACATCGCCAGCCATCCAGAGCACCTGCAGGCCATTGATGCCAGCTTCGTGCAGCGCCTCCAGTCTCTGACCGGTGGTGTCGAAGTCGATCTCGATGTCCCTCTGTCGGCAGACGATGAATGAGCAACAGCAAGCCAGCTCCCTTGCTCATCCACGGCTGGACGGTTTTTGCTCACCCGTTGTTTCTCGCGAAAGTTGAGGACATTGTCCACCAGGTCGAGGGGCTAAAGGAAAAAGATCCTGCCGGGTACTTGAAGAAGAACGCAACCAAGCGACTGGCGGCGATCACCAAATTGGCGTTTGACGTCATCCCGCAAGACCCGACGCGACCGGAATACCGGCAGGGAAACAGCCTCGGTGACGACCATAAGCATTGGTTCAGAGCCAAGTTCTTTCAGCAGCACCGGCTGTTCTTCCGCTATCACATACCCAGCAAGGTGATCGTGCTGGTCTGGGTGAACGATGAGGATACGAAGCGTGCCTACGAAAGTAGTGATGATGTCTACCGGGTGTTTCGGAAAATGCTGGAAAGCGGTCGCCCGCCCGATGATTGGAGTCGGCTGCTGAAAGAGGCCAAACCCGCTGCTGAGCGACTGCAATCGAGCATGGCGGCACTGAAAAGGTTGGAGTGATGCACAACAGCCAATAGTTCACAGTCCACAGAGTTACAGGATCAAACACTGTTCAGTGTAAATGATGCGCACAGCATCTGCCCTCAGGCTGGAAATATAGAAGCGATGCTCCACACCATCCTTCAACCGACTCTGTTTTTTTGTATTTCACGCTAAAATCTTCTGTCTCATTTGTTGTATTGACTGTCCATGACCTCATCTCAAGATATATCGAAAGTAACCCTTCAGGTCGAGGTCGTTTATGCGCTGGCGCAGCGTCAGGAGCGGGTTTCATTGAAACTTGCGAGTGGAAGCGCTTTGCAGAATGCCATCGAACAATCCGGGTTGCTGGAAAAATATCCTGAAATTGATCTGGCCAAGGCCAAGGTGGGCATCTACGGAAAACTCAGCAAGCTGGATACAGTTTTGCGTGACCGTGATCGTGTGGAAATTTACCGCCCGCTGATTGCCGATCCGAAAGAAGTGCGCAAACAACGGGCGGCTGAAGGCAAAGTGATGAAAAAGGGTGGAGGGGCTGAGGTAGAGGCTTAATCCTCAGTCTTGCATCGCGTATAATCTCGCCTTTGGAATCAAGGAAAGAAGATGCGAGTTCTCCATAAGGCGCTGACGTTTGATGACGTTCTGCTCGTTCCCGCGCACTCCAACATTCTGCCGCGCGACGTTTCTCTCGATACTCAACTGACTCGCAATATCCGTCTGCGTATGCCGCTGGTTTCGGCGGCGATGGATACGGTGACCGAATCCCGTCTGGCGATTGCGCTGGCGCAGGAAGGCGGGATCGGTATCATCCACAAGAATCTGTCGCCCAAGGCGCAGGCCGCCGAGGTGGCGCGCGTCAAGCGTCACGAATCGGGTGTGCTGAAAGACCCGATTACCGTACCGCCTTCGATGACGGTGCGCGAAGTGGTGGCGCTGACACGTCAGCATCGTTTTTCCGGTTTGCCGGTGCTGGAAAATGGTCGCGTGGTGGGCATTGTTACCAATCGCGATTTGCGTTTCGAATCCAGTCTCGATCAGCCCGTCAAGAACATTATGACCCCGCGCGACCGCCTAATCACGGTGAAGGAGGGCGCATCGACTGACGAGGCCAAGGCTCTGATGCACAAGCACCGCCTGGAGCGCGTGCTGGTGGTGAATGATGACTTTGAGCTGCGCGGTTTGGTTACAGTGAAAGACATCCTGAAATCCACCGAATATCCCAATGCCTGCAAGGATGCGCACGGTAGTTTGCGCGTCGGCGCAGCGATTGGCGTGGGTCCGGGGACGGAAGAGCGTGCCGCCTTGCTGGTGGAAGCGGGTGTGGATGTGCTGGTGGTGGATACCGCGCATGGTCATTCGCAAGGCGTGCTCGATCGGGTGAAATGGGTCAAGCAGAATTTCCCCAAGGTGGAAGTCATCGGTGGCAACATCGCCACTGCCAAGGCGGCTTTGGCGCTGGTCGATCAAGGTGCAGATGGTGTCAAGGTAGGCATCGGCCCAGGGTCGATCTGCACCACGCGCATCGTGGCCGGTGTCGGCGTGCCGCAGATTACTGCGATTGATAATGTGGCGACGGCACTGGCGGGAACAGGCGTGCCGATGATTGCCGATGGCGGGATTCGTTATTCGGGTGACATTTCCAAGGCGATTGCGGCGGGAGCCAATGTGGTCATGCTCGGCGGCCTGTTTGCCGGGACGGAAGAAGCTCCGGGTGAAACGGTGCTCTATCAGGGGCGTTCGTACAAGTCCTATCGTGGCATGGGCAGCCTGGGCGCGATGAAGGACGGTGCTGCGGATCGTTACTTTCAGGAAAGCGATGCCAACGTCGAAAAACTGGTGCCCGAAGGCATCGAAGGTCGCGTGCCCTATAAAGGCCCGGTGGTTGCGGTGATCCATCAGTTGATGGGTGGCTTGCGCGCTTCGATGGGCTATGTCGGTACAGCGACCATCGACGAAATGCGGACGCGATCCGAATTTGTGGAAATCACTTCAGCAGGGATTCGTGAATCCCATGTGCATGACGTGCAGATCACCAAGGAAGCACCGAATTATCACGTCGATTGACGTATTCCGGTCAAATAGGGGCGGCTGTGTGCCGCCTCTGTTTTTTTGAGCCATAGAAACAGATAAACGGATAGAAACGATAGAAACTCATGAGCCATCAGAAAATCCTCATCCTCGATTTTGGTTCGCAGGTCAGCCAGTTGATTGCCCGCCGTGTGCGCGAGCAGCAGGTGTATTGCGAGTTGCATCCTTTTGATGTTTCTGCTGACTTTATCAAACAGTTTGCGCCGCAAGGCATCATCCTTTCTGGCGGACCGAATTCGGTGTACGAGGCACTGGAATGGAAAGCTCCGCAAATCGTCTTTGAACTGGGCGTGCCTGTGCTGGGCATTTGCTACGGCATGCAAACGATGGCGCAGCAGTTGGGCGGCAAGGTGGAAAGCTCAGGGCAGCGCGAGTTTGGCTATGCCGAGATTCGCGCCCGCGGGCACTCAAAACTGTTTGCCGATATCCAGGATCGCAGCAACGCCGAAGGTCATGGTCTGCTCGATGTCTGGATGAGTCACGGTGACAAGGTGACCGAACTGCCGCCGGGCTTCAAGGTGATCGCCAGCACGCCGTCGTGCCCCGTGGCTGCGATGGCCGATGAGGCGCGCCGCTTTTATGCTGTGCAGTTTCACCCCGAAGTCACGCATACCCTCAAGGGCAAGGAAATGTTTGCCCGCTTCGTGCATGACATCTGCGGCTGTGGCCATGACTGGAATATGCCCGATTACGTCAATGAAGCGATTGCCAAAGTACGCGCGCAAGTCGGCCAGGATGAAGTCATCCTCGGGCTGTCCGGTGGCGTGGATTCCAGCGTGGTGGCCGCGTTGCTGCATCGCGCCATCGGCGATCAGCTCACCTGCGTGTTCGTCGATAACGGCTTGCTGCGCCTCAATGAAGGCAAGCAGGTTATGGAAACCTTTTCGCGCAATCTGGGCGTCAAGGTGATTCACGTCGATGCCTCGGCGCAGTTCATGGGGCATCTCAAGGGCGTGACCGACCCCGAGCAGAAACGCAAAATCATCGGCCGCGAATTCGTCGAGGTTTTTCAGGCCGAAGCCGCCAAGCTGCCGCAAGCCAAGTGGCTGGCACAAGGCACGATCTACCCGGATGTCATCGAATCGGCGGGTGCAAAAACCGGCAAGGCACATGCTATCAAGAGCCATCACAACGTCGGCGGCCTGCCGGAAACGCTGCATCTCAAACTGCTCGAACCGCTGCGCGAACTGTTCAAGGACGAAGTACGCGAACTCGGCATCGCCCTAGGCTTGCCGCATGACATGGTCTATCGTCATCCCTTCCCGGGTCCCGGTCTGGGCGTGCGTATCCTCGGTGAAGTCAAAGCCGAATTCGCCGATCTGCTGCGTCGCGCCGATGCCATCTTCATCGACGAATTGCGCGCCGCCCAAGACGAACAAGCGGGCAAAAGCTGGTACGACAAGACCAGTCAAGCCTTTGCTGTTTTCCTGCCGGTTAAAAGTGTCGGCGTAATGGGCGATGGTCGCACCTACGAATACGTCGTCGCTTTGCGCGCAGTGCAAACTCAAGACTTCATGACCGCCCACTGGGCAGAACTGCCGCACAGCCTGCTTGGTAAAGTCAGCAACCGCATCATCAACGAAGTGCGGGGGATCAACCGGGTGGTCTACGATATTTCCGGCAAGCCACCGGCGACGATTGAGTGGGAGTGAGAATTGTTTTTAACTTGTTGATTTGATTTTGTAAATTAAGAATCAACAACAATCTTTCCTGCATCATCAATGGTATTTTTCATGGTATTTCCAAGGTGTTGAGATTCATAGGTCCGATACCATGCGACTGATTTGACGCGAATTATGCGTATTGGGTGAATGTTACGTTGTGAACGGTTTGGTTGATATACGGAAAACCCGTATAATTCTACCTGTGCGCACCGTGATCGAGACCCCGACATTCCAGAAGCAGGCTGAGAAGCTATGGTCAGAGAACGAGCGACTGGCCTTTATCGACTGGATTGCTGCAAACCCGTTGGCCGGGGATGTGATTCCAGGTGCGGATGGCGCACGCAAGGTTCGCTGGAGCCGTGCAGGGTCTGGCAAATCAAGCGGTGCCCGGGTGATCTACTTCAACTTAACAGAGCAGGAAGTGGTATTGTTGGTAGCGGCGTATGCTAAAGCTGAACGTACCAACATGCTTCCCGCTGAAATCAAAAAGGTGGTGTGACATGGGCATCAAGAAAATCGACGTTGAGAAGATAGCAGCGGCTATCGAGGCCGATGCCGGTGAGGCACTTCCTGATCTGCGGCAAGCCCTCGCAGAGGCGAAGGCGGGGCTTGGGCGTGTCACAACCCCGGCGCAGATCATCGTGCGTCAAGCACGGGAGAAATCGGGTCTGACACAAGCAGCTTTCGCCGAGCGCATCGAAACTCCAGTGGCGACGCTGCGCGACTGGGAGCAAGGGCGGTTTGCCCCGCCTGGTGGAGTGCTGTGTCTGCTTCGGTTGATCATCAAGCATCCCGAGTTGTCCAAAGAATTGAGTGCGGCATGACTTTTACCGAGCATGGTACTTTTCATGGTATCGGCAGTTTTAATCTCTGCAACTTATTGTTGAATATGGAATTTTTCACTCGTTGACGATCGAGTTGGAGTGATTTTGGAGACCAGCAAGCACTAGCAACGCTTGGCAACAAACACAAATTAAGCCCATGTATTTTATGGGCTTTTTTGTTTTTATCTGGCCTCCTATAGCAACGAGGAGAATGATTTTGTTGATGATAAAACGCCGGTATAAATTTCGGGGTGATGAAAAAATGCCGACGTACCATCATCGGATAATCCCTCCAGTGCTGATATAAATTCTAGTTTCAAGCTAGGGTAGTTTCATGTGCTCTGGGCGTGCTCTGAGCAAAGTACGGTTATAGTAAACTAAACATGTTGATTATTTATATCAAAACATGTAGATTGTTATAGCCAAATCATGTGGATTCTTGGCGAAAAAAATGAGAAATCGAATCGTATGGCTCGCCCCAGATTGACTGCGCAACAGAAGCTAGCCAAAGCATTGACCGAGCTTCATCAGGTTCTTGGCTCAGAGCAGGGCGTTGTGCGTGGCAAACAAATCAAGAATGCGACCCGGGTGCTGTTATTAGAGCGCGGCTACCTTCGAGAAATCCTGAAGGGCTGGTACTTTGTATCCGATCCGCTTGCCGAGCCCGGTGATACCACGCCGTTTTTCGCCAATTACTGGGGGTACCTTGCCAGCTATCTAACAGAGCGATTTGGCAATGATTATTGCCTGACCGCCGAGCATTCGTTGCTCCGGCAAGCACATCACAACGTTGTTCCAAAGCAAGTCAACGTGATGCTCGCAGTCAATCAAAGTCAGATACAGGAATTGGCTTTTGGCCACAGCGTTGCGCTGTATCCGGGCGGGAAAAGCTTTCCAGCATCAACAGATCAAGAATTCCTGATGGGGGTGCGCTGCATGTCTGCGCCGTACTGCCTCGTAATGCTGAATCCGCGGTACTTCAAGGACTATGCCCGCGAAGTTCAGATTGTCATGGGAAAACTCGACGATCCCGGCAGGATAGCAGCTCTCGTTGATATCAATGCGACCGGTGTTGCGCGCCTTGTTTCGGCTTATCGTCGAGTTGGCCGCGCCGGGTTTGCCGAGGACATCCTGCGGCAACTTTCTGGCCTCAAAATGACGCTCAACGTTGATGACGACCCCTTTGCGGGCGAACCCGTGTATCAACTCGGCACCCCGGGCAAATCTCCGCTGTACAACCGTATCAAGGTTCTTTGGGCGCAACATCGTGATGCCGTGCTGGCAAGCCGCCCGCTACAGTCCAGGATAGAGATGTCGACGGATGACTATCTGGCACGAGTTGAAGCCATACGGGTTGAGGATGCATATCACAGCCTCTCCATTGAGCGTTACCGGGTAACGCCTGAGCTCATCCGCAGAGTTGCTGAGGCGAAATGGGATCCAACCGGCAATCCGCAAGATCAACGTCAAATTGATGCAATGGCTGCTCGCGGCTATCTGGACGCATTCCAGTTAGTCAAGGAGGATGCTGGTCAAGCGTTTGCGATAAAAGCCTCAACACCTGGTTTCGCTGCGCGGATATTTGGCGAGCGACATCAGGCGTGGTTCCAGAAACTTTTTACCCCATCTGTGGACGCAGGCATTCTCGAACGCAGGGATCTGGTGGGCTATCGTCGTCACATGGTCTTCCTGCGCGGCTCGTTACATGCTCCACCGCATTTCGACTCTGTGCGAGATGGAATGGAAGCCTTGCGTGAGTGCCTGGCAGAAGAAACGGATGCGTTTGTAAGTGCAGTGCTGGGACAATGGCTATTCGGTTTCATACATCCCTACATGGACGGAAATGGGCGCATGGCTCGTTTTACAATGAATCTGATGCTTGCTTCAGGTGGATATCCTTGGACAGTGATTCATGTTGAGAATCGAGCGGCTTATATGGCCGCACTCGAAAAAGCCAGCGTCGATGATGACCTGGTTACGTTCTCAGAATTCATCGCAGGCGCCGTGCGTAGAAGCCTGTAGCCCCCGAATAACTGTATACCATCATGCTGGATATCCTCAGTAGGTGGAGATGGTGCCCATGTGGTTTATTGAGTCGGCTGAAATGTACTTGAAGCTGTTCACCTTGGCCTTTTGAATGAGTCATGGAGGTTAAAATTATTGGATATTTTTTAAGGATGGTTCGTCATGCTGGTTAATTGTGTGGTGTATCAGGAAGGTTCACGGCTTGCAGATATTCCGGTGGCGGATATCAGTGAGTATGTGGGGCGTAAAGACTGCTTTGTCTGGGTGGCATTACGCGATGCGACACAGGCAGAACTAGCGGAAATGCAGGAGGAGTTTAATTTGCACCCCTTGGCCGTGGAGGATGCCCAACATGGCCATCAGCGGCCGAAAATCGAAGAGTATGGCGATACGTTGTTTGCCGTGATGCATATGCTGGAAATGGACAATGGGCAATTGCAGCGCGGTGAGGTCGATGTGTTTGTCGGGTCAAATTTCGTGCTCTCGGTGCGTGCATCCAGCCATCAGGGTTTTTTGGGAGTGCGGCAGCGTTGCGAACAGGAGCCGCATCTGCTGGTCCAAGGCGCAGGTTTTGTGTTGTATGCCTTGATGGATGCCGTGGTCGATCGGTATTTTCCGATCGTCGATGATATCGAAAGTCAGTTGGAAAAGATCGAAGAAAACATTTTCACCAAAAGTTCGGCGCGCTCCAATATTGAAGGCTTGTATCAGCTCAAACGGCAGTTGGGCGTACTCAAGCACGCCGTGGCACCGTTGCTGGAGGCGGTTAGCAAACTGATTAGCGGACGGATTCCGGAGGTGTGTCTGAATAGTCAGGAGTATTTCCGCGATGTGTTTGACCACCTCTCGCGCCTGAATATTTCCATTGATACGCTACGCGATACGATCGGCACTGCGATACAGGTCAATCTGGGGATGATTACCATCGAGGAGAGTGAAGTTAATAAACGCCTCGCCGCGTGGGCGGGGATATTTGCAGTGGCGACTGCGTTTGCCGGAATCTGGGGGATGAATTTCAAGGCCATGCCGGAGTTGCAGTGGGAGTTCGGCTACCCGATGGCCTTGAGTCTGATTGTGCTGTGTTGCGGGGCGTTATATATCCGCTTTCGCCGTGCCGGTTGGTTGTAGGACGGCTCAGCTTGGGCGGGTGAGTTGCGAATAGAGTAGCGGCAGGCGGCGGGCGAGTTCCTCGGGGTGGCGCAGCACGAGAAATCCGCCGGGGCCGAACAGATGGGGTAGATAGTCTGCGCCTTCGCGGTCGATAGTCAGGCAGAACGGCCGGATACCGGCGCGGCGCGCTTCGATCAGACTCATGCGGGTGTCTTCGATGGCGTAGCGGCCTTCGTAGGCATCAATGTCGGTGGGTTTGCCATCAGAGAGTATGAGCAGCAGGCGTTGCGCTTGTCCTTGTTCCGCGAGTAGGGCGGTGGCGCGGCGGATGGCGGCACCCATGCGGGTGTAGTAGCCCGGACGGATGGCGGCGATGCGTCCGCGACACTGGGCATCGTAAGCTTCTGCAAAGGGTTTGATTTCGTGAAAACGGACGTGGCCGCGCTTGAGCGAGGAGAAGCCATGCATGGCAAAGGCATCGTCGCAGGCGCAGAGGGCTTCGGCAAACAGCATCATGCCGTCGCGGATGGCATCAATGACGCGCATATCATCGGCAATCCCGGCATCGGTCGACAGTGAGAGATCGGCCAGCAGCAAGCAGGCGAGATCGCGCTCCTGTTGCGTGCGGGAAAGATAAGCAGGCATTCCGCCGGCCTGTCCGGCGCGACGGTCGGCAAAGGCACGCACGCAGGCTTCGATGTCGAGTTCTTCGCCATCGGCCTGGTTTTTTTGCCAGCGGCGTGCGGGGGCTAGTGCGGCAAACTGTGAACGCAGTCGACGTGCGGCTGTTTGCAGATGTTCAGGGAGTGGCATGGGCGGAGCCTTGCGTGCCTGCATGTTTTGCAGACGACACCAATCGGGTTTCATCTGGCGTTTTTTCCAGTCCCATTCAGGGAGGGGAATCCCTTCGCCTAGCGGGGTGTCATCTTCGGCGGCAGAAGGCAGATCGAGGTCGAAGCGGATTTTGCTGGCGACCGCCTTGTCGTCACGCGCGAGTGTGAGCTTGTCCATGTTTTCCGCTTTTTGAGCGGCATCGGGGTCGGGGTCTTCGTCGGTGTCACGATTGACCTTGATGTACTCCGCCCAGGAAAGCAGGCTTTCGGCGCGGAACATCATGAGGAAAGGCGATTCGTTTTCCGGCATGTCGGCGCGTTCGGCCTGATGACGCTTTTCGCTGCCTTTTTGCTCCTGACCACCGCCTTCGGCAGTTTCGTGTTGTTTGCGGTTTGATGCGGATTTCAGCATCAGGTCGGGCAAGGGGCGCAGCCAGAGGGGGACAGGCTGGATATCAAGGGATTTTTTGCGAGTCAGTGGGGGCAGTTCCGTTATGCTGCCGGGGTTTTGCAGTGCGCAGCGCAGGGCGTGTTCGCGCGCAGCTTCATCGGCAGGCAGATGTGCGGGGGCGATGCGTAATGCCAGTGTGGCTGCCACGAGACGTTCATAGCGGGGTTTGAGTCCGGGGTAGTCCGTCAGAACAGCCAGTGTGGCTTGCTGGTTGGCGACCAGCCATTGATCGTTGGCGGAAAATTCCGTTGAGCGTGCCGCCAATGCGGCGAGCCATAAATACAAATCGCGGTTGAGTTCCTGGGTGGGGAAGAGTGCGATACGGGGGGGGAGATGCAGGGTTTCCGTATCGCGTGCGGCGAGTGCGGTACGATGGCCCGTATGAGCCATGCGCTGGAGGAAACGTCGACGACCGCTGTGTCCCAGATCGGCTGAGGGGGCTACACGCAGACCTGAGTCTCCACCAAAGGCACGGAACAACAAGCCGACACTACGCTCGATTTCATCCAGTGTGACCGCCGCTTGAGGATATTCACGCTGGGCAACGCGGGTGACGATGCGATGCCAAAGTTCTCCAACGAATTCTTCCATGTCAGCGTATCAGGCCTGTTGCATAGGTCAGGATCAATGCCGTGGGCCGATGAGTGGGTAAATATATTCACGGCCGGCGATGGCGCGCGCTAGACCAAAGACACCTAGGAGCACCAGTGTGGAATGGATGCAGGTGAAATAGAGGATGACCACCACCCATGTCCATTGTGAGTGCGAGCCGCCGAAGGCAATGAATATGGCACTGAGGATAATGAGCAATACGCCTCCCCACAGGCTGACGAAAAAGGTCTGGTTGATGTGGCCGTGTGCCAGTGAGCCTGCATCTTTACGGTAATGCCAGCGCAACCAGGCCAGAATCAGAAAAGAGATACCGGGAAGTAGCAATAGATTGGAAAGGTAAAGCCCTTCGGCCGTAATTGCCAGTACCTGATCGAAATCATCGTCGTCGCCGTCGCCATCAACATTCTCGTTTTCTTGTTGTATGGCGTCGTTCATGATTTTTAACGTCCGAAAGTGGCGAGAACGACTTCCATGAGTGCCGTGGTGATTTCACGGTCGTCAGACAGGCTTTCGATCAGCGTGCTACGACAGGCAATCACGGGATCCATGCCGTTACGGATGAGCAAGGCAGCGTAAACGAGGAGGCGCGTACTCGGGACTTCTTCGAGATCGACGTCTTTCAGATTGCGCAGGCTACGACCGATGGAGACGAGTCGTCGCGCGGTCATTTCGTCACAGCCTGTTTCACCCCTCAGAATGGCCTCTTCACGCTCGGCAGCAGGGAAGTCAAAGCTCAAGGCTACAAAACGCTGGCGGGTCGAAGGCTTCATGCTTTTCATGAAGTTCTGGTAGCCCGGATTGTAAGAAACAATCAGCATGAAACTATCCGGTGCGTGCAGCACTTCACCCGTGCGATCGATGGGCAGGGTGCGACGATGATCGGCGACAGGGTGAATGACGACAGTGGTGTCCTTGCGTGCTTCAACAACTTCGTCGAGATAGCAGATACCGCCTTCACGCACGGCACGCGTGAGCGGGCCGTCATTCCAGTAAGTTGCACCGCCGTCACCAATCAGGTGGCGACCAATGAGATCGGCGGCGGTGAGGTCGTCGTGACAGGCGACAGTGAACAGGGGTAAATCCAGTTTGGCCGCCATGTGGGCAACGAATCGTGTCTTGCCCACACCCGTGGGGCCTTTGATGAGGAGCGGTAAACGATTGCGCCAGGCCTGCTCAAAAAGCTCGACTTCATTCCCCGCCGCCTCGTAGTAGGGAACGGCTGTTTCCGGCGATGTTTGTCGCTGTGGGGCATTCATGGCAGACATGGAAATAAGAATGAGGAAATGTGTGTCATGAAGAATGGGACATCCCGAAATAATACGCAAGACCGATGGCAAGGACAACGATGGCTAGCCAGAGCAGGATGATGAGTCTCCAGTGGAGTGCTGCGTGACGCAGCCCCATGAACTCATCTGCCACCCACCAGCCTTTGATGCCCGCTATGCCCAGCAGCAGGCCGACGGCCAGGGGGCCGTGCGCGCCTTCTTCACCGAGAAACCATGTAATGAAAGTGGCGATCAGCAGTGCTGCAAAGGTGAGATCCAGTGTGCGTGTATTCATGATATTCACCGCATGACATAAACGAGAGGGAAGAGGATCAGCCAGACCAGATCGACCATGTGCCAGTAGCTCGCGCCGGTTT
>CAYTHB010000070.1:0-14896 GCA_964437515.1 uncultured Sterolibacterium sp.
GGGCTGGCTTTGATGGGAGGCAAAGCGGGGGGTGGGCTTATTTTCGGGGCATTGCCCTGGCGGGCCACCCCTCCGCAGGAGGGGAATTCCCACCCTGCAAATGGAAGTTTCATTCTGCGACTACGAACAATTCCCCTCCTGCGGAGGGGTGGACGGCGAAGCCGGACGGGGTGGTGTTTTACAACACACCTTCAATCCGTTTTGAAGTCTATTCAAATCAATAGCTTGGTCTATGGGCTGGCCGTTAGTCCCGCGCCATTCGGTGCAGATGTCTCTTTTCACGCATCGGCATACTGGATGAAACGATGTTCCGCGTGAGTTTTTGTTTCAGCCAGGAACTCGCTGGAGGGAATATCCACTTCGATGTGTTCGACGTGCGCCAGCGGGGAGCCTTGGTGTGACCAGGCGAGCATAGCGGCCACTTGCTCTGCGTTGCCGATGATGAGGGCTTCCACCGTGCCTTCGTGCCGGTTGCGTACCCAACCGGTGACACCCAGCCGTTCGGCTTCACAGCACATGTAATGGCGAAAGCCCACCCCTTGCACGCGGCCGTGGATGACAAGATGGCGAGCTTCGTTCATGGCGATCAAATAGGGGCTGTTATTAAAAAGTCGTTGCGAGAGTAGAAGAATTTATATTTCAGCGTGAAATAAAAAATTAGCGTCGAGTTGAAGCTTCGAGCGTAGCGAGCCAATCAGTAGCCGCCCCTTGAGGGGGCGTAGGCGGGGTTTCACGGAGCATTGCTCCGTGCCGCCGAAGCCGGACGGCTGTGCAAAGCCGTCCGTGGGGGATGGGTGGGGTAGGCGTATTTGGTATCGGGTAACGATTATTTCGTCTTCTGCGGGTGGAGATGGCTACAATGATCGTTCTCTCAGCGCACCAGGCGCACTTGATGCCCCATGCGATCGAAGGTGATGTAAGGGCTGATCTCGCCCATGCGGATGGCATTGGTCATTTGCAACAGTGGTTGATCTGCTTCCTCGCGGCTGGGTGGGCGTTTGCCCTCACCACCGAGAGCGGCGCAGAACACGATGCTCCAGTCTTCGGCGCGCGTGCCTTTGGCAAACTCCATGGATTCTTCGATGAGATGATCGAAATCGCGCAGTTCATCGGGCAGTTTGTCGACTTCCATCAAAGGTTCCAGTGCACCGCCGATGCCGTCCTTGAAGCGCGAACGTTGCGCGGGGCTGGCATCTTCGGGCAGTTCGGAAACCGCAAAGACGAACAGCAGACGCTGTGCGTCGGGCTGCTGGCGGGCGGTGGTGAGCAGGTCGTCAAAGGTTTGGATCAGCATGATGTTCTTTCAAAAGATAAGGAGGATATAAGCTTATTTCACACGCATACCGGGTTGCGCGCCGCTGTCAGGTGACAACAGGAACAGCCCTGAAGTATGACCGCTCGTATCCGAAGCTGCCAGCACCATGCCTTCCGAGAGGCCAAATTTCATTTTGCGCGGTGCGAGATTGGCCACCATCACGGTCAGGCGGCCGATGAGCGTTGTTGGATCGTAAGCCGATTTGATGCCTGCAAAGACAGTGCGATTCGGCACATCGCCACCGAGATCGAGCGTCAGCTTGAGCAGCTTGGCCGCACCTTCGACGTGCTCGGCGTTGGCAATGCGTGCGATACGCAGATCGACCTTGGTGAAGTCATCGATGGAAATCTCCGGGGCGAGATCCAGCGGCGCAGTGCCCCCCCGGTTATTGGCTTCTGCCGTGCCTTGTTGATGCTGGGCGTGACGTTGCGGTGAATGGACGGCAGCTTGTGTTGCATCGGTGGGCGCAGCCGTTGGTTGCAAGGATTCACGATTCGCTTCGATCAATGCATCGATTTGTTTAGTATCGATGCGCTGCATGAGGTGCTGATAAACGTTGATCTTGTGCCCCACCGCAAGCGGCCGCGCCAGATCGTCCCAAGTAAAAGCGGGTAGGTTGAAGAAGGCTTCAACCTGTGCGGTGAGCTGCGGCAATACCGGCTTGAGGTAGATGGTTAGATTGCGGAACTGGTTGAGTGCAGTGGTGCACACCGTGTGCAGACGCGCTTCTGCCGTCGGGTCTTTGGCGAGCTCCCAAGGCTTATGGTCATTCACATACAGATTCGCCACATCCGCCAGACGCATGATCTCGCGCAGGGCACGGGCGTAATCACGCGCTTCAAAGCTATCGGCAATCACGCCACTTTTCCATGCGGCCTCGAACTCGAGCATGGCGGTCGCATCGACCTGACCCAGCACACCGTCAAAGCGTTTACTGATGAAACCGGCGCAGCGGCTGGCGATGTTGATGAACTTGCCGACCAGATCGCTATTCACTCGAGCAACGAAATCGCTCAGGTTGAGGTCGATATCTTCCAGCGTGCCGTTGAGCTTGGCGGCGTAGTAATAACGCAGCCATTCAGGATTCAGGCCTTGTTGCAGATAGCTTTCGGCAGTAATAAAAGTGCCGCGCGATTTCGACATTTTCTGTCCGTCGACAGTGAGAAAGCCATGGGCAAAAATGCGCGTCGGCGTGCGATAACCGGCATGTTCCAGCTCGGCCGGCCAGAACAGCGCGTGGAAGTAGAGGATGTCCTTGCCGATGAAGTGATACAGCTCGGGGGTGGCATCCTTGCGCCACCAGGCATCGAAATCGAGGCCACGCTGTGTGCACAGGTTTTTGAACGAGCCCATGTAACCGATCGGCGCATCCAGCCAGACGTAGAAAAACTTGCCGGGAGCACCGGGGATTCCGAAACCGAAGTAGGGCGCGTCGCGCGAGATATCCCAATCGGTGAGCTTGTTCTCATCGGGCGCGCCCAGCCATTCCTGCATCTTGTTGGCGGCTTCGGTTTGCAAGCGGCCACCCTGCGTGTATTGGCGCAGGAAAGCCTGACAGCGCGGGTCAGAGAGACGGAAGAAATAATGCTCCGATACCTTCAGTACCGGCGTAGCACCCGAGACGGCGGAACGCGGATTCTTCAGATCGGTGGGCGCGTAAGCCGCGCCGCACGCCTCGCAGGAATCGCCATACTGATCGGCCGCGCCGCATTTCGGACATTCGCCCTTGATGAAACGGTCGGGCAAAAACATTTCCTTCAACGGATCGTAATACTGCTCGATGCTGCGAATGTCGATCAGTCCGGCAGCTTTCAGCTTGGCGTAAATGTCTTCGGCATAGTGGCGAGTTTCTTCCGAATGCGTCGTGTAGTAATTGTCGAACGCCACATGAAAACCGGCGAAATCGCGGCTGTGCTCGCCATGCACACGCGCCACCAGCTGCTCGGGCGTGATGCCTTCCTTTTCAGCGCGCAGCATGATCGGCGTACCGTGGGTGTCGTCGGCACAGACGTAATAGCACTCATGGCCGCGCATCTTCTGGAAGCGCACCCAGATATCGGTCTGGATGTATTCGACTAAATGCCCAAGATGAATGGAGCCGTTGGCGTAGGGCAAGGCACTGGTGACGAGAATCTGGCGTGGCGCGTGAGTCATGGCAAGGCAGCGGAAGCTGAAGCAGGGGAAACGTGCATTTTAGCAAAGCCGATCGGGTTGCCGTGGCTTTCAACAAGTCAGGGCGGCGCGCAGGGCATCTGTCAGACTACACTCCGGCGTGAAGCCGGCCTGCGCTAGCCGCGTGGAATTGAACAAGGCATGGGTGCTCATCACATCGACTGAGAAGCGGGTCAGGTCGGGTTCCCAGCGGTAAGGACAGAGCGTTTCAATCAACGAACCCAGACCGCGTGCGAGCGATAACGGTAGGCGGAGGGTGCGGGCATGGTGGCCGGTGAGTGTAGCCAGTGTCTGTCCGAGTTCCTGCCAGGAGGTGTCAAAGCCGGTGGCCAGCCAGATTCGTTCCATTGGGTCGTCGGAGGGAAGGGAGATTTTGCCCAAATACATCATGGCGCGGCCGATGTCGCGGGCATCGATGGCGGAGAAGCGGTAATTCTCGCAGCCGATGAGCGGAAACACGCCTTGACGAAAGCTGCGAATGAGCTTGGCGATCTGCTGGTCACGTGCACCGATGGCGGTGGCAGGGCGGAGGATGAGTAGATCGATGCCGACGTCGTTCGCGGTTTGCTGTGCGACTTGCTCACGCTCCTGTGCTACACGGCAGAAGGGATGAAGCGATGCGGCTTGGGTGAGCGGAAAATTTTCGTCAATGGGGGTGGGCGGCCGGTCAAAGCCATGCACCATGACGGTGCTAAGCAGCACCACGCGCCGCGCACCGGCTTGTGCGGCCGCACGGATGACGCGCGCTGTCAGTCGGACTTCCACCGCACGCAAGTCTTCCAGCGGCAGGTGACGACGCGGATTGGCGAGGCAGCAATAGAGCACGCTATCGCGAGGAATGACCGCCATCATCGCGGCATCATCTTGAAAATCAATGAGATGTTGTTGCACACCCAATGTTTGCAAAAAAGGCTGCTGTCGGCGCACGGGCGCAAGCACCGCGTGATTGCTTAATCGTAACTGTTCGGCGACATGGCTACCGATAAAGCCACTGGCGCCGAAAACGACGGCAGGGCTTGGGGTTGGACAAGCGGGGGTGGAAGCATTCGGCATAAAAGGGTCGGTTTGGGTTATTTGGTGAGATGATACCTGTTTAACACGTTGTTTTGATTGAAATTTTGTTGAAAATATCGAAATGGGTGCAGATAGTAGCGACAGCCTTGCAAGATCCGCTCCGGATCAAAAGTTGTAAAAAAACTACAAAATCAGTCTGAAGGTTCTTGGCTCAGGGCTTTTTGCTTGCTGACCGGCCAACTCGTTCGGCACAATTCGTTCTGCAATCTTTCCTGCAAGCAGATTGCGGCAGGATATGAAAAGAAAAGAATCCTCCCGATTCACAAACCCGTTTTTATTTGTTTTACCCATTCACTCAACAGGAGAATCACATGCAGAAGAAGCTGATCGCTCTGGCCGTTGCTGGCCTCGTTTCCACCGGTGCTTACGCACAATCCTCCGCCGTGACCGTTTACGGCGTGGCTGACCTGTCCTTCGACAGCGTTGCAACCTCAGGCGGTGCTGCAGGTGCCAAGACCGGTTCCTACACCCGCGTTTCCTCGAACAGCTCCTACATCGGCTTCAAGGGCACGGAAGATCTGGGCAACGGCCTGAAGGCTCTGTTCCAGTTCGAAACCGGTGTCAATGCTGATGCAGCTGGTGCCCTGTTCGGTGCTGCCAAGCGTGACACCTACGCTGGTCTGTCCGGCGCTTTTGGTGACATCAAGCTCGGCACGCTGACCACCCCGACCCGTTCCTTGGGTTCCGCCATTGACGTCAACGCCGGTTGGGCCAGCATCGGCTCCAGCGCAGCGCTGACCAACCTGTCCGGCTTCGACACCCGTCAAAACAACACCGCCCTGTACACCTCGCCCACATTCAGCGGCTTCAATGTCGCAGCTGCTTATATTTCCGGCGAAGACAGAACGGCTAATTCCAATCCTGCCAAGCTGAACACCAAGGCATGGGATTTGGGTGCGACCTACAACAACGGCCCGATCCTGGTTGGTTTGACCTATGCTAACGCGAAGAGCCGTGACGTTGCTGACACACAAGTCAAGAACACCCGCCTCGCCGGTGCTTATGATTTCGGTGTGGGCAGCGTTCGCGCCCTGTTTAACTCGACCAAGAACCAGAACAACATTGGCCTGAATGCCAAGCAGAACGTCTGGGGTCTGGGTGGTACGTTCAACGCCGCTCCGAATGGCAAGGTCGTTGCTCAGTACTACAAAGCCAAAAACATCAACAACACCACCGGTACCGGTGCCAAGCTGTTTGAACTGGGCTATGAGCACAGCTTCTCCAAGCGCACCATGCTGAAGGTTGTTTATGCCCGCATCAACAACGATACAGCGGCTGCTTTCAACTTCGCCAACGCTGTGAACAATGTGGCCGGTGATGTTGATCCTTCCGGCTTCCAAGTCGGCATCCGTCACGCATTCTAATCAGCGTCACGCTGTTTAGATCGCTGTTTAGACGATACATAGCAAGTCTGACGGCCGCCTCCCAAAAGGGGGCGGCCGTTTTTTATCTTCGTTGTTTTTAGGCTATTCACGCATTACATTTTCAGAGCTCATGTCGATAGAAGTGGATCGGTTTCCTGAAATGACCGCGCTTATTTGCGCACTGGATGCGTGTGGCGGGCTTTCGTCCCGGTTTGATATCGACATTCTGGATGAATGCGATTCCAGCAATACCCAGTTGATGCGTCGTGCCGAAGCGGGAGCCCCTTCCGGGACGGTGATCGTGGCGCGTCGCCAGACGGCGGGGCGCGGACGACGAGGGCGAGTTTGGCAATCGACACCGGATACCAGCTTGAGTTTTTCCCTGCTTTGGCGATTTCCTGAGGGGACGGATCTTTCTGGATTATCGCTAATGGTCGGTTTGGCGCTTGTTCGTGCGCTAAATCGTATGGATGTTCGTGGTTTGGCACTGAAATGGCCGAATGATGTCCTGTTGGCAGGACACAAGCTGGCGGGGATATTGATCGAACTTTCTTCCTCTTCCCATCTTTCCAATGCGCCAGAGAAAAGACGGCTTGCCGCCATTATTGGCGTCGGACTCAATCTGCGCCCTTTGCCCCCGGACATGTTGCCGCACGATCAAAGCAGTGCAGCATTGTCGGATGGCTTATCGGTTTTACCCGATGTTTCTCGATTGCTGGCTGAACTTCTGGCCGAGTTGCACGCTCACCTCACACTATTTACAGTGAAGGGCTTCGCGCCGTTTCGTGAGGAATGGCAACGTTACAATGCGTATGCAGATCAAGCAGTGCGATTGCTGGCGGATTTTTCACCACCTCTGGAAGGCATCTGCCGAGGCGTCGCTGAAGATGGCGCATTGCTGCTGGAAACAGAAAGTGGCGTGCAGCGTATCGTCAGTGGTGAAATTTCACTACGGAGAGTAGTCTTTTGAGAAATTATGTGGCTTTGTCTGGATTGCGGTAATACCCGCCTTAAATGGGGCAGTTATGACCCCGAGCAGCACCGTTGGCTGGCGCAAGGGGCGTTGCTGCTCAGTGATATTGGTCGTCTACCGGCGGAAGTGCGTGCTCAACCGACGTTTCGGCAACCCTCACGCATCATTGCCTGCATGGTGGCCGGGCATGAAGCGCGTGCGGCGATTGAAATCGGTGCTTCGGCATTGGGTGCGCCGCTGCGCTGGAATGTCAGCCAAGCGACGCAAGCCGGTGTCACCAATACTTATGACGATCCCGGACAACTCGGTGCGGATCGTTGGGCTGCCCTCATCGGCGCGCGTCATGTGCATCCGCAAGGGGCTTGTCTGGTCGTCACGGCAGGGACAGCGACCACCATCGATCATCTGGATGCCGATGGAACATTCCGTGGTGGACTCATCCTTCCGGGGGTGGATTTGATGCGGACGGCACTGGCACACCATACCGCGCGTCTTCCCTTGGCGGCAGGCGATTTTCAGCCTTTGCCCCGCGATACGCGCAGTGCCATTGCCAGTGGCTGCCTGCAAGCGACGGCCGGGGCGGTCGAACGCATGTTTCGTCCCTTGGCGGCTCGCCCTGAATCGCTTTGCCTGCTCTCTGGCGGGGCGGCTGAAAGTTTTGCGGGGCTGCTGGACATTCCGGTGCGTCGCGTTGAAAATCTCGTGCTTGAAGGCTTGGCGCGTATCGCTTGTGCCGAACGGTCTGAATAAATTTTATATCTCAGGATTGCGACGCTACTTATGGAAAACACAAGAATACTGCTCGACGCATCGGACATTCCGACGCACTGGTACAACGTCGTTGCCGATATGCCCAATCCGCCGGCGCCTCCGCTCGGTGCGGACGGCAAGCCTGTCACGCCGGAGAAAATGCTGGAAATTTTCCCCGCCAATCTGCTCGAACAGGAAATGTCGGCCGAACGCTGGATTGCCATTCCCGAGGAAGTACGCGAGATTTATCGTCTCTGGCGACCCGCACCGCTTTGCCGCGCGGTGCGGCTGGAAAAGGCATTGGGTACCCCGGCGAAAATTTATTACAAATACGAAGGCGGTTCTCCCGCCGGTTCGCACAAACCCAATACCGCCATTCCGCAGGCGTATTACAACAAGTTGGCGGGCA
Organism: uncultured Sterolibacterium sp.; assembly: GCA_964437515.1. Lineage (GTDB taxonomy): Bacteria > Pseudomonadota > Gammaproteobacteria > Burkholderiales > Rhodocyclaceae > Sterolibacterium. The sequence goes on from CAYTHB010000070.1 coordinate 8,058, forward strand.
TCAAACGCTTGTCGACCGAAACTGGCGCGGGGCAATGGGGCTCTTCGATTGCGCTGGCAGGGCAAATGTTTGGCCTCGATGTCCGGGTGTATATGGTCAAGGTCAGCTATGAACAAAAGGCTTTCCGTCGTTCGTTGATGCAAACATGGGGGGCGGAAGTCTTTGCCAGCCCGACGACGCAAACTCAAGCGGGGCGTGACGCGCTGGCGCGTGACCCGAATTGTCCCGGCTCGTTGGGAATCGCCATTTCTGAAGCCGTGGAAGAAGCTGCATCGCGTGCCGATACCAATTACACGCTGGGCTCGGTGCTCAATCATGTCATCCTGCACCAGACGGTCATCGGGCTGGAGGCCAAAAAACAGTTTGAAAAAATCGGCGCGTATCCTGATGTGATTTTTGCGCCTTGCGGTGGTGGCTCGAATTTTGGCGGGATTGCCTTTCCTTTCATCACAGATAAGGCAGCGGGCAAAAATGTTCGGCTCGTCGCAGTTGAACCCGCCTCCTGCCCGACGCTGACGCGGGGGCACTATGCCTATGACTATGGCGATGCTTCGGGTTACACCCCGTTGATGCTGATGTATACCCTCGGCCATGATTTCGTGCCGCCGGGTATCCATGCCGGTGGCCTGCGTTATCACGGTGATTCGCCGCTGGTATCGCAACTCTACAAGGAGGGCATCATTGAGGCGGTGGCGGTCAATCAGGTTGCCACGTTTGAAGCAGGTGTGCAGTTTGCCCGTACCGAAGGCATCGTGCCCGCGCCGGAATCCAGCCATGCCATTCGTGCCTGTATCGACGAGGCCTTGCGCTGCAAGGAAACCGGTGAGGCCAAAACACTGCTGTTCTGCCTTTCGGGTCACGGTCACTTCGATATGGTGTCGTATGATAAATATCTGTCGGGCCAGTTGGAGGACTACGCCTACCCAGCCGCCGCGATCGATGAAGCCTTGCACCATCTGCCCAAGGTGGGTTGAAATTCATTATGACCTTGTTTTGGCGTATCACCTTTTTTCTGGCCGTTCTGGGCAATTTGTTGTTTTTTGCCTGGAGCCAGGGCTATTTTGGGCGACTGGAGGATGGTCGCGAATCACAACGCATGACGCATCAAATAGATCCCGAAAAACTGCGCATCGTCGATGTTCCACCACCACCGGATCCGGCGGAGAAAATCTGTCGTTTGATGGGGGGGCAGGAGGGCTTGCCCGTTGAACAGGCTCAGCGTTTGCAGTCTGTCATGACAGCCTCTGCGGACAAGCTGAGCTCTCTTCAATTGGGAATTCATCCGGTTGAACGTCCTGCGCAATATTGGGTTCTTATCCCGCCATTGGCCAGCAAAGTGCTGGTTGATAAAAAAATGCAGGAATTGCGGCAAATGGGGATCAAGGAAGCGAAGCCCTTATTAACAGATACTCAGGCTTCGAACCATTTTGCCATTTTGCTGGGGTCTTTTTCGTCGCAGACAGCGGCGCAATCTCGATTGGCTGCCTTGAAACAGCGTGGTGTGCGCACGGCCATCGTTCAAAGCCGCACACAAGCAGCCGAGACTGCGCGGGTGGATATTCGCGCGACACGAGATGATCTGCAAAAACATTTGCCGGTACTGCTCGATGCCGCAGGCTTGTCCGGTATTGCACTGGATGATTGTCCCAACGAATCATCCTAGAAACCGTAGTTGGACGCCTTCGAGTGTGCATTTTACGGGTTGTCTGGCAAGGCGCGGAGGGTACAACTGGGCGCATGGCCGCTCCCTGCAACGAAGAGCAACGCGGGCAGGCGACCCGTAAAATGTGCAATTGACGGCGTAGCGGTCTCACCTGCGAGGTGATGTTGATAGGTAATGAAAAACATACAGCATGAATGAAGCTTGTGATGATGATAAGCGGTCAACTGCGGTTTCTAGGATCATGACTCTGGACGGTTTGCATGAGGGGCGCATCCTCGGTTTGACCGGGGGCATTGGCAGCGGCAAGAGTGCTGTGGCCGCGCTGTTTAGGCAACTCGGGATTCCAGTCATCGATGTCGATGCCATTGCCCACGAATTGACGGCTCCCGAAGGCAAGGCCATTCCTGCAATCCGGATGGAATTTGGCGATGGCTTGATCTCGCAGACAGGTGCGCTGGATCGTGCCGCCATGCGAAAACTGGCATTTAGCGATGCCGGTGCCAAAAAACGTCTCGAGGCCATCTTGCACCCCATGATTGGCATGGAAAGCCAGCGTCGTTGCCGTGCTGCACTCGATACTGACGCACCCTATGTCATCATGGAAATTCCGTTATTGATCGAATCGGGGACGTATCGTGATCGCGTGAATCGGATTCTGGTGGTGGATTGCAACGAAGAAACACAGATCCGCCGAGTCATGCAGCGCAGTGGGCTGGCGCGTGAAGATGTCCTGCGCATCATGGCAGCACAGGCGACGCGTGAGCAGCGACGTGCAGTGGCGGATGACCTCATTGACAATGACGGGGACGGAGTATCGGAGCACTTGGTGCCTCAAGTGAATGCGCTGCATCAAAAGTATCTTTTCATGCTAAAAACCCAAAAATTCCTGTCGGAAGGTTGAGGTTTGTCGGTGAATCGTTCAAAATCGTAAAAATATGATGTTCAATGACTGGCGCATGGCGCGTGCTTGAAGCGTGATTACTTACGAATATCCCCTCAACGAGCGTATTCGCACTTTGTTGCGCCTCGAGGATTTGTTCGACAAGATCCAGCACTTTGTCAGTTCCGACGCTGCGGAAGATCACCACGTCGCCCTGTTGACCCTGTTTGAAGTGCTCGAAGTCGCTACACGAGCCGACCTAAAGTTCGACCTCATTCAGGAACTCGAACGGCAACGCCAGACGCTGCTGACTTTTCGCAACAACCCCGACATTTCTGAAGATGCCCTTTCAGGCGCGCTCTACGAAATCGAGATGGCCAGCACTCAGATGTTGGCCATGCAGGGGCGGGTAGGACAATATCTCCGCGAAAACGAATGGCTCATGGCCATCAAGAACCGTGCTGCCATACCGGGCGGGGTCTGTGAATTCGACCTGCCGGTCTATCACTACTGGCTACACCGCGAGCCCGAGCGTCGGCGCGAGGCTCTCAATGGCTGGATCAATCCGATGCTCCCCATTTGCTCGGGGCTTTCCATCGTTTTGCGCTTTTTGCGCGCCTCGGGTCGTCCCGAGCAACAAACGGCCACACAAGGTGCTTTTCAGCTGATGCTGGCCGGCCGGACGGCACTCATGCTTCGACTACGCATCGACCATCAGGAACCTTTCGTTCCCGAAATCAGCGCAAACAAATACGCGCTGAATATCCGCTTCGTGACCCCTGACGGCAGCGATCACCGCCATCGCCAATCGAGCCAGGATATTCCTTTCGAGCTGACGTTCTGTAATCTCTGAGTGCCTTTCAGTACGTTTCAAGGTGTGCCAGTAACATTATAAAAACCGCGTGGATACGCGGTTTTTATTTTCCGAACATTGCAGATAAATCAGACATAAACAGGGTGCGCAGAGGGTGCCTTGTCTTGAAAATGGATTGATACTATATTTAGTGCCAATGAACCAAAAGATTAAGCTATTCGCGGCGATACGCGCAAACCCAAAAGCGGTTCGATTTACGGATGCATGCAAAGCGGCGGAGTTGCTGGGGTTCATTCATAAAGGCGGACAAGGGTCGCACCATGCCTATGCACGCAATGGCGAACCAGTAGGTCTGAATTTTCAAAATCGCGGTGGTAACGTCCCGCCTTATCAAGTGCGGCAATTGATCGCCATGATGGATAAATACGAGGCGAAGGCATGAAAAAACAAACACATTACCCCGTCGAACTGCATTGGAGTGCTGAGGATGAGGGTTGGATTGCCACTTTTCCTGACCTGCCCGGCTGTTCCGCTTGGGGCGCGACGGAAGTCGAAGCATTGAACGAGTCGCACGCAGCTGCGGCTGCATGGTTGAAGGCGTGTAAGGCAGCCGGAAATTCAATTCCGGAACCCTCATCACTGACGGACGAGTCCGATTATTCTGGACGTTTCGTCATGCGAATCCCGAAGCGGCTACATGCTGATCTGGCGAAGTCAGCGAAGCGACAGGGTGTAAGTCTGAATCAATATATCCTTTACCTGCTGACGGCACGCGCGTCTGCTAGCGGCGAGGTGCGGACATAGTTTGCACTCGTTGTTGAAAACCGCTTTGTTTTGTAACGGGATGAATGAATTAACGTACATGGTAGCCGTCTCCCCCCACAGAGGATGAAACAAACGTTACCCTAAACGCCCACCCCACCCATCCGCCCCTCAAGGGGCGGCTATTGATTTGCTCGCTACGCTCGAAGCTTCAACCCGACTCCGTTTTCGTTGTTTCACGCTAACGGGAGGCAGGCGGTGTCGTTGCACTGGCAGGCTCAAAAGTCAGCCGTAGGGCATCGCTTGTCGGACGTATGGCAGTAGGAACATATTGTGTGCCCAGATAGCGGAGTTCGTCTGGCTTGAAGTTGTAGAGCACGCTGTCTTGCAGGACGTGATCGGCAACGAAATCGACCACTTTCGCCAGTATCCGCTGACGAGCGTCGTCCATGCCATCGGCAGTCAGTTTTTCCACGCGGACTTCACGCATGACCACTGCGTTTCGTGGGGCGTCAATGAATAGTTTGCTCGATAGAGCCAGACGCCCTTGCCAGGGCTGTGTGGTCAGCGGTGTCGAAACTGCCGTGTTCAGCGTGATGAGTAGTCGTTCTTGTTCCGGCAGGGTGGATAGTTGCGGCTGTGTGAGCTGGATGCGAAACATTTCCAGCACGCGTTTATCGAGCGGGAATCGCTTGGCGAGACTTTCCTGTAGCCGGGTGATGGGAATGTCGACTTGGCGTGGCCCCGTGTTGAGGGTGGCGCAGCTTGTGAGAAAAAGGGTCAGGAAAAAAATGCTGAACCGACGGTAGCAAGGATGTAGTGATGTGAATGTGCGCATTTCACATCTCACTGTGTCTTGCGTCGAAAGACGACATCCCAGACGCCATGTCCGAGCCGCAGGCCACGTGTCTCGAATTTTGTTTGTGGTCGATAGGCAGGTCGCTCTGCGAATCCACCCGTCAGTGTGCCGGTATTTTCCAGCAAGGCTTCCGCAGCCAGCACTTCAACCATCTGTACAGCGTATTCTTCCCAGTCGGTTGCGCAGTGCAGATAGCCGCCCGGCGTCAGTCGTTCTGCCAGCATGCGTACCAGAGGGGGCTGTATCAACCGTCGTTTCTGCTGACGTTTTTTCGGCCAGGGGTCGGGGAAAAATACATGGATGCCGGCCAGTGAGGAGAGCGGGATCATGTCGCGCAAGACTTCGACGGCATCGTGCTGACAGATGCGCAGATTATTTAAGCCGCGTTCATCGATTTCCTTGAGCAGACTGCCCACCCCCGGCGTGTGCACTTCGATACCGAGATAATCATTTTCCGGATGTTCGGCCGCAATTCGTGCCGTGGTTTCTCCCATGCCAAAGCCGATTTCAAGAATTTTCGGGGCTGTGGCCGGTGAGCGACCAAATACCGTAGTCCAGTCGAGTTGCGATGTACGATAGGGAAGTCCCCAACGAGGCATTCCTTCGTCATGATGTCGCTGCTGTGCGTTGGAGACACGTCCTTGTCGCAACACATAGCTGCGGATGTGGCCGTGACTCTGTTCGTGGGTGGAGGAGTCAATGTCGTTCAAGATGTGCTCGACTTCGCGGCGTTAATCAACCCTTCGGTGGGCGAGCTGGGTGTGGCGGAATACAGTTTTTTGGGCATCCGTCCAGCAAGGTAGGCATCACGCCCGGCTTCGACCGCTTTTTTCATGGCACTTGCCATGCGGATCGGGTCGCGTGCTTGAGCGATGGCGGTATTCATCAGCACGCCATCGCAGCCCAGTTCCATTGCAATCGCCGCATCCGAAGCCGTCCCCACACCAGCATCGACCAGCACCGGTACTTGGGCATTGTCGATGATGAGCCGCAGGTTCCACGGATTGAGGATGCCCATCCCCGAACCGATGAGCGAAGCCAATGGCATCACGGCCACACAGCCGATGTCTTCCAAGAGTTTGGCTTGAATGGGGTCATCGCTGCAATACACCATGACCTTGAAGCCATCCTTGACCAGTATTTCGGCCGCTTTCAATGTTTCAGGCATGTGGGGAAACAGCGTTTTGGAATCGCCCAAAACTTCGAGCTTGACGAGGTCATGGCCATCGAGCAGTTCGCGCGCGAGTCGTAAGGTGCGCACCGCATCATCGGCGGTATAACAGCCTGCCGTGTTGGGCAGCAAGGTGTATTGGTCGGGTGGCAGCACTTCCAGCAAGGAAGGTTGTCCTGGCTCTTGGCCGATATTGGTGCGCCGTATCGCCACCGTGATGATTTGCGCGCCAGAGGCATCCACCGCTTGTTTCGTTTCGGCAAAATCCTTGTATTTGCCCGTGCCCACCAGCAGGCGCGAGTCATACGCCTTGCCGGCAATGATCAGTTTGTCGTCGTTCATAGGGAAACAATGTGTGAATGAAAGGGTCAGCCGCCGCCAACGGCGACAACGATTTCGATGCGGCAGTTTTGCACGATTTTGCAGGTGGAATGCTGGCTTTTTGGAACGATCTGTCCGTCCATTTCAACGGCCAGTCGTTTTCCTGTCAGATCCAGCGAAGCCAATAATTGCGCAATGCTGATTTCTGCATCCAGCGTGCACACTGTGCCGTTGAGGGTGTATTCGAACATGGGGCTGAATTTTACCGCAAGCCATCATGCTCGACGTGAGTGCTGCTAGAATCTCGGCTTCATCGCGGGTGTAGTTCAATGGTAGAACGGCAGCTTCCCAAGCTGCATACGAGGGTTC
>CAYTHB010000071.1:0-14825 GCA_964437515.1 uncultured Sterolibacterium sp.
CGCCAGACTCCCCATAAAACCAAAGCCCTCGTAAGAGGGCTTTGGCCGTTTACGAACCGTAGAATCGTGCTTGCCGGGCTGCATGTTTGCGCTGCATTTCGGACTCAATCCGGTACAATTCCGGGATTGTCGTGAGGCCATCTCCATGAAAACAACATTTCTAGATTTTGAACAGTCCATCGCTGAACTCGATGCAAAAATCGAGGCTTTGCGTTTTGCGCAGGATGATTCTGCGGTGGATATTTCGGATGAAATCAGCCGCCTTGAAGTCAAGAATCAGAATTTGCTCAAGGATATTTACGCGAAACTCACGCCTTGGCAAATTGCGCAAGTCGCACGTCATCCTCAGCGCCCCTATACGCTGGATTACATTGGAATGATGTTTACTGATTTCGAAGAGTTGCATGGTGATCGCTCTTATGCAGACGATCAGGCGATCGTGGGTGGCTTGGCTCGATTTAATGGGCAGTCGGTCATGGTGATCGGCCATCAGAAGGGGCGCGACACCAAAGAAAAAATCATGCGAAATTTCGGGATGCCCAGACCGGAAGGCTACCGCAAGGCGCTGCGCTTGATGCGTCTGGCGGAAAAGTTTGATATTCCCATTATCACTTTCGTGGACACACCGGGTGCGTATCCCGGTATTGGTGCGGAGGAGCGCGGTCAATCTGAAGCAATCGGTCGCAATTTGTTGGTAATGGCGGAGCTAAAAGTTCCCTTGATTACGACGATCATTGGAGAAGGCGGCTCGGGTGGTGCGCTGGCGATTGCGGTTGGTGATGCTGTCATGATGCTGCAATATTCGACCTATGCGGTGATTTCTCCTGAGGGGTGTGCTTCCATCCTCTGGAAAAGTGCTGAGCGTGCCAATGATGCTGCTGAGACGATGGGGATTACGGCTTCACGCCTGAAATCCTTGGGGCTTATTGATCGCGTCATCAGTGAGCCTGTGGGTGGGGCTCATCGTGCGCCGCAGACGATGGCTGCTTCGCTCAAGAAAGCCATACAGGATGCCTTGCGTCAGGTGGCTGATCTTTCTGCTGCCGAGTTGGTGGAGCGACGTTTTGACCGCTTGATGAGTTATGGCAAGTTCAAGGAACAACGCGCAGCCTGATCGTCTCCTTACTGTTATTGACGATACGCTACGTCGTTACTTACCGGTTGATGCAGCCTCCCAGCGGCTGCTTGTTGGTTTGTCGGGTGGCCGTGACTCGGTTGCCTTGTTACATGCTTTGTGGGTATTGCAACCATCTTGGGGCTATTCGCTGGCCGCTTGCCATGTGCATCATGGCCTTAGCGTGCATGCTGATGCGTGGTTGAGTTTCTGTCGGCAATTATGTACAGCGTGTGCTATTCCGCTAAAAGCTGTCCATATTACTGTGCCGCCTAACGCGCCCGAAGGTTTGGAGGCTGCTGCGCGCGCCCGCCGATATGAAGTTTTTGCAGCAAGTGAAGCTGACTGGTTGATTTTGGCGCAGCATCGTCATGACCAAGCAGAAACCTTGCTGTTTAATTTACTACGCAGTGGGGGTGTGCATGGCGCTCGCGCCATGCCGGAAGTACGCCTGCTTCGCCAAGGATTAAGCGTATTACGTCCTTTATTGAGCGTTTCACGCGATTCCCTGGAGGCGTATCTTCAGAAGAATGCCTTGCAATGGGTTGATGACGAGAGCAATGCTGATCTTCGCTGGTCGAGAAATTATCTGCGGCATCGGGTCATGCCCGCATTGAGAGAACGTTTTCCTGCCGCCGATGCTTGTCTGGCTCGGGCAGCAGGACGTTTTGCAGAGGCAGCCGACCTGTTGGATGATCTCGCGCGTCTGGATGCGGGAGCTGTTCCTTTGTTATTTCCATTCCCTGTGGCGGGGTTGTCGAGCTTGCCTGAAGCGCGTGCGCGTAATTTATTGCGTTACCTTCTGTCTCAGCAAGGGGTCATGATTCCGAGTGAGGCTCGATTGCGCGAAGGATTGCGACAAATACTGCAAGCAAAGAGCGATCGTCATCCCTCGGTGATGCTTGGAGCGTGGCGGTTGTTTCGTCGCAAGAATACGGTTTGCCTTGAAAAAACCTTGGAAAACCGTGGGGAGCCCTCTGAAATTAAGTTAAAATAAGCAGTTATTTTGTTTGCTTAACTTCGTTTGGAGTAGAAAAAATGGCTGTTGAACGTACCCTTTCCATTATCAAGCCTGATGCCGTTGCCAAAAATGTCATTGGTCAGATTTATGCACGCTTTGAAGCTGCTGGCCTGAAGGTCGTGGCTGCAAAAATGGTGCACTTGTCACAAAAGGAAGCCGAAGGCTTTTATGCAGTGCATCGTGAGCGTCCTTTTTTCAAGGATCTCGTGTCTTTCATGATTTCCGGTCCGGTGATGGTGCAGGCTTTGGAAGGCGAAGGTGCCATTCTGAAAAATCGTGATCTGATGGGGGCGACTGATCCCAAAAAAGCGGCACCGGGTACGATTCGTGCGGATTTTGCGGACAGTATCGACGCCAATGCCGTTCATGGTTCGGATGCACCTGAAACCGCAGCCGTCGAGATTGCTTATTTCTTTCCGGCGCTGAATGTCTATTCGCGTTGAGCATTTGTGTGCGCTGGATACATTGCGCATTACACATGACTCCTTGATGACAAGGCGGGTGCATGAACCCGGAGAAATCTAATTTGCTGGATATGGATGCCGCCGGTCTGGCGGCATTTTTCACGCATCTGGGTGAAACACCTGGGCGCGAGAAAATGCGTGCCCGCCAGATCATGCACTGGCTGCATCAAGAAGGTGTAAGCGATTTTTCCTTGATGACGGATGTCGCCAAGGCAATGCGTACCAAGCTATCCGATGCTGCGTGCATTCAGCCACCTGCGCTTGTGCGCGACCATATTTCGGAAGATGGCACTCGTAAGTTTCTTTTCGATGTAGGCAGCGGGAACGCCATTGAGACGGTTTTCATTCCCGAAGAGCGACGTGGGACGCTGTGTGTTTCGAGTCAGGCGGGTTGCGCATTGGATTGCGCTTTCTGCTCGACGGGGAAGCAAGGATTTAATCGTAATCTGAGTGTGGCTGAAATCATCGGACAGCTCTGGCAAGCATCCCGCTTGCTGGATGTTCATCAGGATATTGCTCACGAGGATGAGCGTATCATCAGTAATGTGGTGATGATGGGCATGGGTGAGCCCTTGGCCAATCTTGAAAATGTGATTGCTGCCCTGCATCTGATGCTGGATGATCATGCGTATGGATTGTCACGTCGTCGTGTGACAGTATCGACGTCAGGCATCGTTCCAGGAATGGATCGCTTGCGTGATGAGTGTCCGGTTGCGTTGGCGGTTTCACTCCATGCTTCCAATGATGCCCTACGCGATCGCCTGGTGCCGATCAACCGAAAATATCCATTGATCGAACTCATGGCCGCGTGTCGTCGCTATCTGGACAAGGCGCCGCGTGATTTTGTGACTTTTGAATATGTGATGCTAGACGGTGTGAATGATCGTGATGCTGATGCACGCGAGCTCTTGCGTCTGGTCAAAGAGGTTCCCTGCAAGTTCAACCTGATTCCGTTCAACCCGTTTCCGAATTCCGGGTTCCGATGTTCTTCAGCTTCGCGCATCCGGCATTTTTCAGACATCCTGATGCAGGCCGATATTGTGACCACGACGCGCAAGACGCGGGGTAATGATATCGATGCAGCCTGTGGCCAACTGGCAGGACAAGTGCGTGATCGCACGAAGCGTACTCTGCAAACGGCACAAACGTATCCCTCGTATGACGATTCATCTACTGCCAGAACGATTTCTGCGAGAGTAAATCATTCTCATACATCATCAACCGCCCCCATCCGTATCGTCAGGAAGGAACCGAAGTCATGCCAAGGTTGAAATACAGCAAGCAACACACTCTGCAATCTCATGCATTTTTTGCATGGCTGGCAGCCTGTATTTTGACGGGATGCGCGGGGGGCGTGGTGACATCCGAGAGAAATGCCGAGCAGGCCGTTTCTCAACAGGTAGCGATAACGGATAGTCAGCAACGTGCCAAGGTGCACACAGAGTTGGGGTCCCTCTATCTGCAAAAAGGTAATGTGGCCGTGGCACTGGATGAGGGACGTATTGCCCTGGCAGCCGATGCCTCTTATGCCCCTGCGTACAATCTGATGGGGCTGTCTTATATGCAGTTGCGCGAGAACGTTTCGGCAGAAAAGAGCTTTGAAGAAGCTTTGCGCATGGCTCCCAATGATCCCGAAATCAACAACAATTTTGGTTGGTTTTTGTGTCAGACCGGACGTGAACAGCAGTCGTTGGCTTATTTCAACAATGCCATCAAAAACCCCTTGTACTCAACGCCTGCCATGCCCAACACCAATGCGGGGCAATGCTTGTTGCGTATCAAGGATGACAAGGGGGCTGAAGAATATTTCATGCGTGCATTGCGTTTGGAATCCGGTAATGTGCGTGCGCTTTATTTTCTTGCCGATATCAACTACCGTCAGGCACGTTATGTGGTCGCGCGCCAATATTTGCAGGAATTGCATAAGCTGACCTCGCCAGCGGCGGAAACGCTCTGGCTTGCCGTTCGGATAGAGCGCAAGCTGGGAGATCGCGAAGATGAGTTGACCTACGCTTCGCAGTTGAACCGAAAATTTCATGGTAGCCCGGAGCAGATCAAGTTGTCACAAGGAAAATTCGAATGACGACGGTGCAAACGGATTCATCTGCTTCATCCCGCGCCCCGGCTATGGATACGTCGGGGCTTGCGGCAGGTTCGTTGGGGCAGCGCCTCTCTGAATTGCGCAAGGAGCGTGGGCTTACGATAACGGATGTGGCTCAAGTCATCAAATACAGCCCACGTCAGATCGAGGCTCTTGAAGGTGACCGGTTTGATCAGTTACCAGATGCAGCCATAATTCGCGGGTTTATCCGGAACTATGCAAGGCTGTTGCAGATGGATGCAACAGACTTGCTCGCCATTTTCAATCGACAGTTTCCAGCATCCACTGGTGGTATCGAAGTTCCACCGACCACAGGGGCGAGCCTACCTCAGACGGGATGGCGTGGCGAATCATTGCGTTTCGTGATGTCATGGGGTGCAGCTATCGTTTTGCTGATGGCAGCGGCGGTTTATTTTTTATGGCCGGCACCGCCGGTATCGTCGAAAGCCGCGGACATTGAAATACCGGTTGCAGCGACGGTACCTCTGGAGGAAAAAACAATACCGCCGGATGTTGCTTTGCCAAGCAATAAGATGGGCACAAATACGCATGATTCTTCGAGTCCACCTTCTACGGCTAATCCCGTGGAGATTTCCGTACAAAAAACTGGCTTGGTGGAGAAGGATAGCGCGTTGAAAGTGCAGTCTCCGCCTTTGAACGTCGCCAATGCGGTCAATGCAGCCAATGTAGCCAATGTAGCCAGCGATCCTGCTTTGCGTCAGCTCATCTTTAGCTTTGATGACAAATCTTGGGTCGAGGTCAAGGATGCGACAAAACGCACCATCTTTGCGCAGAGCAACCCGCCGGGGACGCGTCAGGTTGTCAACGGCAAGCCACCCTTTGCGGTGGTGGTGGGTAATGCACCCCACGTCCAACTGCAATATGAGGAGCGTGCGATCGATATGCAGCCCTATACCAAAGTCGATGTCGCCCGTTTCACACTGGAATGACCGTCATGGAATCCCGTTCATCTGAAAACCCACTGTCACGTCGCGTGACGCGTCAAGTCATGGTGGGGCAGGTCGTCGTGGGTGGCGACAATAATGCGCCGGTGGTCGTGCAGTCCATGACTAACACCGACACCGTCGATCACATTGCCACGGCCTTGCAGGTGGCACAACTGGCGCGTGCCGGTTCGGAAATCGTGCGTCTGACCGTGAATACACGGGAGGCAGCCCTAGCTGTTCCCAAGGTGCGCGAGCAATTGCTCAAGATGAATGTGAATGTGCCGCTGGTCGGTGATTTTCATTTCAATGGCCATAAATTGCTCGATGAAGTTCCCGAATGCGCGGCGGTGCTCGACAAGCTGCGCATCAACCCAGGCAATGTCGGTAAGGGCAAGAGCCGGGATGAGCAGTTTGCCCGACTCATCGAGATCGCCTGTCAGCATGACAAGCCGATCCGCATTGGGGTGAATTGGGGGAGCCTCGATCAGGCTCTTCTGGCGCGCATCATGGATGAAAACGCGGCGCGTGCCGTGCCTAAGAATGCAGTGGCCATCATGCGTGAGGCGATGGTGACTTCCGCACTGGAAAGTGCTGCCCGCGCCGAAGAATTGGGGCTGGCAGGTAACAAGATCGTATTGTCCTGCAAAGTTTCAGGGGTGCAGGATTTGATTGCCATTTATCGGGAGCTGGCCGCACGTTGTGATTACGCACTGCATCTGGGGCTGACTGAAGCCGGGATGGGTTCCAAGGGCATTGTGGCTTCAACGGCGGCAATGGGCGTGTTGTTGCAGGAAGGCATCGGCGACACCATCCGCGTTTCGCTGACCCCGGAACCCAATGGGGATCGCACCCGCGAAGTGATCGTGGCACAGGAAATCCTGCAAACCATGGGCTTGCGTGCCTTCACCCCGCTGGTCGCGGCTTGTCCGGGCTGTGGGCGTACCACCAGCACCGTGTTTCAGGAATTGGCACAGGACATCCAGGCGTATGTGCGCGAACGTATGCCGGAATGGCGTGCACAACGCATTGGTGTGGAGAATATGACCTTGGCGGTCATGGGGTGTGTGGTGAATGGTCCAGGCGAGAGCAAACACGCCAGTATCGGTATCAGTTTGCCGGGAACGGGAGAGACTCCTGTTGCCCCTGTATATGTGGATGGCGAACGCACGGTGACTCTCAAAGGCGAGCATATCGCCAGCGAATTCCGCGCCATTATTGATGATTATGTGACGCGAAAATATCCATTGCGTCTTGCCGTTGCTGAAGAATGATATGACACAAACATTGCAGGCGATCCGTGGGATGAACGACATCCTGCCTGATGATGCCGAACTCTGGGAGCAATTCGAGGAAACTGTGCGGTTGTGGTTGGGGAGCTACGGTTATCGTCCCATCCGCATGCCTCTGGTGGAACCAACGCCTTTATTTGCGCGCGCCATCGGTGCGGTCACCGATATCGTCGAAAAGGAAATGTATTCCTTTACTGACAGCCTCAATGGCGAGCAACTCACCTTGCGTCCTGAAGGCACGGCGAGTTGTGTGCGTGCCGTATTGCAACACAATCTGCTGTATGACGGCCCCAAGCGGCTGTGGTATCAGGGGCCGATGTTTCGCCATGAGCGGCCGCAAAAAGGTCGCTATCGCCAGTTTCATCAGATTGGTGTCGAGGCACTGGGCTTGAGTGGTCCGGATATTGATGCCGAGCAGATCATCATGTGTCAGCGATTGTGGGATGACCTCGGGCTGGAAGATGTGCGTCTGGAGATCAACTCCTTAGGGCAACTGGAAGAACGCCAGCAGCATCGCGCCGCCTTGATTGCACATTTTGAGCAGCATGCGGCAGTGCTGGATGCGGATGCGCAACGGCGTTTGCATACCAATCCCCTGCGGATACTGGATAGCAAAAATCCGGCAATGCAGGCGATCGTCGAAAGTGCGCCGAAACTGATTGATTATCTGGGGGCAGAATCCTTGCAGCATTTTGAGGGGGTGCAGACCCTGCTTAAAGATGCGGGGATTCCTTATCGCATCAATCCGCGCCTAGTGCGTGGGCTGGACTATTACAACCTCACCGTTTTTGAATGGGTCACGGATAGTCTGGGCGCACAAGGAACCGTGTGTGCTGGTGGGCGTTACGATGGCCTTGTGGCGCAATTGGGCGGCAAATCCGCACCGGCATGTGGTTTTGCGATGGGCATAGAACGGCTGTTGGCACTTTGGCTAGATCAGGGCGGCCAGTCGGAACGCTATACACCCGATGTGTATCTAGTGCATCAAGGCGAAGCCGCGCAGCGCTTGGCTTTCCGTGCGGCGGAAGGGTTGCGCGATCATGGGTTTTCCGTGCAACTGCATTGCGGGGGTGGGAGCTTCAAATCACAAATGAAACGTGCTGATGCTTCGGGTGCCACGCTGGCGATAATCGTTGGCGATGACGAGGCGGCGGCAGGAGAAGTGACGCTGAAATCCTTACGCAATGTGCAGGCAGGTGGCGAAGCTGGCGCAAGCACGCAGCATCGCGTAGCACTTGAACAACTGGCCGATGCGGTTAATCAACTGATTTTTGAATGGGACGACGAAGATGGCAGCCTTTGACCTCGAAGAACAAGAACAGATCGACGAACTCAAAACCTGGTGGAAGCAGTACGGCAATCTGGTTACGGGATTATTGATTGTGGTGTTGCTGGGGATGGCATCCTGGCAAGGGTGGAACTGGTGGCAGCGCGATCAGGCCGTACAAGCCAGTGCGCTGTATTCTGCGGTCGAGCGTGCTGCCAATACGCATGACGCCAAAAAATCGCGTGAGTTGGCGGGTGAAATCATCAATCGCTTTCCTCGCACGATTTATGCCGGAATGGCGGCTTTGCAATCGGCACGTGCCCAGCTTGAGGCGAATGATCCCAAAGCGGCAAAAGTTCAGTTGAGCTGGGCAGGTGAACATGCCAGTGATGCCGAGATGCGTGATCTTGCACGTTTGCGTCTGGTGTCATTGTTGCTGGAAGAAAAGAGTTATGACGAAGCACTGCGTGTGTTGACAGTGACGCCTGAGGCATCGTTCGCTCCCCGTTTTGCGGAGATGAAGGGGGATACCCTGGCCTTGCAAGGGAAACTCGATGAGGCCAAGACTGCTTATCAGGACGCACTGAACCGGTTTGATGAAGAACAGAAAAAGTCGGCCTCGGAATCGCCACAGACGGCCTATCGTGAGATGCTGCTGACCAAGCTGGAATCATTGGGAGGGAGCATGAAGCCTGCGGGAGGTCAGAAGCCATGATGCGCCAGTCTCACCCGTACTCTGCTTTACAGGTAGGCATGGTTGCCCTTTCGCTCTTGTTGTCCGCCTGTTCATCCTTGAACCCCTTTGCCAGCGAGCCTAAAAATAAACCCGCTGAACTTGTTTCTTTCACGCCCATTACCCAATTGGTGAGCGATGGACAAGTGAGTGTGGGGCGCAGTCGGAATTACGTTCTAACGCCCGCCGTGGTGGGGAACAGTATTTATGCGGCCGCAGAAGATGGCACGCTGATGCGTTCTGATCATGGTGCGATAGTTTGGCGTATCAATATTGGAAGTACGCTATCCGGTGGCGTTGGCAGTAATGACAAGATCGTTGCTGTGGGTACGGATAAGGGCGAAGTACAAGTTTTCGATGCGTCCAGTGGCAAACTTGTTTGGAAAACTCAACTCAGTTCTGAAATTCTGTCTGCCCCCACAGTGGGGGAAGACAGGGTAATCGTCCGTAGTGGCGATTCACGTATCTTTGCCTTGGATGCCAAGGATGGCAAGCGGCTCTGGGTCTATCAAAGGAGTACGCCGGCACTTTCATTACGTAGCCATGTGGGTGTCGTGTTGAGTGGTCGTGCTGTATTGGCCGGCTTCCCCGGAGGAAAACTGGTCGCGCTGAATTCTGCGAATGGTGCCCCAGCATGGGAAGCGACCGTAGCCTTACCCAAGGGTGCTACGGAACTTGAACGGGTCGCCGATATCACGAGTCCACCGGTTGTCTATGGGAATATGGTGTGTGCCGTGGCGTATCAGGGGCGAGTGGCCTGCTTCGATCTGAGTAATGGCAATCCGGTCTGGTCTCGTGATGTTTCGAGCAGCACCGGGTTGGATATCGACAAGAAGGGCGTTTATGTGAGCGAAGAAAAGGGCGCAGTGCAGGCCTATGACCGCACGAATGGCTCCAGCTTGTGGAAGCAGGACAAGCTGGCTTATCGTGGTTTGTCAAAACCGCTGGTGATTAATGACTACGTGGCTGTGGCAGATAGCCTGGGCGTGGTGCATCTGCTGCGCAATGACAATGGTGCATTTTCTGCACGCTATATCATGGCAAACAGTGCGATTACTGCGGATCCGCAACGCTACAAAAATGGCTTCATTGTGCAGTCACGCAACGGCACGATACAGGCTCTGTCTTTGAAATAGCGGAACATCGGATGATTGGAATCCATAAACCTTCCGATGTCTTCTTTCAAGCAGATCACGATTTTGTCCAGATGAAACCTACCCTCGTTATTGTCGGCCGCCCGAATGTTGGCAAGTCGACCCTCTTCAACCGGCTGACCAAAACGCGTGATGCACTGGTGGCGGATCAACCGGGACTGACGCGTGACCGGCATTATGGTCATGGTCGCGTGGGCGATCGTGCGTATCTTGTGGTGGATACCGGCGGCTTCGAGCCGTCTGCCAAGAATGGCATCATGCACGAAATGGCGCGTCAGGCGGAAGCGGCGATTGCCGAAGCCGACATGCTGCTGTTCGTGGTCGATGGGCGCAATGGCCTGACCGCGCAGGACAAGGTGATCGCCGAACGTCTGCGGCGCACCGGTCGGCCATTGCTCTTGGTGGTGAATAAGGGTGAGGGGATGAATCGCCCTGTGATCGCTGCCGAGTTTCATGAACTGGGCTGTGGTGTGCCGCTGGTGATTTCGGCGGCGCATGGTGATGGCGTGCGTGAGCTGATTGAAGAAGCCTTGGCACCCTTCCCTCCCGAAACTGAAGCGGATGCGTCTTATCCCGGTCCGCGTGTGGCGGTTGCGGGTCGGCCGAATGTGGGTAAAAGCACGTTCATCAATACCTTGCTGGGCGAAGAGCGCGTCATCGCCTTCGACATGCCGGGGACGACGCGCGATGCCATTGAAGTGCCGTTTACCCGCAATGGTCAGGACTATGTGCTGATTGATACGGCAGGCTTGCGGCGGCGTGGCAAAGTGTTTGAGGCAATCGAGAAATTTTCGGTCATCAAAACGCTGCAAGCTATTGAGCAAAGTAATGTGGTGATCTTGATGGTTGATGCCAGTCAGGATATTTCCGATCAGGATGCCCATATTGCCGGCTTCACCATCGAATCGGGGCGTGCGCTGGTGGTGGCGGTAAATAAATGGGATGCCGTGGATGCGTATCGTCGTGAGCAGATCAAGGAGACGATTGAGCACAAGTTGAATTTCCTCGGATTTGCCCGCGTGCATTACATTTCGGCATTGCAAGGCGAGGGGATTACCGGGCTGCTGACTTCCGTCGATAAGGCGTGGGCTGCGGCGATGGCGAAACTGGCGACTCCTAAACTGACGCGCGTTCTGGAAGCGTCTGTCGCCAAGCAAGCCCCCCCGCGTCATGGCATCTTCCGACCGAAGATGCGTTACGCTCACCAAGGCGGACAGAATCCCCCGATCATTGTCATTCATGGCAATGCGCTGGATGATGTGCCGGACTCGTATCGGCGTTATCTGGAGCGTTGTTTCATGACGGCGTTCAAACTTCAGGGAACGCCGCTACGTATCCAGTTCAAGAGCACGGAAAATCCGTTTGACGAGAAAAAACCGGCTCCGCGGAAACGCACTCTTGCGCCTAAAACACAGACATCGACAAAACGTGACGCATCGGCACTACGTAAAAGCCCAGCCTCTAAAGGCACGTCAGCTCCAACGGCTTCCAAGCGTCCCCGTGTGCGGCCTCGGCAAGGTTCATGATTTGAACACGCGACGAGATAGCATCAAGCGGTAAATTCTTTTACATTACTGGCAGCATCGCTCTCACTTAAAAGGTCAATCAACATGAGCAACAAAGGGCAAACTTTACAAGACCCATTTCTGAACACCTTGCGCAAGGAGCATGTTTCGGTGTCGATCTATCTGGTCAATGGCATCAAGCTGCAAGGGCAGATCGAATCCTTCGATCAGTATGTGGTGCTGCTTAAAAATACCGTGACCCAAATGGTTTATAAACATGCCATTTCGACCATCGTTCCGGCACGTCCGGTGACGATCAGTCAGGATGCCGATCACGACTGATTTTTCGTGAAGCAACACATCGTCGAGTGTGTGGCTTCAACAGCTTGTTCAAGATATACGCATGACTGCTAAAGCTGTTCGCGGCGCATCCTCTTCATCCACTCCCCAAACGCGGGCTGTCCTTGTCCAGCTGGACTTTGGTGATGGCGGCTATGCTGAAAATCTTGCTGAATTTGAATTGCTGGTCAGCAGTGCCGGAGTACATGCTGAGGCGGTGATCCACGGCAAGCGGCAAGCGCCGGATGCCGCGACGTATGTGGGAAAAGGCAAGGCAGAGGAAGTGGCATCGGCAGTGCGTCTGCATCAGGCTGATATCGTCATTTTCAACCATGAACTATCTGCCGGGCAGCAACGCAATCTGGAAAAAGTCGTGGCTTGTCGTGTGGTTGATCGCAGCGCGCTGATCCTCGATATCTTTGCTCAGCGTGCCAAAAGCCATGAAGGAAAACTCCAGGTCGAGCTGGCGCAACTGCAACATCTTGCAACGCGGCTGGTGCGCGGCTGGACGCACCTAGAGCGACAAAAAGGTGGGATCGGCTTGCGTGGCCCAGGGGAAACCCAACTGGAAACCGACCGGCGACTGCTGGGCAAGCGTGTGGCCTTACTCAAGGAACGCCTTAAGCTGCTGGAGCGTCAGCGCGCGGTGCGTCGGCGGGCACGCGGGCGGCAGGATGTCATGACGGTTTCCTTGGTGGGCTACACCAATGCAGGGAAATCCACGCTGTTCAATAATCTGACCAAGGCCGGTGCGTATGCGGCCGATCAGTTGTTTGCCACACTGGATACGACCACGCGTCGCTTGTATCTGCCCGAGACGGGACAGATCGTGATTTCCGATACGGTGGGCTTTATTCGTGATCTGCCGCATGCTCTGGTTGCGGCTTTTCATGCCACGCTGGAGGAGACAGCGGGTTCGGATTTGCTGCTGCATGTGGTGGATTCTTCCAGTCCCGATCGTGACCAGCAGATGGCAGCGGTAAATCAGGTGCTTGCGGAGATCGGTGCGGCCGAAGTGCCGCAGGTTGTGATCTGGAACAAGATCGATGCAACAGCAGCCGAGGCGGGCGTCGAGCGTGATGAATATGCTAGAATTTCGCGGGTTCGGCTGAGTGCGCGAACGGGTGCTGGCATCGATTTTCTGCGTGCTGCACTGACTGAAATTGCGCGTGAGCACCTAGAACAAATACGGAGTCATGGGGAGGATGCCGTTATGGCGGATGTGGCATGGTCACCCCTGACGGATTCTTCGGCCTGAGCGGGGCAAGGCAGCAAAATTCCATTTTTTTGACCACGAGTGCGACCAGTGATCACTGCGATATTGATGTCCATGAACGACCACGGTTGGGGGAATCGCCCTAATCCTGGAGGGAATAACCGGGGCGATGGCCCACCTGACCTTGAAGAGCTTTGGCGCGATGTCAATCGGCATCTGTCGTCTGTGTTCGGTAAAAAAGGCAATGGCCGTGGAACAGGAGGGGGCGACGACATGCGCCCACCCTTGAATAGTCGTCAGTTTGGAGGCGGCATCGTCATTCTGCTGGTCTTGGTGCTGGCGATGTGGCTGGCCAGTGGAATCTATATCGTCGATGAAGGCCAGCGCGGTGTCGTGCTGCGTTTTGGCAGTTACAACCGGATTACCGGCCCGGGCCCCAATATGCGTCTGCCGTGGCCAGTTGAATCTCACGAAATCGTCGATTTGTCGCGGGTACGCACCATCGAAGTGGGTTATCGGGGTTCCAGCAAGGTGCTGAAAGAAGCACTGATGCTGACCGATGATGAGAACATTGTCATGGTGCAGTTTGCGGTTCAGTACCGGCTCAAGGACGCGCAGAATTTCATCTTCAAAAATCGCCACCCGGAAGAAACAGTGATGGGGGCGGCGGAAACCGCGATTCGTGAAGTCGTGGGCAAGAGCAAGATGGACTTCGTGCTGTACGAAGGACGTGAACAGATTGCCGCCAATACCACCAAGCTGATGCAGGAAATTCTGGATCGTTATGAAACCGGTGTGCTGGTCACCGCCGTGACGTTGCAAAGCACGCAGCCGCCCGAGCAGGTGCAGGCAGCCTTTGATGATGCGGTGAAAGCCGGACAGGATCGTGAACGCCAAAAGAATGAAGGGCAGGCGTATGCCAATGATGTCATTCCACGTGCACGCGGTACGGCTTCGCGTCTGCTTCAGGAGGCTGAAGGCTACAAGCAGAGCGTGATTGCCAATGCCGAAGGGGAGGCCAGCCGCTTCAAGCAGATTCTGGTGGAATACAACAAAGCCCCTGAAGTCACGCGCAGTCGCATGTACCTGGATACAGTACAACAGGTGATGTCCAGCACCAGCAAGGTGATGGTCGATGCGCGCAGCGGCAGCAATCTCTTGTATCTGCCGCTGGATAAGCTGATGCAGGCGGCCGGGGTTTCCGCTTCTGCAACGCAAGTGCCGACGGCTGCGTCGTCGGGGCATGAGACTCCGGCAATGTCCCATCCACCGACCAGCATTTCTAATGAAACACCGCCGCAACTGGAGCAGTCAGGCAAAGATAGCGGACTGTCACGCTCGCGCGATTTATTGCGTTCGCGAGATCGTAGTGATAGAGGAGACCGATAATGCCGCGCATTTTTTCCTTGTTTGCTACGGCACTACTGGTCATCTTGATGACTTTAGCGATGTGTCTGTTTACCGTCGATCAGCGTCAATATGCCATCGTTTTTCAATTGGGTGAGGTGACGGAAGTTATCAATGAACCCGGTTTGCAATGGAAATGGCCGCTGATCCAGAATGTGCGTTTCTTTGAAAAGCGCATCCTCACCATGGATACGCCGGAGCCCGAGCGTTTCCTGACGGCCGAGAAGAAGCCGATGCAGGTGGATTTCTACGTCAAGTGGCGCATCAA
>CAYTHB010000072.1:0-14711 GCA_964437515.1 uncultured Sterolibacterium sp.
CTTGATCGGGTTGACCACGAGGTCGTTGTCGCGGCTGTGGATGCCGATGATCATGCCTTCATAGACCTGATCGCCGTGTGATGCGAACATGCGGCCGCGATCTTGCAGTTTCCATAGGGCATAGGCAACAGCCATGCCATTTTCTTGAGAAATCAGCACGCCATTGCGACGCTCTGCCATATCGCCGGCCATCGGGCCGTAGTCGTCAAAAATGTGGCTGGCCATGCCCGTGCCGCGCGTGAGCGTCAGAAATTCACCCTGAAAACCAATCAGACCGCGTGCCGGAATACGGTATTCGATGCGTACCCGTCCCTTGCCATCCGGCTGCATGTCCTGCAGTTCGCCACGGCGGCGACCGAGTTCTTCCATGACCGCGCCCTGATGGTTTTCTTCCACATCGACGGTCAGCAGTTCGTAAGGTTCGGACTTGACGCCGTCAATGTCCTTGAAAATCACGCGCGGTCGGGAAACCGCCATTTCATAGCCTTCGCGGCGCATGTTTTCCAGCAGGATGGTCAGGTGCAGCTCGCCACGTCCGGAAACCAGAAACACGTCGGCATCGTCGGTATCTTCCACACGCAGGGCGACGTTGGCGAGCAGTTCCTTGTTGAGACGTTCGCGGATCTGGCGGCTGGTGACGAACTTGCCTTCCTTGCCCGCGAAAGGTGAGGTATTGACCTGAAAATTCATGGTCAGTGTCGGTTCATCGACCTTGAGCGGAGCCAGCGGCATGAGCTTGTCCGGTTCGCAGATGGTCACACCGATACCCACTTGTTCAATGCCGGTGATGAGCACAATATCGCCGGCTTCGGCTTGCGTGGTCTGCTCGCGTTCCAAGCCTTTGAAAACGAGAATCTGATTAACTTTGGCCTTGCCGCGCGCTTCATCGCCATACATGACCGCGACTTCCTGCGCCTGTTTCAGACGACCCTGGGTGATGCGGCCAATGCCGATGCGGCCGACATAGCTGGAGTAATCCAGCGAGCAGATTTGTAGTTGCAGCGGAGCTTCGGCATCGACTTTGGGTTGCGGCACATGTTCGAGGATGGCATCGAACAGCGGGCGCATGTCGGTACCGGGCTGGCTGGCATCCAGCATGGCGAAGCCGTTCAGCGCAGAGGCATAGACCACGGGGAAATCGAGCTGTTCTTCGTTGGCGCCGAGTTTGTCGAACAGGTCAAACGTGTGGTTAATCACCCAGTCTGGCCGTGCGCCGGGGCGATCGATCTTGTTGATGACGACGATGGGCTTGAGTCCCAGTGCCAGTGCTTTGCGCGTGACGAAACGGGTTTGCGGCATCGGCCCTTCGACGGCATCAACCAGTAGCAGACAGCTATCGACCATCGACAGCACGCGCTCAACCTCACCGCCGAAGTCGGCGTGACCCGGGGTGTCGATGATGTTGATGTGGGTGCCTTCGTAGTCGATCGCACAGTTTTTGGCGAGAATCGTGATGCCACGTTCCTTTTCCAGATCATTGGAATCCATGACCCGTTCGGAAACTTGCTGGTGGGCAGCAAAAGTACCCGACTGACGCAGGAGTTGGTCAACAAGCGTGGTTTTGCCGTGGTCGACGTGAGCGATGATGGCGATGTTACGAATGGCGCGGGACATGGGAGGAGGCCGGGTGGCGGAAGAAAAAGGGCGAAATTATACCACGCTACAGTTGGATAGCGGGGTATAACAACGGTGTTTTTACCTCACTCAGGCTTTTGCAGTTTGCGCTTGAGCCAGGCTTCAAGGTCATCCAGATAGGTGTAAATCACCGGCACGACGACCAGCGTGAGGATGGATGAGGTGATGACACCGCCCATGACGGTTTGTCCCATGGGCATACGGAACTCGGCACCTTCGGTATTGCTGCCGAAGGCCAAGGGGAGCATCCCGAAAATCATGGCCAGTGAGGTCATGCTGATGGGGCGAAAGCGAACGCGTGCGGCTTCGATCAGGGCGGCTTCGCGACCCATGCCGTCTTTGCGGGCGCGGATGGCGAAGTCAATGAGCAGGATGGCGTTTTTGGTGACGAGCCCCATGAGCAGGATGAAACCGATAATCGAGAAAATGTTGAGGGTGCTGCGGAATATCATCAATGAAAGCACCACGCCGATAAGCGTGAGCGGCAGGGAAATCATGATGGAAATGGGCTGGATGAAGCTGTTGAACTGGGCGGCCAGAATCATGTAAATGAACAGGATGGCCAGCAACAGGGCTTGTGATGAGTAGTGAAAGGCTTCTTCCATGTCGCGCGTGGAGCCGCCAATGCGATAACGGTAGCCGGGCGGCCAGTCGAGTTTGTTGAGTTCTGTTTTGATATCGGCACTGATTTCACCCGGAGAGCGGTCGCGCGCGTTGGCATTGAATTCGATTTCCCGTGTCAGATCGCGGCGATTGATTTGCTGCACACCCGTGCCCGGTACGATACGGGCGACTTGACTCAAGGGAACCATGAGGGGCGTGCCGTCAGCTCCGACGCGGCTGGTCGGCAACATGATGCGCTCCAGATCAGCAGGGGTGCTGCGTTCATTCAATGCCAGACGTGCCTTGATGTCGTAGTTTTGATTATCGGGACCCAGCCAAGTGCCGGCTGTTTCTCCTGCAAGGAAGGGACGCAATGCCATGCCAATCTGGGCGGCATCGATTCCGAGATCGGCGGTGACATCGCGGCGGATATCGAGTGAAATAGTGGGCTTGGCAGGTTTCAGACTGGTATCCAGATCGACGAGCCCGGGGATGTGCTCCAGCTTTGTGCGGGCTTCATGGGCGAGCCGGGTGAGGATGTCCATGTCAGGGCCTTGCAGGCTGAAAATCAACTCCTTGCCTTGCATGACGGGATTGACCGTGCCGACGTGGGTCACGGTGATGCCACCAATCTGGCTGAGGCGATCGCGTATGGGTTGGGATAGCTCGGCTTGACTGCGTTTGCGTCCTTTGCGTGGGGTTAGTTTGACGTAGATGGAGGCATTGTTTTTGCCATTGGCATTGCCGGTATTGATGGTGGTGTAGGTGTAATCAATTTCAGGAAATTCATGGAGCGCGGTATCGACCTGACGGGCTTTGGATTCGGTGAACTCCAGTGAGGAGCCTTCAGGTGTATTGAAACTGACCAGTGTTTCTGCAAAGTCGGTCTGGGGGATGAGCTCGGTGCCGAGGTAGGGCAGCAGGACGAAGCTGACGGCCATGGAAAGGATGGCAAGGATGATGGTGTTGATCCGGTGTCGCAATGACCATCCCAGCATTTTTCCATAGGCATGGGTTGCCCATTCCATGCGATTTTCAAAAAAGCGCATGGGTTTAGCAATCAACAGCATGAAGCGATCCAGCAGACTCGGGCGTTTGACCTCCTCGGGTTTGGGGTCTGCCCAAACCGCAGACAGCATGGGGTCGAGCGTAAAAGCAACGAACATGGAGATCAATACGGCGGCAACGACGGTCAGGCCAAACTGATGGAAGAAGCGACCAATCAAGCCACCCATGAAACCGATGGGGGCGAACACGGCAACGATGGTCATGGTGGTGGCAAAGACCGCCATCCCGATTTCATCCGTTCCTTCCAGCGAAGCCTTGTGGTGATCCGCACCCAGATCGACATGGCGAACGATGTTTTCCCGAACCACGATGGCATCATCAATCAGCAGCCCCACGCACAGTGAAAGCGCGATTAGTGTCAGCAGGTTGATCGTGAAGCCGAACATGTAGATGAAAATGAAGGTACCGATCATGGAAATCGGCAGGGTGAGCCCCGTGATGACCGTGCTGCGCCAGGAGTTGAGAAACAGAAAAACGATCAGGATGGTCAGAATGGCGCCTTCCAGCATGGTCTGCTCGACATCGTTGACGGTCGAACGAATGGCGAGGGCAGAGTCTTTGCTGACGGTCAATTGAACATCGGAGGGGATGTCCTTCTGTAATTCCTTGACGTTTCTGCGGATGTTTTCAATGACTTCAATGGTGTTTTGCCCCTGCGCCTTGAGAATATCGAGTGCGAGGGTGCGCTTGCCGTTGATCAGCGCCATCGTTTCCTGTTCTTCGGTGCCATCTTCAACCGTGGCGACTTGACTCAGGTAAATGGGTTCATTGCCTCGACGCCCAACGACGATGCGGTTGAAACTGTCGATATCGGTCAGCTTGCCCTTGACCTGCACGACGCGCTCCTGACTGCTGGAACGCAAAGCCCCAGCGGGCACTTCCTGATTCGCGCTGCGTATGGCCTGAACGACTTGCTGTGCCGAAAGCGCGTAGGCCTCCAGCGCGGCCGGTTTGAAGTTGATATGAACTTCGCGCTTGACCCCGCCGACCAGATTGACTGCTCCCACACCTTGCACGTTTTCAATGCGTTTCTTGATG
Source organism: uncultured Sterolibacterium sp. (assembly GCA_964437515.1). Lineage (GTDB taxonomy): Bacteria > Pseudomonadota > Gammaproteobacteria > Burkholderiales > Rhodocyclaceae > Sterolibacterium. The sequence continues at coordinate 4,345 of CAYTHB010000072.1, forward strand.
ACCTGATCGGCGAGTGTGGTCAGCTCGCGCTGGCTGCGTTTCGGATCGGTTGAAGTAATGGCAAAGGAAATGACCGGACGGTCTGCCGGGTCAAAGCGTGAAATCTTGGGTTCCTTGATTTCCGGGGGAAGCTGAGCGCGAATTCCCGCAATTTTTTCGCGCACGTCCTGGGCGGCCTGATTGGGCTCGACCGTCAGTTCAAACTGAATGATGGTGGTGGAATAGCCCTCGAAGGAGCGCGAAGAAATCTGTTTGACCCCGTGGATGGTATTGACGGATTCCTCGATACGCCGCGTGACATCGTTTTCAACCGAGGCTGGAGAGGCTCCCGGATATTCGACATTGACCACCACGACGGGAATTTCGACATTGGGAAACTGGTCGATGGGGACACTACGGTAAGAAAACATGCCGACCACGACCAGCGCGAACATGACCATCGCCGCCAGAACCGGATTGCTGATGCTAACGCGTGTGAGCCACATGCTCAGGGAGCCGGTTCGGATGCAGCAGGTGCAGGTGCTGCTGTTGGTAGGGGTGGCGGAGACAGAGAGGCGGCTGTGTCAGGGGAGGAAGCAGGGGGTGCGCTGGATACGATGCGAACGGTTGCCCCTTCTTTCAAAGGCCCCAGATTCATGGCGACGATGCGTGTGCCGGCTTCCAGTCCTTCAATAATCTCAGCCACGGCGGCTGCTTCGCTGCGTAATCCGATTTTGACCGGGCGACGATGAATCTGACCATTCACGATGGCATAGACAAAATCGATGCCGGTTTCAGAGTGCAGGGCTGTTAGTGGAACGCGTGCCTGTGCATCGCGCTGTCCCATGACCAGCGTGCCTTCGGCGAATAAACCATCCTTGAGTGCTGCATCCGGATTATCGATATCGATAAAGACCGTGATGGCGCGGCTACCGTGCAGGGCTTGAGCACCGATGCGGGAAACCCGACCGGTGTATTGCTGGTCTGGAAAACCTTCGACATGCGCTTTGAACTTCTGGCCGATGGTCACGCGTGAGATTTCATTCGCGGGGATCAGGGCTTCGAGCTCAAGGTGCGACAAATCCACGATAGAAAAAAGCGGTGTGTCGGGTGATACCTTGTCTCCCCGCTGCACATAACGCTTGGCAATCCAGCCTGAAATGGGGGCATGGATGTGAGTGTCCTGCAAGGATTTTTCTGCAAGAGCCAGTTGGGCTTCCAGTGATTGCACCTGCGATTGCGCGACTTTGGCAGCCGATTGGGCGTTGTCATAGGCAAGATTGGAGAGGAAGTTTTTCTGCTTCAGCTCTTCATTCTTGCTGCGTGTGGTTTCCGCCAGACGCGATTGCGCCCGTCCACCTTCCAATGCGGCACGGCGCTCATCGACACGGGCGCGGTATTCGAGGTCATCGATTTTTGCCAGTGTTTGACCTGCGGATACCTGTTCTCCTTCACGGACGTCGACAGAAAGTACTTCGCCCACGACTCTGGAACGCACCAGACTTTCGTGCCGCGCATGGAGGGTGCCGTTGGCGCGCAGGGTCTGTTCAATGTCGCCGCTGCTGACCGTCACCAGATCATTTTCAGTCAGCTCGACGACACCCACAGCGGGGGCAGTGGATGCGGCTGGTTTTGAGTTGCATCCGGGTAGCAAGGTCAGACTGACACAAGCGGATGCAAGCAAAAAGAAATACCGTGAGTAAGGGAGGGTCATGCGTGCATCAAGCTGGGGATGTCGTCAGGGAACAGCGAGGTGGGTGAATGGGCGGGTGAAATGTGTTGAATGAAGGGATGCGCGGTGATGGTTAAACTTCCAGATTGTCGATTAGCCGTGTATTTCCGAGTTGAGCGGCCGCCAGTATGACCCATTCAACAGCTTGGTCGAGAGGCTCGTTTCGGACAGTCGGGCATTGTAATCCGGATTTTTCGCGTATCGCAATGTAATCGGGCTTCCAGCCGCGCGAGACGAGTTCTTTCATGGCGGCTTGTTCAAGCTCGACGTAATCCGTGCGGCCTTGGCGCAGGGCGTCGCGCACATTGCCGAGGATACGAAACAGATTGGGTGCTTCGGAACGTTCCTCTGCCGAGAGATAGCCGTTGCGTGAAGAAAGTGCCAAGCCGTCGCTGGCGCGCACGGTCTCTCCGGCCACGATGTCGATAGGCAGGGCAAGATCCTCCACCATATTGCGAATCACCATCAACTGTTGGAAATCCTTGCGCCCGAACAGGGCGACTTGAGGCTGTACGATATTGAACAGCTTGGCAACGACGGTGGCCACCCCGCGAAAATGGCCGGGGCGGAATTCACCTTCGAGGATACCGGCATGTTCCGCAGGCGGCTCGACGTGGTACTGCTGCGCTTGCGGGTACATGTCGGTTTCTGTGGGGCAGAACAGAACATCGACACCGGCATCAATCAGCCGCTGACAATCTGCTTCAAAGGTGCGTGGGTATTTATCGAAGTCCTCGCCCGGACGAAATTGCAGGCGATTGACGAAAATACTCGCCACGACACAATCGCCGTGGCTGCGTGCCTGACGCATCAGGGCGATATGGCCGTCATGCAGGTTGCCCATGGTGGGAACGAAAGCAACACGCCCCACGTTTTTGAGGGTGGCGCGCAAGGAATCGATGGTTTCGCAGCGTTTCATTTTTATGAATGGGGGTTCAATAATTCAATAAGTGTGTTCACGAGCGGGGAAGCGTCCGTCTTTGACCGCCATGACATAAGCACGGACGGCCGCATCAATACTGTCGTTGCCTTGAAGGAAGTTACGGACAAAGCGGGCAGTTTTGCCGGGGTAGACGCCGAGCATGTCATGCAGCACCAGCACTTGTCCCGAACAAGCTGCGCCTGCACCGATACCGATGGTAGGGATGTTGAGCAGGGTGGTTAGCTCTGCGCCGACGGCGGCCGGAATCATTTCGATCAGCAACATTGAAGCACCTGCTTGCTGGAGGGCGAGGGCGTCATCTTTCATGCGCTGTGCGGCTTCGTCGCCCTTACCTTGCACGCGATAACCACCGAGGGCATGGACGGATTGGGGCGTGAGGCCAATGTGTGCCCAGACAGGAATGCCCCGTTCCGTCATGAAACGCACGGTGTCCGCCATCACCGCACCCCCTTCTAGTTTGACCATCTGCGCGCCTGCGGCCATCAGACGGCTGGCATTGCGCAGCGCCTGTTCTGGGCTTTCCTGATAGGAACCCCAAGGCATGTCGGCGGCAATGAAGGCACGTTTGGCACCGCGTGCAACCGATTCGGTGTGATAGAGCATGTGCTCCATCGTCACCGGCAGCGTGGTGGTATGGCCTTGCAGAACGTTGCCCAGCGAGTCACCCACGAGGATGGCATCGATGCCGCAGCGATCGAGCAAGGCAGCAAAGCTGGCATCGTAGGCGGTGAGCGTGGCAATTTTTTCACCACTCGCATATTTTGCGTTGAGGTCGTGCAGCGTGACGGGTTTGTCTGTGCCAAGATAGCTCATGATTTTTTCTGAGACGTTTTGGGTTTTAGGTTGCAGGTTTCAGGTTTCAGCGAAAGATGAAATATACCGCAGCCAGCATACACAACGCAGCCCACAGGTAATCCAGTTTGAGCGGTTGTTGCATGTAGAAAATGAGGAATGGAACAAAAACCGTCAGGGTGATGACTTCCTGAAGGATTTTGAGTTGAGGAAGATTCAGGGTCTGGTGGCCGATACGATTGGCAGGCACTTGCAACAAGTACTCAAACAGGGCGATTCCCCAGGAGAGCAGGGCGGCAATCCACCACGGACGGTCGCTAAGGTTCTTGAGATGGGCGTACCAGGCGAAGGTCATGAAGACATTGGAGGCTGTCAACAACAGAACGGTTTGAAACACCACCGGGAGCTTGAAGTGATCGAGCATGTCAGCGTTCCTGTGACAGTTGCGACAGTTGCGACGGTTGTGACAGTTGTGACAGTTGTGACAGTTGTGACAGTTGCGACGGTTGTGACAGTTGAGGCAGTCGGGTGATGCTTTGGTCGCGACAACTTTCAAACAAGGCGGCTGCCGAGCCTAATTCGGGAATCTGGCAATCCGGAGCGATTTCCAGCAAGGGTGCCAGCACAAAGGCGCGCTGGTGCATTCGGGGGTGAGGCAGTGTCAATGCTGGGGTCTGGATGATTTGATCGCCGTAGAGTAGCAGGTCGAGATCGAGTGTACGTGGGGCATTGGGGATGCTGCGCTGTCGTCCAAATTGGGCTTCGATTTCAAAGAGCCGTGCCAGTAACGCTTCAGGCGGTGTGTGATGACGATTTTCAATATCGAGCGATACGACGGCATTGATGAAGTCAGGCTGATGCTTGAGTCCAATGGGTGCCGTGCGGTAGAGCGAAGAGGTGGCACGCAGATGTGTGCCGGGAATCAGGGATAAGGCACGAATGGCGGAATGCAGGGTGACTTCGGGCTGATTCAGATTGGCACCGAGTGCAATATAGGCAACGCAATCGGCAATGTAAGCGTCATCATCACGGTGCGCTTCATCCGGGCTGCGGACGTCAAGCCGATTCATTTACTCGTCCCCGGAAGCTGGGTTCTCCTGAGCTTTCGTCCCTCTCGAACGGCTCTTGCGTCGTCGTTTTTTGGTGGTGTTTTTGGCGCTGTCCGGTAACAGCATGGTCAGGCGGGTTTCAATATCGACGTCTTGAAAACGTGTCCACCAGTCCGCCAGTTCCATCGGAATTTCGCCGCTTTGAGCGCGCAGTAAAAGAAAATCATAGGCCGCACGGAAACGCGGTTGTTCTAGCAGGCGTAGGGGAAATTTTCCATTACGCTTGTCGAAACGGGGCTGCAACGCCCAGATTTCCTTGATGTCGGCAACGATGCGTCGTGTGATGGCGATTTTTTCAGCCTGTTGGTCGAGTACGCCATCCATGGCTTCATAGAGCGCGGGAATCGGTGTTTCGTCGAGGCTTTTGCGTTTTTCCCAATCTACCAGGACTTCATGCCACAGTAGGGTGGCAAACAGAAAGCCTGGGGAGGTGGATTTGCCCTGGCGGACGCGCTGGTCGGTATTGTTCAATGCCAGCAGCAAAAATTTTTCACCCTTGGGTTGTTCAAGAATCACGTCGAGCAGCGGGAGCAGCCCATGGTGCAGGCCTTCGTCGCGCAGTCGCTGGATGCAATCGACGGCATAACCTGAAAACAGCAGCTTGAGCATTTCGTCAAAAATGCGTGCAGCAGGAACGTTTTCCAGCAAGGATGCCATTTCCCGGATGGGTGTGCGGGCAGAGGGATCGATGGCAAGCCCTAGCTTGGCCGACAGCCGGACGGCACGCAGCATCCGGACGGGGTCTTCACGGTAGCGGGTGCGCGGTTCTCCAATGATACGTAGTGTTTTTTGCTGGATGTCAGCTACGCCGTGATGGTAATCGACGACGGTTTCCGTTGTCGGATCGTAATAGAGCGCATTGACCGTAAAATCGCGCCGTGCCGCATCTTCGGCCTGGCTACCCCAGACATTGTCACGCAGCACGCGACCATGTTCATCCTTTTGGGTGTGGGTGTCGTGTGCCGCACGGAAGGTGGACACCTCTAGCGTTTCGCCGCCTTGCATCACATGAACAATCTGAAAACGCCGGCCGATGATGCGCGCGCGGCGAAAAAGACCGCGCACTTCTTCCGGCGTGGCATCGGTCGCGATGTCATAATCTTTAGGATCGATACCCGCAATCAGATCGCGCACCGCACCGCCGACCACATAAGCTTTGTATCCGGCTTTCTGGAGCGTTTCACAGGTACGCAATGCCCCCGTTGAAATCACGTCGCGACGGATGCCGTGACGACTCTTCGGAATGGAAGCCGGTGCCCGTGTATGGGGCGGATTATGGTCGGATGTACGCCGGAAAACTTTGGCGGCGCGATGCAGCAGCTTGCGAATCATGGTGATGCGGTCATTAGCGTGAAATACAAAAATCAGAGTCGAGTTGAAGCTTCGAGCGTAGCGAGCCAATCAGTAGCCGCCCCTTGAGGGGGCGTAGGCGGGGTTTCACGGAGCACTGCTCCGTGCCGCCGAAGCCGGACGGCTGTGCAAAGCCGTCCGTGGGGGATGGGTGGAGTAAGCGTATCTGTTATCGGGTAACGCATATTTCATCCTCTGCGGGTGGAGAGGGTTACCATGATCGTTAGACCCATTGAACCCATAGTGCTTAGAAAGGCCGTAATGATACCGGAAATGATGAAATTCAAAGGAAGAAGGGCGCGCCTTTTCTCAAACTGGACTTAAAATAGGCGGCTGTTTCGGATGATGACTTCATGCCCAAGATAGAGACCACCCTCGATACCGATGACGTTGAATCGCACCTGCGTGAGATTGAGGATTTGCTCGTCCATCAGGAAGAGAGCGAGTCGGATGAATATACGCAATCGGAAGGCGCCGCTTCAGTACTACCTGAAACGCTGGTTTCCAAGAAAAACATCGTCGAGCTTGAAAGCCGTCTGGCGGCGTTGGATGGTCATTATCTGGCCTATATTCTTGAAGCCACGGCGGATGAAGATCGGCGATTGCTCTGGCGTCTGATCGATGCCACACGCCGCGATGCCATCTGGAATGAACTTTCCGAAGACACGCGTGCCAGTTTGGTGGAATCGCGCTCGTCAGAGGCAACACCTCGCAAGATGCCCAATGTCTTTGAGTTGCAAGGCGGGCGGTTGCGCCAGCTTTCCGTCGATCACCGTGAAGACTTGGCACGCGCCAATCTGATCTGGATCGACCTCGTTGCACCAACGGATGAGGAACGCGCGCTGATTGAGGGCATGTTCGAATTCTCTTTGCCCATGCCCGAGGAACATACCGACCTTGAGGCATCCGCGCGGTTTTATGTCGAGGAAGATGGCTCGATTTATTTGCACTCCGATTTTTTGCTCGACAAAAAAGACGAATCACGCAACGTGCCGGTCACCTTCGTGCTACATCGCAATATTCTCTTTTCCGTGCGCAATGAGGAATTGCCGGTCTTTCGCCTTCAACGTCTGCGGGCGCGAACGCAAGTGGGCGCCGTGAGTGACAGCCTGGACGTGTTGCTGGACCTTTATGCCGCCGATATCGAATACTCCGCTGACGCGCTGGAAGATGTGTATGCCGCACTGGAAGCCGTCAGCAAACGGGTGCTCAGTACTGAAATGACGGACACCCAAGCTGCCAAGGTGCTGGCCGCGATTGCCAGTGAAGAAGATTTGAACGGGCGCATCCGCCGTAATGTGCTGGATACGCGCCGTGCCGTCTCCTTCCTGATGCGAGGGCGTTTTCTTTCCCCCAACCAGATTGCGGATACCCAGCAGTTGCTGCGCGACATCGAATCGCTCGACGGTCACACCTCGTTCTTGTTCGACAAGATCAACTTCTTGATGAATGCCACGGTGGGTTTCATCAACATCAACCAGAACAAGGTCGTGCGCATCTTCTCCGTGGCATCGGTCGCCTTGCTGCCACCGACGCTGATTGCCAGTATCTACGGCATGAATTTCAAGATATTGCCCGAATTGAACTGGGATTATGGCTATCCCTTTTCACTGGGTCTCATGCTCGCGTCCGTCGCCCTGCCGTTCTGGCTCTTCCATCGCAAGGGTTGGTTGAGGTAAGCCTTATTCACCTGGCAATTAAGGCTTGCGCCGTCATTCTGCGCATCGTCGCAGAATCCATAGACTCTGCGACGATGCGCAGGGCGACTGTGCCATCGTGACATCGTGCCATCGCAACAAGGTCATCGCACTCAAACCTTAATTGCCGGGTGAAGAGCTTGAGCCGTCATAAACGCGTTACCATCTGGAAAAGATTAATAACAACAGCGATATGAATAAAAACGAAGCCTTTTCCCGCGTTCTGATCGACGCGATGCTGGCCGCACAAGGATGGGTAGTTGCCGACCCGAACGCCGTGCGTTTCGAGGTTGTCATGCCCGATGCCACCCGCGCCGATTATGTCCTGTGTGATCGGCATGGCCGCTCACTCGCTGTGATTGAAGCCAAGCGTTATTCCGTCAATCCCGCCGACGCTGCCGAGCAGGCCAAGGGTTACGCCAAGCACATGGGCGTGCCCTATATCTTCCTCACCAACGGTAAGGAAGTTTTGTTCTGGGAGTGGGAGCGCGAAGCATTCCCTCATGCCGTTAAAACTTTCTTCAAGCAGGACGACCTTGAACGGCGTTTTGCCACCCACCAACTGCGACGTGACCCGCTGACCGTTCCCATTGATTTGAAGATCGCCGGGCGTGATTACCAACAGGCCTGTATCCAGACCACCTGCAAGGAAATCAAACAGGGTCGACGCAAGCTGTTGCTGGAAATGGCCACTGGCACCGGCAAAACCCGCACCGCTGCTGCCCTCATCAAGCGGCTGTTCGAGGCAAACGCCATCACTCGCGTGCTTTTTTTGGTGGATCGTATTCCGCTCGCCAAGCAGACCGAAGATGCCTTTGCCGAGCATCTACCCGATTATCCCGCCTATGTGTTGCGCGCCGGTCGCCGCTTTCAGGATGAAAAGCGGATCACCATCACCACGCTGCAAAGCATGATCAACATATACAGCGAATACTCATCGGGCTACTTCGATCTGATCATCTCCGATGAATGCCACCGCAGTATTTATGGCCAATGGAGCGGCGTGCTGAAATACTTCGATGGCGTGCAAATCGGCCTCACCGCCACCCCTTGCATTGCCAACCTCGACGGTATGCGCGGCGAGGCTTACCCAGATGCCGAGGACAAGCTTTTTATCCGCGATACGCTGCGTTTCTTCGAAGTCGATGCCCCCACCTTCTCCTACAAATTGAAGGATGCCATCCGGGATGGTGTGCTGGCTCCCTATCAAATCTATCAAGCCAAGACGGTCAAAACCGCTGCCGAAGGCGGCTTCGAGGTGAATCGCAGCGAGCTGGACTGGTCGGCGATGGATGCAGACACCCGAACCGAGTTCGAACTGCTATTTGCTGACACTAATCAAATCGTGATTGACCCATCAGCCCTTGAACGCCGTTTCACCATTCCTGAACGCAATCGAGCCATTGTTCGCGAGTTCCGGCAAGTGCTGGAAAAGGGTTTTACCGACCACAAAGGCGTTCTGCGCATGCCGCTGATCGGCAAGACCATCGTTTTTGCCGTCAATAAAAAACATGCTGAAACGTTGGCGCAACTCTTCGACAACGAGTTTGCCGACAAGAAGCCCTCCGCCGAAGTGAAGTTTGCTGATTACGTCGTCTCCGGTGCCGGATCAGAAAACACCATGGATGCCATGGCAAAAATCCGCCGCTTCAAGAAAGAGCCATTCCCGCAAATCCTCGTTTCCGTGAATATGCTGGACACTGGCTTTGACTGCCCGGAGGTGTGCAATCTCATCTTTGCCCGTTTCACTCGATCCACCATCCTCTATCAGCAGATGCGGGGCAGGGGCACGCGCAAGACTAACAAAAAGCCAATCTTCACCATGTTCGATTTTGTCGGCGTGTGCGACTACCACGGCGACGACGATGTCATTGGCGACGGTGGCATTGTGCTGGCCAAGCAAGCCACCAAGAAGAAATACGAACCCAAACGCCTGCTGTCACTGGATATCGACGATCACATCGACCCCACCACCCGTGAATGGATCACGGTGGATGAAGACGGCAATATGGTGTTCCCGGAAGCCTCGGAGCAGAAAGCCACCGAATTGGGCATCAAGTTCGAGGCATGGTTGCTGACGCAGACCGGCCTTGATGCCGAGCAGGAGCGCTGGTTGCGGATACTCGGTAGCCAGATTCGGGCCAATGCCGACACCCTCGATGAAATAATCCCCGAGCACTTCGCCTATTTCCATACGTTTTCGCAGATGGGTGGCATCAATGAGGCCAAACGAGTGTTTGGTGATGCCATTGCCCTGCAAGCCCGACTCGATTCACTCAATGCGGCGGTATTCAACGAGCACGGTACGAAACCCTACGTTGATGACAGCACGCATTCGGCAACCCAATAAAAACAAGAAAGCAAAGCAATGCCATTGACTCCCGACATGCGCCGGTCGATTGACCAGATTCGTGATTACCTTTTCGGCGGTGGCTACCCCGATCCTGTCAGCAACGCCGAGCAGCTTTCTTTCCTGTTCTTCTTCTATCTTGTGGAAGGCATTGATGCCGAAAACAAGATGAAGGCCAAGGTGCTGAAAACGCCTTACGAAAGCCTGTTTTCCGGTGACTGGCAGATCAAGAACCCGCTGAACGCCGATAGCACGCAAATGAGTGTCCAGACAACCATCCCGCGTGACCGCTTCCGCTGGTCTGTCTGGGCCAAAGGCTTATCCGGGGAGGCACTGGTTCGTTTCCTGCGTGACGAGGTGTAGTCAATTCCAATGAAGGTATGAGTCTGAACGAACGGTTTTGAATTGCATATTT
>CAYTHB010000073.1:0-14474 GCA_964437515.1 uncultured Sterolibacterium sp.
TGCAGGTGCAGGTGCAGGTGCAGGTGCAGGTGCAGGTGCAGGTGCAGGTGCAGGGGAGGGAGAGAGTGCAGGAGGCGGTGATGCGGTGACGTGAGCTTGCATCGCCGGAGGATCAATGGGAACAGACGCATCTTCTATGGATGGCGATGAAGGCGCTTCCTGTAGGGGTTCTAGCGAGAGTGTGGCTAAAGATGGTGTGGCTAAGGAGGGCGTGGTGAGTGCTGCCTCGGCAGGCTTCTCCACCGGGGGCTCGATCAGTTCTGGCCAATGCAGTGCCTCATCAAGGGCGGGAAAGGTCGCGGGTGCGTGAGAGGGCTGCGTGCTGGATAAGGATTCGTGCGCTGTATTTTCAGGTTTGGTCTGCGTGCCGGATGCCTGAAGCGATATGTCGGATGTCGGCCGGACGGGGCTTTCCTGTCCTTCGGGTGGGCGGGGCGACTCCCCTGATTTTTCCTGACTTGCCCGTTGCAGGGCATCGAGCAACAGACTCATGGACGGTGTGGGGATGCAGGTGAGGATAAGGGAAGGGCGCGGGGTGTTTCGGGCGGGTTCATCATGCTGCGTGCCTCAGGCAGGATGTTACGGTAGCGTTTGTAGTCTCCTTCGAGGCTGGCATCCGTGAGGATGGTTGGACGCAGGAAAACCACCAGCTCGGATTTACGCGTAGTGCTGTCTTTGTATTTGAACAGGTTGCCGACGTAGGGGGTCTGATTCAGCAGCGGGACTTCATCGCTCTTGTTGTTGCGGGTGTCCTGCATCAGACCGCCGAGGATGGCAATATCGCCGGTTTGTACCCGCATGATCGATTCCATTTCACGCGTCTGGACGATGGGGATGGGGTTGCTGAGCCGGTTTTCGGCGAGTACAGGGTTAGGGTCCATGGCATAGCCGCTAATCCGGGAGATGGTGGGCCGCAGGTTGAGAATGACATCGCCATTGTCACTGATCTGGGGTGTCACCGTCATCAGGAAACCGATGGGGACGGTGTTCATGGCGGTGCTGTAGGTGGGGGCTACGGCGGGGGTGGTGGCCGTCGCTGCCGTTCCTGGGGTGACGGTAATGGTGAAATAGACTTCGTTATCGACGACTTTGAGCAGGCTGGTCTGGCTGTTGAGGACGGATATTTTGGGGCTCGACAGCACGCGCAGTGTGCCGAAGGATTCCAGCAGTTTGAGGGCAGCACTGATGTCGGCTTCAGCGCTGCTCTTTTTCCATGTCATGGAGGCCAGGCTGCTGATCATGCCCCCGGTGATCAATCCGGAACTGGAACCCATCGGGAGCAGGTTGATTCCTGAGCCTGCGGTACTGCCGAGATTGCGCACGATGCTCCAGTCGATGCCTTGCTGAAAGCGATCGGAGAGATCGACTTCCACAATGGTGGCTTCGATTAGAACTTGACGATGTGCACTGCGCAGGATGCCGTCAAGAAATTCACGGATTTTGTCGTGCTGACGTGCGGTGGCGCGCACGGTGACAAGGCCACTTTCTGCATTGGCAATGACGGAAGCGGCTTCGCGATAGGTGGTGCGTCGCACGACGGTATTGCCTTGCTGGGTGAGTTGTCCGGGCAAGGGCTCGCCGCGTGCATTTTGGCCCCGGCCTGTGCCGGGTAGCGCAGCCCCCGTGGCGCCCGGCTGTGGAATGGCGGTTTGTTGCTCACTTTGCTCGGTGACGGTTTCACTGGAGCCTTCAGGCAGTATCTTGTCCGTTTCGCGTAGGATGTCGCGCAGATTGGCAATGAGCGTATCCCAAAAGCGGTTGTTGGCCGTATTGGTGAGCGAGGTCATCGATGAATTGTTGCCTGATGCGCCTGCGCTGCTCCCGGCACTGCCGCCGGGTGCGGTTCCTGAAGCCCCCAAGCTGGTTGATGTGTTGACCGAGCTTCGCGCATCGCGCTGGATGTTGGGGTAATCGATACGGTAGTTCTTGAGATAAGGCGTGTCTGGCATCACGGAAAGGTTTTTTCCGTTGCTGCCGCTGATTTCGTAGCGCATGTCGATCTGCGCCGCGATGCGATCCAGAATTTCCGGCAGGGTCTGATCCAGTACGTTCATGGTGACCGTTCCGGAGATGCCAGGGTGGATGTCTACATTGATCTTGGCATCACGCGCCAGGGCAAACAGGAGTTCATCGACATTGACGTTATGAACGACGACGCTATACAGCTCCGGACGGGGCGTGGGTGCGGGGGGCGGCGGCAAAGGGGGTGCCGGAATGAAATCCGGCACTTTGCCAGTGATGGCAGGCGCGGGTTCGAGGTGGTGATCAGATGGGGGGATGGGTGCGCTGGCGCAAGCCGATAAGCCCAAGGAACAGAACAATAGATACCGCAGAGATTTCGGCAATGAGGGTCGTGCTTCGTGAGACATCATGACGGCACGTGATGGGGCGGAATGGCGGTGAGCCGCCCGGTGTGGGTTGACAGGTTCGATCACGGGAGATGTTCCGGGAGAAGTTCTGGGCTCTGGGGCGATGTTTCTTCAGGGACTGATGAGGGGGGCTGGGTGAACATGGCGGTTTGCAGCGTCGGGTTCAGCAGAGGTAAGGCCAGGGCAAGCGGTTGTGCAGGAGAGAGCGACATGGGATGCAGGGGAGCGGCTTGAGGTGCGCGCAATTCGATATGATAGCCCGCATAAAAGAGAATGGCCGCAGTCATGGTGGCGGCCATGATGATGCTCATGATGAAGTAAGGTAGCCAACGATTGGATCGAATCCATGAAGAGCCTGGTGCTTGCTGTGTGATCGTTCTGGATGAGCCCGTTGCCAAAGGAGACAAAGTGCCCAAGGGATCGGCAAACTCCTTGCAGGCGGATTTGACGTGACGATGCCCCACGATCTTTTGGCTGCTGGCGTAGGCAGCGAGTAGTGCCTTGTCTGCCAGTAGATTGATGCGTCGCGCACGTCCTCCCGAGGCTTTGGTCAATAATGAAAGGGCTCTGGTGTTGAAGATGCGCCCGCCTTGCCACCCGGCGATACGCAGGCGGTGGTCAATGTAAGCGGCGGCATCGTCGCGTGAGAAAGGCTTGAGTTCAAAGCGGTGGATGACTCTGTCACGCACTTGACGCAGGTGCGGTTCGGCAAGCAGGATATCCAGTTCTGGCTGGCCGAAGAGCATGATGTTGACGAGTTTGTGCTGCCCCGTTTCGAGGTTGGAGAGCAGGCGCACTTCTTCCAGTGACTCGGCGGGCATGGCATGGGCTTCGTCGATAACGAGTAGAACACGTTCCCCGAGGCTGTGACGGCGCAATAATTCATGATGGAGTGTGGCCAGTTTTTCCTCAAGCGAGCTGGAGGCGAAAGTCAGCCCCAGATCGCGGCCAATGGCGCTGATGATTTCGTCACGGCTGAAGCAGGGATTGGCCAGATAGACTACGCCGGTTCCCGGGGGAAGGCGTTCGATCATCTGGCGTGCCAGCAATGTTTTGCCACTGCCGACTTCAGCGACAATGGTCGCAATACCCTCTTCATGTGCAGCGACATGCAGGAGTACCTTGAGCATGTCTCCGCGCTGGCTACCCGAAAAGAAGTAGTCTGTATTCGGTGTAATCTGGAAAGGGTGCTGCTTGAGTCCAAAATGTTCCTGATAGATCGCGGCCATGATCTTCACTCACTTGTCGTAAGAAATGCACTACAACTAATTATCCTTTGAATTTGAAAGGATATGGCATGAACTGAATTGGAAGGATCGTAGGAAAAAGCCCTTTGTTTTCAGGAGTGGCATATGTTTTTCGACTGACATAATCATCAAATCATTCAGAAGGTGAAGGGAATCGGGCATGCGTTCCAAAAAGCTGCACTCATTATTGTTCGTCGTTTTCATGGCAATCGTCTCGATGGGGCTGTCCGCTTGTCTGGGGGGCGCGGGCAGTGCCGCCAACGGGGGCGCAGGCGGAATAGGAGAAAATGGCTCGACCTCTGCAGCGCAAGCGACGGTGACCCTGGCACTACTTTCAAGCCAGAGCCCCACGGCGGGGCGTGTGGCTTCTGTGACTTACGGTACTTCCATCTGGGTGATGGCAACGATCAAGAATGCCGCCGGTGCGGCGATTCCCAATACGGTGGTGAGTTTCGCAACAGACAGCCCCTTGGTCGTATTTACGCCAACAAGTGCCAGTGCCCTGACCGATAGCGAGGGTCGGGCATGGATGCGACTGGATGCGGCCAGCCTCTCGGCCGCAGGTGCGACAACACTGACGGCTTCTGCGAGTGTGACGAGTACGAGTAACGGTACGAATACCAGTACAAGTTATACCAGCGCACCGCTGGGGGTGGCGGTGAATGCCACGAGTGTTACTTTGGGAACAATGACGCTGAGTCCCGCTTCAATTTCTGCTTATGGTACGAGCAGCATCAGTGTTCCGGTGCTCATCAATGGCGCACCGGCAAGCGTGCCAATACAGGTCGTTTTCACTTCATCCTGCGCCGCGACAGATAAGGCTGTTTTGTCGAGTCCTGTCATGGCGACGGGAGGCTTTGCCACAACAACGTATAAGGATGCCAACTGTGCATCGGGCAGTGATGTGATTACCGCTTCGGTGGGAGATGCCTCTGTCGCAACAACCATTACCGTGGCATCGTCGGCGGCCAGCTTGACGTTATCGTTGCTGTCGAGCGCGTCTCCGACAGCAACGCTCGTTAATACGGTCAACTATGGAAGCCCCGTCTGGGCATTGGCCAGTCTCAAGAATGCCGCCGGTGCGGCGATTCCCAATACGGTGGTGAGCTTCGCGACAGACAGCCCGATGGTGGTGTTTACGCCGGTGAGTGCCAGTGCTTTGACTGATAGTGACGGTCGGGCATGGGTACGGCTGGATGCGGCTAGCCTATCGACGGCGGGTGCGACGACATTGACGGCTTCTGCCAATGTGGTAAGTAGTAATGGCTCAAATACGAGTACGGCGACTTCCTATACGACTGCCCCCTTGGGGGTGGCCGTGAATGCGTCGAATATCACGCTGGGGGCGATGACACTGAGTCCCGCTTCAATTTCTGCCTATGGCAGCAGTACGATCAGTGTGCCGGTATTACTGAATGGGGCTCCCATTGGCGTACCCGTTTCAGTTGTTTTTTCGTCGCCCTGCGCTGCAAGCGGTAAAGCTGAATTATCGAGCCCGGTGACGACGGTAGGGGGGATCGCCACGGCAACGTATAAAGATACAAATTGTGCAACGGGAAGTGATGTCATCATGGCTTCCATGGGGACGGCAACCCAGAGCGCAACCATCGTCGTGCCTCCGCCATCAGCCAATAATCTGCAATTTGTTTCTGCGCTTCCAACCGTCATTGGTATTCAAGGGACGGGTTCGCTCTTGCAGCAAAACGCCAGTGTGACGTTCAAGGTTGTGGATGCCAGCAACAACGGACGACAAGGTGTTCCCGTGTCTTTCGGGCTCTTGCAGTCGCCACGGAGTGGAGGTGCGACCCTGGCAAATTATTCGGCAATCTCTGGTGCCGATGGCAATGTGACGGCCACCGTGATGGCAGGTACCGTTCCCATGCCGGTGACAGTGCTGGCGCAGATGGCAATGCCGGGTGGGGGTACGGCAACCGTTCAGTCGAATGCACTTACTGTCACTACAGGAGTTCCGTCACAAGACTTTCTCTCCTTGAGTGTGCAGACGCATAACATCGAGGGTTTGTCCTATGACGGCATTACTTCGAATCTGACGGTGATTGCTTCGGATCGCGTGGGCAATCCGGTGCCGGATGGAACAACGGTGAATTTCATTACCGAAGGGAGCCAGATCGTCCCGCCCTCCTGCCAGACTGCCAATGGGACGTGTTCGGTGGTGTTCAAGAGTGCGCAATTCAAGCCTGCGGATGGACGTGTGACGGTGTTGGCATATGCCAGCGGCGAAAAGAGTTTTATTGATCTCAACGGCAATAATACGTATGACTCCGAGGAGACTTTTTACGACTTGGGTGATCCTTTCATCGATGCAAGCGAGAATGGACTCTGGGATGCCACCAATTCGCGTGAGCAAAGTCTGAATTTCGCCCCCGTCTCCAATCCGGTTGCTTGTTCGGTGCGTTTGGGGAATGGCAGTGCGGCTGCACTCCCCACCAATTACAGCAATGTGCCCAGTGTCCAGAATTCTTGCAGCGGAACATGGAATAGTGGGCGGGCTTATGTACGACGCAGTACGGTGATGATCTTGTCAGGCTCAACGCCCGCATCATCGATCACACAATTGAACTACGCCATGAATGGCCGTTGTAATGGCGTGTTCTCGTTCAGTTTGAGCGACCAGAACGGGAATCCCATGCCTGCCGGGACAACGATCGCTGTGGGCACGCTCAACACGGTGAGATTCCAGAGCACGGATGCGCTCGGCAGTGTGGTGTCTGGTAAAGCCACGATCAGTCTGCCGCTGACGACAGTGCCGGATAGTCTGCGGCCGACGACGATTATGATTTCTGTGGAGGGGGGTGATGCCTGCAAAGCACCGTCGGCTGCGTCAGGGGATACTTGGCCGACAGGAGACTTCACGCTGCTCATTAAAACCCCGCAAGGCGTGGAAACGCCGATCGCGGTGCATATTGCTCCGTAAGGAAATCGATTTCAGCGGCGTGTGCGCAGGACTGAAATCAGCAGCATGACCATACCCGCAAGGACGAATCCACCGCCTTGCGGGATACCACAGGCCAGCAGGATGCCTCCGATGAGCATCAAGCCACTGCGTAGCCCACCCAGCCAGCCTAGGTGGGTGCGCAGTTGCGTATGCCATTCGCGCTGTGGGCCGGGGCGCAGCCAGACAGGGAGCAGTTGTGTCGCTGCACCGCTGACCAGCGGTAGTAAAAAGGCTGCGCCGTAGCCGAGCAGGGCATCCTGGCCATTCAGCACATGAGTGCCATGCAAAGTGCCGAGAAATAACAGGGCGATCAAACCGACGACGGCGAGTGCCAATGCCGGTGGCGCGCCATGCCATTGGAGCATCCGCTGACGATGGGTCTGCCACCCGTCGTAGAGCATGCGAGCAGGTGCGATGAGGTACAGTGCTGCACCCAGAACACTGAGCGCAGGCTGCCAGCCTGCACCGAGGGCGAGGAGTAGCACGCCTGCGACGGCATATTTCAAATCGCGCTTGAGCCGCAGAGCAACCTGCGGATCGGGAATGCCCGTCGCTGTGGGCAGCAGCACTTGCAGCGTGCCGATGGCGGTGAGCCCGACAAACCCCAGCAGATTGAGATGCAGATGAAACAGACGCAAGGCAGCGCGTTGTTCAGGCCAGACGCTCATCAGGGGAACAGCCAGCAATGCCAGCCCGAGACACAGCAAGGCGGCGATATACCACGCATAACCGGGATGCGGCTTGCACACCATCTTGCGGGCACGCTGGCGACACCAGAGCAGTAGCGCGAGGAGGCTGCCACCTGCTAAAGCAAATGCTGCATGACTTGCAGCGATCAAGGGAATGATGCCCGTCAGACCGGCGACGAGGCTCAGGCCGCCGAGCCATGCGGCCAAGGGAATCCATTGCAATGCGCGGCTGACCGTGTTGCCGCTGCGGGTGAGGACGGGAATGAAATAAGTCATCGCCGCGAGAATCAGCGGCAGGATGCCCAGTGCCAGTGCGACGTGAGCAATTGCCGCAGGTGGCCAGGCGGAGAACCAGGCCAGTCCGCCAGCGGCGGCCATCATCAGGATTGCATTGATGGCCAGCAGCGGCAGGATGGGCATGGCAGAAGCGGGATTACTTCTTGGCGAAGTCGATGACGATTTCACCCGGCACGCGTTGTTGATAGATGATTTCCACTTGCGGGCCGTAACGCTGGGTGAGCTGGTTGAGCAGCGGGATCGGGTCGTGGTCGTTGCAGAAACGCATGGTTTCGCCGGGCATCAGTGCGTCGAGCGCGCCGAAGATGGCCGCATGACGGAAACGCTTGGCGATGCCACGAGCATCGAAAGGATAGAGCATGGAAGGATCGGTGTGATTGCAGGCCATGGTGACTCCAAGGGAGTGATTAAAGGAATAGAAATTATACATTAAAAGACAAGGTCAGCTTTTGCGAGGTTTGGGCTGTTTGCGCTTTTTGGGTAGTTCGGGATTGGAAGGCAGTAATTTCGCCAGATACTGCCCGGTATGGCTTTCCGCGCATCGCACGACTTCTTCCGGCGTGCCGCTGGCAAGAATCCGTCCGCCACCTTCGCCGCCTTCGGGGCCGATGTCGATGATCCAGTCGGCGGTCTTGATGACATCCAGATTGTGCTCGATGACCACGATGGTATTGCCATGGTCGCGCAGGCGGTGCAGCACGGTGAGCAGCATTTCGATGTCGGCGAAATGCAGGCCAGTGGTCGGTTCGTCGAGGATGTACAGCGTGCGTCCGGTGTCACGCTTGGAAAGTTCCAGGGCGAGCTTGACGCGTTGCGCCTCACCGCCAGAAAGCGTGGTGGCACTTTGTCCGAGGGTGATGTAGGAGAGCCCGACATCCATCAGGGTTTGCAGCTTTTTGGCGACCACCGGCACGGCATCGAAGAATTCCCGCGCCTGCTCTACCGTCATGCCGAGGATGTCATGGATGGTTTGTCCCTTGTAGCGAATCTCCAGGGTTTCGCGGTTGTAACGCTTGCCGTGGCAGATGTCGCAGGGCACGAAGATATCGGGCAGAAAGTGCATTTCTACCTTGATGAGACCATCGCCCTGACAGGCTTCGCAGCGTCCGCCTTTGACGTTGAAACTGAAGCGCCCCGGCCCGTAGCCGCGTTCGCGTGCTTGCGGCACACCGGCAAAGAGTTCGCGGATTGGCGTGAGCAGACCGGTGTAGGTGGCCGGGTTGGAACGCGGCGTGCGACCAATCGGCGACTGGTCGACGTTGATGACCTTGTCGAAAAACTCCAGCCCGAGAATTTCATCGTGGGCAGCGGGTTCTTGGGTGGAGCCGTACAGATGGCGTGCCGCAGCGGCGTAGAGTGTGTCGTTGATGAGCGTGGATTTACCCGAGCCGGATACGCCGGTGACGCAGGTAAACAGCCCGACAGGGAGTTCCAGCGTGACGTTCTTGAGATTGTTGCCGCGTGCCCCGATGACTTGCAGCATACGTTCGTCATTGCGCGGCGTGCGTCGGGCGGGCAGGGCGATGCAGCGTCGCCCCGAGAGATACGCGCCGGTGAGCGAGTCGGGGTGGGCGGCAACCGCCTGTGGTGTGCCGCTGGCGACCACCTGACCGCCATGCACGCCTGCGCCGGGGCCCATGTCGACGACATGGTCGGCGGCTTCGATGGCTTCTTGATCGTGTTCGACGACGATCACGGTATTGCCCATGTCGCGCAGATTCACCAGTGTTTGCAAGAGGCGCGTGTTGTCACGTTGATGCAGGCCGATCGAGGGTTCGTCGAGTACATACATCACGCCGGTCAGCCCCGAGCCGATCTGCGAAGCCAGGCGGATGCGTTGCGCTTCGCCACCGGAGAGGGTTTCTGCTGAGCGATCGAGCGAGAGGTAATCAAGGCCGACATTGATGAGAAAGGCGAGGCGGCTGATGATTTCCTTGATGATCTTGTCGGCGACCTGGGCGCGCTGGCCAGTGAGTTGTAGCGCGTCAAAAAACACACGACATTGTGCCAGCGAAAGGCCGGAAAGCTCGGCGAGTGCACGCCCGCCGATGAACACGTGGCGTGCTTCGCGGCGCAGGCGCGTGCCGTGACATGCCGGGCAGGGCTTGCTGTTGAGATATTTGGCGAGTTCTTCGCGCACCATCGCCGAATCGGTTTCGCGGTAGCGTCGCTCGAAGTTGCGCAGGATGCCTTCAAATGCGTGGTTGCGCTCGAAACGGCTGCCTTTGTCGTTGAGATACTGGAAACGAATTTCCTCATCGCCCGAGCCGTTGAGGACAAGGTGGCGGATGTTTTCCGGTAGTTCTTCGAAGGGCTGGTGGATGTCGAAGGCATAGTGCGTGGCGAGGCTTTCGAGCATCTGGAAATAAAACTGGTTGCGCTTGTCCCAACCGCGGATTGCGCCGGCGGCCAGCGATAGGTGCGGATAGGCGACGATACGGCTCACGTCAAAAAACTGGATGACCCCCAGCCCGTCGCATTCGGGGCATGCGCCCATCGGGTTGTTGAACGAGAACAGCCGTGGTTCCAGCTCCTGCAGCGCGTAGTTGCAGACCGGGCAGGCATAGCGCGAGGAGAACAGGTGCTCACGTCCAGAGTCCATTTCCAGCGCGATGGCGCGGCCTTCGGCGTGGGTCAGCGCGGTTTCGAAAGATTCCGCCAGTCGGCCGCGCTGGTCGGCACGCACTTTGAGACGATCGACGACCACGTCGATGCTGTGCTTCTGGTTCTTCGCCAACTTGGGCAGGGCATCCATTTCATGTATCTGCCCGTCGATGCGCAGGCGGACAAAGCCTTGTGCGCGCAGCTCGGCGAATAGCTCGAGCTGTTCGCCTTTGCGGTTGGCGACCACGGGGGCGAGGATCATCAGCTTGCAGTCTTCTGGCAGAGCCAGCACGCTATCGACCATCTGCGCCACACTCTGCGCTTCCAGCGGTAGAGCGTGTTCCGGACAATGCGGCGTACCGGCGCGGGCGTAGAGCAGGCGCAGGTAATCGTGAATTTCGGTGACTGTCCCCACGGTCGAGCGCGGATTGTGCGAAGTGGCTTTCTGCTCGATGGAAATGGCCGGTGACAGGCCTTCGATCAGATCGACATCGGGCTTTTCCATCAGTTGCAAAAACTGGCGGGCATACGCCGACAGCGACTCGACATAACGCCGCTGACCTTCGGCGTAGAGCGTGTCGAAAGCCAGCGAAGATTTGCCCGAGCCAGACAGTCCGGTGATGACCGTTAATTGATTACGCGGCAGGTCGAGGCTGATGTTCTTCAGGTTGTGCGTGCGCGCACCGCGAATTTTCAGTAAGTCCATGATGCACAAAGGGTCGAAGGCTGCGTGAGGGGCTGCTAATATACGCAATTCCTTTAAGCTTCGCCAAATGGCTGCAAGCGTTCAGTCTCATGTGACACGCACGGCCTCCTGCTGCAATGACTGCCCTCAATCACGATCGTATGTCCCCAACTGAGCTTCGCGCCACGGTGTCACTGGCACTGGTATTTGCGCTGCGCATGTTCGGGATGTTCTCCATTCTGCCGGTGCTGGCACTCTATGCGAAAGGCTTGCCAGGTGGCGATAGCCCCTTTCTAATCGGAATCGCGCTGGGTATCGATGGTCTGGCACAAGCCTTCCTGCAAATCCCCTTTGGCCTGCTCTCCGATCGTTACGGGCGCAAACGCATGATCTACATTGGTCTGATTTTGTTTGCATTGGGAAGCTTTATTGCGGCTGGAGCGAATGACATTTACATCATCATTCTTGGCCGCCTGGTGCAGGGCACGGGAGCGGTGGCGGCGGCTATCATCGCACTGACCGCTGATCTCACACGAGAAGAGCATCGTGCCAAAGGCATGGCAATGATCGGCATGAGTATTGGTGCGACGTTCGGGATTTCACTGGCACTGGGGCCGATGCTGAATCACCAGATGGGTGTGCCCGGAATTTTTGCCTTGACCGGTGCGCTGGCACTGGCGGCTATGGCGGTTATTCGTTGGGTCGTCCCCACGCCGCAGGTGAGCAGCATCCATGCTGATGCTGAAACCATTCCGGGTCAGATTGGTGCTGTGCTGGTCAATACCGAGTTGCAGCGGCTCAATTTCGGTATCTTCAGTCTGCATGCGGCGATGCGCGGTTTGTTTGTGGTGATTCCGCTGGTGCTGGTGACGAGCTTGCCGGTGGCCGAGCACTGGAAAGTGTATCTGCCAATCATGGCTGTTTCATTTTTTGCGGCGGTTCCTGCCATTATCGTGGCTGAAAAATATGGTTGGATGAAGGCGGTCTTCTGTGGCGCGGTGGCGGTGCTGTGTTTGTCGACCTTGCTCATTGCCGTGTTCATTCATCAGTTTGCGGGGCTGGTGACAGGTTTATTCCTGTTCTTTCTGGCGTTCAATCTGTTGGAGGCGACGCTACCTTCACTGGTTTCAAAAATTGCACCGGCGGATAGCAAGGGAACCGCCATCGGTGTCTATAACAGCTTCCAGTTTCTTGGCCTGTTTCTCGGCGGCGCGCTGGGCGGCTTTCTGGCGCAGCATGTGGGCAATGCGGCCGTCTTCGTGTTTTCTACCGGCCTGGCGCTGGCGTGGCTGCTGTTGGCACTGTCCATGAATCCACCGCCTGCGGTGCGCACTCGTTTGCTGCATGTGGGAGAACTGGACACAGTGCGAGCTTCGCGTCTGGCAGGTGCCTTGTCGGGATTGAGCGGGGTTGTGGAAGCAGTAGTCATAGCGAGTGAAGGCGTGGCATACTTGAAGGTTAGTACCGATGCCTGGGATGAGGCCGGTGCCCATAATCTGATCAAAGGGGTGTGAAAAATGGCTTCAGTCAATAAGGTGATACTGGTTGGCAATCTGGGTAAGGATCCTGATGTGCGTTACGCTCCTAATGGTGGTGGGGATGCGATTACTACGATTACGTTGGCAACCACGGAAACATGGAAAGACAAAAGTTCGGGAGAAAAGCGCGAAGCCACGGAATGGCATCGCGTGGTGTTTTTCCGGAAGCTGGCCGATATTGCAGGACAGTATTTGAAAAAAGGCTCCCAGGTCTATATCGAAGGCTCACTGAAGACGCGCAAATGGCAGGATAAGGACGGTCAGGATCGCTATACCACCGAGATCGTTGCCGATGAAATGAAAATGTTGGGTTCGCGGCAGGGCAGTGGTGACAATAGCAGCGATTATTCGCGTGAACGGCAGGCGCCCACCGCTGGGGTGGCGGCACGTACCAATGTCAGTTCGGTATCGCATACACCGCCACCCCCTCCCGGTAGAGGATTGGATGATTTTGAGGATGATGTGCCGTTCTGATGTCTGTTGCTGAGTGGCGGTATCTCCCCGCCGCATTGCGCACATCATGAAGTCCCGTCATTGCCTTCGCCTTCGTCTTCGCTATCTGCACCTGAAAATTTCCTCATGGCAGGATTTTTTGCTGATCGGCGTACCGGCATTGTTGCTGCTTGTCGCCGGTTTCTGGCTGGCCGCGCAATTCGTGCAACCGGCACCGCCGCATCAGGTGATTCTGTCCAGCGGCATCGAAGGGGGCGGCTATCAGCGATTTGCGGCACGTTACCGTGAAGTGCTGGCACGCAACCAGATTGAGCTGATTGAACGCCCTTCGACCGGTTCAATGGAGAATCTGGAACGTCTGCGAGATCCCTCCTATCCACTGGATGTCGCCTTCATTCAGGGCGGAACAGCCAGTGCCAGCGATGAGGACAGCCAACGACTGGTGTCGTTGGGAGGCTTGTACGAAGAGCCGCTATGGATTTTCTATCGAGCGGAACTGGCACAGCGCATGTCGAGCTCTTTGCTGGACCAGATTGGCCAGTTGCGCGGCTTGCGTATTGCCATCGGCGCTCCTGGGAGTGGCACCCGAAAACTGGCACTGGATCTGCTTGGAACCAACGGCATGGTGCAGGATGGTGGGCTGACGACATTACTGGACATGGACGGTATGCATGTGGTCGATGCGCTGCGGCAAGGGCAGATCGATGCGGCTTTCGTCGTGGGGCCGACCTATTCGGCTTTGGTCTGGACTCTGCTGTATGACGAAAGTGTGCGTCTCATGAGTCTCACCCATGCCGAAGCCTATACACGTCTGTATCCGGCCTTGCAGCATTTGACGTTACCGCGTGGTGCTATCGACATGGTTCGTGATATTCCGCATCAGGATGTCGCGCTATTGGCTCCGATGGCGACGCTGGTGGCGCGTGTGGGTACGCACCCCGCACTGATCGACTTGTTACTACAGGCCGCCACCGAAATTCACGGCGAACCGGGCGTGTTCCAGAAACCCCATGAGTTTCCGCAGGCGAAGGAGGTTGATTTTCCGCTGGCACCCGAAGCGCAGCGGTTTTACAAATCAGGTAAAACCTTCCTTCAGCGGTATCTGCCTTTCTGGCTGGCGACGCTGGTCGATCGTATGCTGGTATTGCTGATTCCCTTGCTGGCATTGCTGCTACCTGTCGCCCGTTTTGCACCCATGCTGTATGGATGGCGCATCCGTTCGCGTATTTTCCGCCGCTATGGCGAGCTCAAGTTTCTTGAGGCTGAGCTGGATCTGGATGCGCAACGTCATAGCCGTGCAGATTGGTTGGCAAGACTGGATGAGATTGAGTCGGATGTCTATCATATGACGACGCCACTGGCATTTTCGGATATGCTTTATACGTTGCGGGGGCATATCGATTTGGTACGAGCGGCGATACTGCGCAAGACGTAAAGTCTATGTTCGTTTAAGATGACGCGTTCGCAATTATTGGGTCGTTGGCGATGAATCAGGATGGAAGCCTGAAATGGCGACATCGTTGCTAACGATCATGGTAGCCATCTCCACCCACAGAGGATGAAATAATCGTTACCCGATATGCCCACCCCACCCATCCCCCACGGACGGCTTTGCACAGCCGTCCGGCTTCGGCGG
>CAYTHB010000074.1:0-14328 GCA_964437515.1 uncultured Sterolibacterium sp.
GAATCCCCCTGGGTCGAAGGAAATCGTGTTGTGCAATACAACCCGCTGGGCAAGGTACCCGTGCTGTTACTGGATGATGACAGCACGCTCTACGACTCCCGCGTCATCGTGGAATATCTGGACAGCCTCTCACCCAACAAGCATCTGATTCCCGCCACGGGGCGCGATCGCATCAGTGTCAAACGCTGGGAAGCACTGGCAGATGGGGTGAGTGATGCAGCGGCTACGGTGTTGCTGGAGTCCCGTCGCCCCGATGGCGAAAAAAGTATCTCCTGGATGAACCGCCAGCACGACAAGATCACCGCTGGATTGCTGGCCATGTCGACCGAACTGGGGGATAACGAGTGGTGCCACGGCACAACATTATCGTTGGCAGATATCGCGGTCGGCAGTGCATTGGGCTATGTGAGTTTCCGTCATCCGGATATTCCGTGGCAAAAAATACATCCCAACCTTGCCCGGCTCTACACTCACCTGATGCAACGCCCTTCCTTCTCGGAAACCGTGCCTCACGACTAGAGCTACTTCACCCGATCACGCCCCCCCCAAGACATACCTTCGATTCGTACAACACCACGCTCTGCCCGGGGGTCACGGCCCATTGGGGAGCGGCAAAGGCAATTTCACAGGACTCCGCATCGGCGGATTCCACCTCACAAGCCGCATCTGGCTGCCGGTAGCGTGTCTTGGCAGTGTAGACCCAGTGGGTATGTGGCGCACGACCACTTACCCAGGACAAGTCAAATGCGCGCAGGTGGTGCTTCAACAATGCCGGATGATCGTGTCCTTGCACCACAAAGAGCACATTGCGCTGCATATCCTTATCGACCACATACCATGCTTCGTGATCGCCGGCCTCATCAGCGTTGCCTTTGATGCCGCCAATGTGTAGCCCCTTGCGCTGGCCAATGGTGTGATAAATCAGGCCTTCGTGCTGCCCCACTACCTTGTCACCTTCCAAAGTGCGTATTTCACCGGCTTGCCCTAGCAAATAGCGTCCAAGAAATTCACGAAAAGGGCGTTCGCCAATAAAACAAATGCCCGTGGAATCCTTCTTGGCGTGATTGTGCAAGCCGACTTCTTCTGCCATGCGACGCACATCACGCTTGTAGAGATGTCCTACCGGAAACAGCGTTTTGGCGAGTTGTTGCTGATTCAAGCGATGCAGAAAATAGCTTTGATCCTTGGTGCCGTCTTCGGCCTTGAGTAATTGATGTTCCCCTAGAAACTCACGCACTTGGGCATAGTGGCCGGTCGCAATTTTGTCCGCGCCCAGCTTGAGTGCATGATCGAGAAAAGCCTTGAACTTGATTTCAGCATTGCACAACACATCCGGATTCGGCGTGCGACCCGCCTGATATTCGCGCAAAAACTCGCTGAATACACGCTCCCGATATTCCGCAGAAAAATTCACGACTTCCAGATCAATCCCGATGACATCGCACGCCGAAGCCGCATCGATCAGATCCTGGCGCGACGAGCAGTATTCCTCATCGTCATCATCTTCCCAGTTTTTCATGAACAGACCGACGACCTTCCAGCCTTGCAGTTTCAGCATCAGGGCAGCAACGGAAGAATCCACACCGCCGGACATGCCGACAATCACAGTACCCTTCTGGGTTATTTCAGTCATAGTGTTTCACCAATTCAAGAGGGAAGCGCTGCCCTGCCAGATAATCCCGCACACATTGCATGACCAGCGGGCTGCGATGCTGTTCGCGCAGTGCTTCAAGTTCAGTTGGTGTCAGCCAGAGTGCGCGCAGGATGCCGTCATCGAGTTTGCGCTCTGATTCATGCTCACCCAACTGTCCGCAGTAGGCAAAGCGCAGATAAGTCATGTCGCGTGTCGGGCGCTGCCATTGATACACGCCCACCAGATGCTGCGGTGTGAAATGCCACGCCGTTTCTTCCAGCGCCTCACGCGAGCACGCACGCACAAGCGATTCATTTTCGTCGAGATGCCCTGCTGGCTGGTTGTAACGAACCACACAGCCTTGCTTGCCATCGTTGACTTCTTCTTCAACGATGAGAAAGCGCCCCTCCCGCTCAATGATGGCCGCTACGGTAACGTGCGGTTTCCAGATCGTATTCATATTCATCCTTGCATTTTAGCGCGTCACATTGTTCATGCGCTGCGAGAGTGATGACAAATCGGCTAGAATTCCGCTTTTCAGGATAGCATTCTCGGAGACTCCACCATGTCCATGTCCGATCGCGACGGCCTCATCTGGTTCGACGGCAAACTCGTACCCTGGCGCGAAGCCAACACCCATGTATTGACCCATTCCCTGCATTACGGTTTGTCTGTCTTTGAAGGGGTGCGCGCCTATAAAACCATCAACGGTACCGCGATTTTTCGCCTCAAGGAACACACCGACCGTCTGTTTACCTCGGCGCATATCTATCGCATGGACATGCCCTGGGATCGCGCCACGCTCATGGAAGCACAAAAGGAAGTCGTGCGTGCCAACAAACTCGAATCCTGCTACCTGCGTCCCATCGCCTTTTATGGCTCGGAAAAAATGGGAATCTCGCCCAAAGGCCTGAAAGTACATGTCGCCATCGCCGCCTGGCCGTGGGGCGCGTATCTGGGTGCAGACGGACTGGAAAAAGGTATTCGTATCCGCACCTCGTCCTACACACGCCACCACATCAACGCCACCATGCCGCGCGCCAAACTGGCTGCAACCTATGCCAACTCGATTCTCGCCAACATGGAAGCCACCGATGACGGCTACGATGAAGCCCTGCTCC
The DNA here is from genome assembly GCA_964437515.1 of uncultured Sterolibacterium sp. GTDB lineage: Bacteria > Pseudomonadota > Gammaproteobacteria > Burkholderiales > Rhodocyclaceae > Sterolibacterium. The sequence continues at coordinate 2,755 of CAYTHB010000074.1, forward strand.
TCGATTGCGAAGGTTTCGTTGCCGAAGGTGCTGGCGAAAACCTGTTCATCGTCAAGGACGGCGTGATCTACGAGCCGGAAATTGCCTCCGCCCTCTCCGGCATCACCCGCGCAACCATCATCGCGCTGGCCAAGGATCTTGGCATGACCGTGGTTTCCAAACGTCTCACACGCGATGACATCTACATCGCCGACGAAGCCTTCTTCACCGGCACCGCGGCCGAAGTCACCCCCATCCGCGAACTCGATCGCCGTCAGATTGGCGCGGGTAAACGCGGCCCGGTTACCGAAAAACTGCAAAGCCTGTTTTTCGACGTGGTCAATGGCAAGGTTCCGGCGCACGCCGACTGGCTCACCCCTGTGGCTTGAGGAGCAAGCATCATGAGTGAAATCAAGGATACCGAATGCAATGTCACGGTGACGCTCACCGACCTGCCGCTGCATTGCCCGCGTGAAAACAGCCCGCTGTGGGCGCGCCATCCACGTGTCTTTCTCGATGTATTGAAAACCGGCGAAGCGACCTGCCCTTATTGCAGCACGCAATATCGTTACAGTGGCGAAAAACCACGGGGACATCACTGAATTTCTCATCAGGAACTTCTATGCGCATCCTGATCGTGGCGCCGTCCTGGATAGGCGACACACTTTTGGCGCAGCCGCTGTTTGCCCGCCTGCATGAAAAGCACGCAGCACTTGTGCTCGATGTCCTGGCACCTTCATGGACAGCGCCCTTGCTGGCACGGATGCCCCAAGTTCACCAAGTGCTCGACAACCCTTTTGCCCACGGTGAATTCAATCTGGGTGCCCGCTGGCGACTCGGTCGCCAGTTACGCGATGCGCATTACGATGAAGTGATCGTTTTGCCCAACTCGTGGAAATCTGCCCTTTCCCCCTTTTTTGCAGGCATCCCCCGACGAACCGGCTACAACGGCGAGGCACGTGCTGGCCTCCTCAACCAACGCCATCGCCTGAACACCACCGTGTTCCCTCAGCTTGCGCAGCGTTATCTTCAGCTTGCCGAGGCACCTGAGGCACCCGGAGTACCCGCTGTCGCACGTCCCTTGCCTCAAGCGAATCTCGTCTCTACCCCGCAACAACAGCAGGCAGTACGCCAAACTTTGGGGCTTACCACAGATGCATCACCCGCCATTTTCTGCCCGGGCGCTGAATTTGGCCCTGCCAAACGCTGGCCTTCACGACACTTTGCCGCCCTGGCACGTCGACTCTCCGAAAAAAACATTCCTGTCTGGCTGCTAGGCTCAAGCAAAGACGTTGAACTAGGCGATGGAATCGCCCAGATGGCGCAGAGCCACGCACTCAACCTGTGTGGGCGCACCTCGTTGGAGCAAGCCATCGATCTGATTGCAGGCGCACGCTTCGTCGTCAGCAATGATTCAGGATTGATGCACGTCGCTGCCGCACTCGATCGCCCCTTGTTTGCGCTTTACGGCTCATCCAGCCCGGATTACACCCCGCCTCTTTCAAAGCACGCCAAAATCATTTCTCTCCACGCTGACTGTAGCCCCTGTTTCAAACGCGCTTGTCCGTTCGGCCACTTCAAATGTATGGAAGAAATGAAAGCCGAAATGGTACTGCAAGAAATCGACAAGCTACTCAACGATCATGGTAACCATCCCATCCACCCGCCGAGGATGAAATAATCGTTACTCGATAACAGATACTCACACCCCACCCATCCCCCACGGACGGCTTTGCACAGCCGTCCGGCTTCGGCGGCACGGAGCAGTGCTCCGTGAAACCCCGCCTACGCCCCCTCAAGGGGCGGCTACTGATTGGTTCGCTACGCTCAAAGCTTCAACCTGACTCCGTTTTCGTTCTTTCACGCTAATCTTTAGGCAGAAACCCCATGCCGCTCAAGAAACCCATATACACGACCCCGCAGGACACTGAAAATGCCTTCTACGAAGCGATCCGTCGTGCTGATCTGGATGCTTTCATGAGTGTTTGGGCGGAGGATGAGGAAATCCTCTGCATCCTGCCCAATGGCCCGCGATTCTCGGGCTACAACCAGATTCGTGAAGCCTGGCGACGCATTTTCAATAGCGACCATCGTTTTTCCATCGAAGTGACCCAACGGCTGGTCATGCCCAATATGCTGGTCACGGTGCATAACGTGATGGAAATCATCTGCATGTTTGATGATGCATCAGAAAAAAGTCAGGGAAAAGTCACCCCCATTCTTGCCACTAATATCTACATACGCAGTGCCGCAGGTTGGCGTCTGCTGGTTCATCACTCTTCAGTCACCGCGCCCATCCAGGACAGTGAATCGAACCAGACGCTACATTGATTATCCTTAGGACAAGCCATGCCCTCCCCTGTCTTTTCTCTCGCTCCGGAAATTTTCAAAGCCTATGACATTCGCGGCATTGTCGGAAAAACACTGACGCCGGAAGCCGTTCGTGCCATCGGTCATGCGCTCGGCTCCGAAGCTGTTGCACGCAAGCAAAAAACGATTGCCATCGGTCGCGACGGCCGTCTTTCAGGCCCATCACTGGCAGCAGCACTCACCGAAGGACTAAATCTTGCCGGCATCGATGTGCTGGATATCGGCTGCGTCCCGACACCGCTGTCCTATTTCGCAGCTTACCAGTTAGGGACTCAGAGTGCCGTTTCCGTCACGGGCAGCCATAACCCGCCCGACTATAACGGCCTGAAAATGGTTCTCGGCGGCGAAACACTTTATGGCGACCAGATACAGGCCTTGCGACAGCGCATCGAACAAAGCAAGCTCATCAGCGCGAAAAAACCCGGCAAGACCCAACGTGCCGATGTGCGTGAGGATTATCTGAACCGTATTACGCAGGATGTCACGCTGGCGCGCCCCATGAAAATCGTTGTCGACTGTGGCAACGGCGTGGCGGGAGAACTTGCACCGGAGCTGTTCCGTCGTATGGGTTGCGAAGTCATTCCCTTATACTGCGAAATCGACGGTCGCTTCCCTAATCATCACCCCGACCCTTCCAAGCCCGAAAATCTGAAGGATGTCATACGCACTCTCAAGAAAACCGATGCTGAAATCGGTCTGGCCTTTGACGGCGATGGCGATCGTCTGGGTGTGGTGACCAAAGATGGCGAAATCATTTTTCCTGATCGTCAATTGATGTTGTTTGCAGCCGATATCCTGATGCGCCAGCCGGGTGCACAAATCATCTACGACGTGAAGTGCTCGCGCAATGTCGCGCTTTCCGTGCGTCACCAAGGGGGCCAGCCGCTGATGTGGCAAACAGGACATGCCATCATCAAGGCCAAGCTCAAGGAAACAGGAGCTCCACTGGCGGGTGAAATGAGTGGCCACATTTTTTTCAAGGAACGCTGGTATGGCTTTGACGATGGCCTGTATGCCGGAGCGCGTCTGCTGGAAATCATTTCACGCTGGCCGGATGCCAATTGGCCGCTCAAGAATCTGCCCAATGCCCTGTCGACGCCCGAACTCAATATCAAAATGAAAGAAGGCGAGCCGCATGCCCTGGTTGCGCGACTAATCGAGAACTGCCGCACCCTTTTCCCCAAAGCGATGGAACATCATTGCATCGATGGCGTTCGTGCCGAATATGCCGATGGTTTTGGCCTGGTACGTGCATCGAACACGACACCTGTCGTTGTGCTGCGTTTCGAAGCCGATACGAAAGCTGCCTTGAAACGCATACAGAATGAATTCCGCCAAGCACTTCAATCCGCCTGGCCGGGTATCGCCATCAATTTCTGACATGGACGACACCCTACATATTGCGTCGGTACTGACCGCCTACCTCAAACAGTGCTGACGTGATTTGACCCAACGAGCAATACCGCACTGCTTGCATCAACACCGAAAAAATATTGCTATCCGTATTCTCATCTGAGTTCATCGCCGCATCCTGCAATGCGGTTTGCTTCAAACGCGCCAACCAGAAGGCGGCCTCATGCGCATGACGCGACTGAAAATCACGCAATCGCTGTAGCTGCGACTGTTTCTCGGCCTCGGTAGAACGCGCCAGTTCTGCCCCCTCCGGCACGCCTGCCCCCTGCGGATTCAAAAATGTATTGACGCCCACGACAGGATAACTACCGTCATGCTTGCGGCTTTCATACAGCAAGGATTCCTCCTGTATGCGTCCCCGCTGGTAGCCAGTTTCCATCGCACCAAACACCCCTCCGCGTGCGGCAATGGCATCAAATTCCTTGAGTACGGCCTCTTCGACCAGGTCAGTCAGTTCCTCGATGATGAAAGAGCCTTGATTCGGATTCTGGTTCATTGACAAGCCCCATTCACGATTGATGATGAGTTGAATGGCCAATGCACGACGTACCGAGGCATCGGTCGGTGTGGTGATGGCTTCGTCATAGGCATTGGTATGCAAGGAATTGCAATGATCGTAACTGGCAATCAAGGCCTGCAAGGTCGTTCGGATATCGTTGAAGGCCATTTCCTGTGCGTGCAGGCTACGCCCCGAGGTCTGGATGTGATACTTGAGCTTCTGGCTGCGCTCACTGGCGCCGTAACGCTCCTTCATTGCAATCGCCCAGATGCGACGCGCCACCCGTCCGATGACGGTGTACTCCGCCTCCATGCCGTTGCTGAAAAAGAAAGAGAGATGAGGAACGAAATCATCGATCGCCATGCCACGCGCCAGCCAGGATTCCACATAGGTAAAACCATTGGCCAGGGTGAACGCCAGTTGCGTAATGGGATTCGCCCCCGCTTCCGCAATGTGATAGCCGGAAATGGATACCGAATAAAAATTCTTGACCTGATGCTGAATGAAATACTGCTGGATATCGCTCATCAGCCTCAAGGCAAACCCCGTCGAAAAAATGCAGGTGTTCTGCCCCTGATCTTCCTTGAGAATATCGGCCTGAACCGTCCCGCGCACCGTACTTAACGCATGGCGACGAATTTCCACGGACTCGGCTTCCGATGGAGCACGCCTGTGTATGGCGTGAAATTGCTCGATCTGTTGATCGATCGCCACATTAAAGAACATCGCCAACAGGACGGGTGCAGGGCCATTGATCGTCATGGAAACCGAGGTTGCCGGATCGCACAGATCGAAACCCGAATACAGCACTTTGAGGTCATCCAGCGTGGCAATCGACACACCCGCATTGCCGATCTTGCCATAGATATCCGGACGCTCGTCAGGATCGCAACCATACAATGTCACTGAATCAAACGCCGTAGATAGCCGCTTCGCACCCAGCCCTGAGGAGAGTTGATGAAACCGGCGATTGGTTCGGAAGGCATCACCTTCCCCTGCAAACATGCGTGTGGGTTCTTCGTGTTCCCGCTTGAAGGGAAAAACACCCGCCGTATAAGGATAGTGCCCCGGCAAATGCTCCTTCATCAGGAATCGCAGCAACTCGCCTTCATCCTCAAACCTTGGCAAAGCCACCTTGGGAATATTCGTTCCTGAAAGTGTTTCAATGTCATGTCCCTCAGCATAACCGGCGCAAATCTGTGGCCATGTTTCCAGCAAACGGCGTGATGAGTCGTCCAGTCGAGCCTGCGCAGAGACCAACAAAGAAGCAACATCGGCAATCGAAGCCGCTGAACAAGCTGCTTGCTCCAATAACGACTGCACCCTGCGCAAGGACTGGGATTCACGCACAACATGAACCTGACTTTGAATGCGTTGATGATAATTTCGAACACTCGTCGCAATATCCGAAAGGTATCGGGATCGCGCAAGTGGAATGCTTCCCTGCTCCGGCGACGAGTGATGTGCACCCACACGCAGCATCGCCGCTTGCTCGCCCTGTACCTTCTGTACGCTTGCGTTCAGCCCTAATTCAATCAATCGAGGCATCATCGCCTGATACAGGGCAGTCACCCCGTCATCGTTATAACGTGATGCCATCGTACCGAAAACCGGCATATCTTCTGGACGCTCGCTGAAACGATGATGATTACGCTGATATTGCTTGCTCACATCGCGCAGGGCATCTTCGGCTCCTTTACGGTCAAACTTGTTGATTGCGATGTAATCGGCAAAATCCAGCATGTCGATTTTTTCAAGCTGGCTAGGAGCACCGAACTCGGGCGTCATGACATACACGGCAATATCGACCTGACCGACAATCGCAGCATTTCCCTGACCAATGCCCGCCGTCTCAACGATGACCAGATCAAAGCCTGCCAGCTTGCACACCTGGATGATATCCGGCAACGCGACACAAATTTCATTGCCCGAATCACGCGTGGCCAATGAACGCATGAAAATATTCGGATGGTTAATGGCATTCATGCGGATGCGATCCCCCAGCAAGGCACCCCCGCTGCGTCGCCGTGTCGGGTCAATGGACAATACTGCGATTTTGAGCTGATTGTTCTGATCCAGACGAAAACGACGCAGTAGTTCATCGGTCAGAGAGGATTTCCCTGCACCACCTGTTCCTGTAATGCCGATTACGGGCACAGACCGCATGATCTGTTGCCGTTGCCATTGCCGCATTTCAGACAGCAAAGCATCCGGGCAGAAACCACACTCCAACGCCGTGATGAAACGCGCCAAGGCCTGTCGATGCCCTGTCATCGTTTCCGAAAGATCCGCCAGCGACAGCGATGGAAGACATGAGGGAGTTTTCAAGCGTTCCAACATATCGTTGATCATGCCTTGCAAACCCAGATGCTGTCCGTCCTCGACGGAATACAGATGCGTCACGCCATAGGCTTGCAGTTCTTCGATTTCATGCGGTGCAATGACACCGCCTCCGCCACCAAAGATCTGAATATCCAGCCGCCCCCGCGCACGCAGCAGATCAATCATGTATTTGAAAAACTCGACATGGCCGCCCTGATAGGACGACACGGCAATCCCTTGCACATCTTCTTGCAAAGCAGCCTCGACGATCTCTTCGACCGAACGATGATGCCCCAGATGAATGACCTCAACCCCCGTGTCTTGCAAGACACGCCGGATGATGTTGATGGCAGCATCGTGACCATCAAACAGAGCCGTCGCTGTAATGAAACGGATACGATGCCCAACAAGCTGTTGTTCACTCACGACCTATCTCCCCGCTCACGATCACTCTTATTGTAGAGAGCCGCGAAAACAACGCAACGCAACACGATTCGGCTGCGATAATGCACGTATGAATGCAACACATACACCCCAGCCGCGTCGTATCGCCATCATCGGCGGCGGCCCCGCAGGTTTGATGGCGGCAGAAACATTGGCGCGCGCTCAAATACCCGATCTGTGTATTGATCTTTATGATGCCATGCCCTCCATCGCCCGCAAGTTTCTACTCGCTGGCAAAGGCGGATTGAATCTCACGCATAGCGAAAATTTCGACACATTTATTCACCGCTACGGTGCTCGCCGTGATGTGTTACACCCCATGCTACAAACCTTGGGTGCAGAGCAGCTACGAGACTGGGCACACGGGCTAGGTATCGAAACATTCATTGGCAGTTCAGGCCGTGTCTTTCCGAAAGAAATGAAAGCCGCCCCCCTGCTACGCGCTTGGCAACAACGCTTGCGCCATGCGGGCATCCGCTTTCATGTACGCCACCGCTGGCTAGGTTGGGAGCCCCATCAAACACGACATCTGCTGTTTGAAACGCCCCACGGTCTGCAAACGATATCCGCCGATGCAGTGATTCTGGCATTAGGCGGTGGTAGCTGGGCCAAGCTCGGTTCGGATGGCACTTGGGTATCGCATCTGGCAGCAAAAAATATCCCGATTGCCCCCTTGCGCCCCGCCAATTGCGGCTTTGATGTATTCAATGGCTGGAGTCCGACGTTTCGTGAACGCTATGCTGGAACACCCGTCAAATCGGTCGCAGTCCATTATCAGGATCATCAGGGCGTGATACATGGCAAGCGGGGCGAGTTCACCATTACAGAACAGGGCGTTGAGGGCAGTCTGATTTACGCGCTCTCAGCAGGACTGCGCGATGCGATCGATGAGCGCAAGACAGTCACGCTGACCATTGATCTGCTACCCGACCATACCGCCCATCGTGTTCTGGAAGAAGTGTCCCGACCGCGTGGCGCACGATCATGGGCAAGCCATCTGCAAAGCCGACTCGGGCTCAAAGGGGTCAAATCCGGATTATTGCGCGAATATTTATCTACTGAGGCATGGCATGAAGCAGAAAAGATTGCAGCGGCCATCAAAGCACTGCCCATCCGTCTAGATGCAGCACGACCTCTGGATGAAGCCATCAGCACCGCAGGCGGCGTGAGCTTCGATGCACTGGATGAACATTTGATGTTACGCACCCTGCCCGGCATCTTCTGTGCGGGCGAAATGCTGGACTGGGAAGCCCCAACCGGTGGCTACTTGCTAACGGCCTGTTTCTCTACGGGCTATGTGGCCGCTCATGGAGTCATTCTATGGATCAAAGCATCAGTTGATGACGTATGATCTTTTCTTCAAGTGCTGCGCGGCTCTCATGATACGAGCGCGCAATTTCGCCCAGACGCGCACGCTGCGCCTCAGATAATCCACTGACAAAATCGTGCAGATTTTTTTCATACGCAGACAAGCTCACTGTATCCTCGGCAATCTGCACGGATAAAACCGGTTTTTGTGGCGAAGTGTCGGCGCAACGATTGCCGAATAACAAGGCATGCTGCCGTTCGAGATGCTGCCATGCAGCAACCTGCTCCTCATGCAATACGAGCTGTTTTGGCATCGCGGCTTCAAAAACAAGGCAAGCCAAAGGTGCAGCCGCCGACAAGCGACCTGCAGGCTCACTCTCACTGGCAACAGTCCCAAGAGAAGAAACCGTGGCAACGCGGGGAGCTGTCGCTGCTGCCATTATCGTAGTCGACAGCGTTGTACTGAAGATACAGACCAGCACGCCACTGACAATACGGGCAAGACTGGCGTGCGGTATCTTCAGGAGATGCTTCATTATTTGAAGAACTCTTCCGTCTTGACAAGAGCAGGACGACCGATCGACTTGCGGGTTTGCGCCAGATCATCATCGCTCACCTTGCCTGTCGCCCAGAGTGACACCAGCATGGCAATCGGTGTGGGGATGTTACGACCCGATTCATAGCGCGAGCCACCGCTTTGGGTCACGCCAAAGCGACGCCAGAAAGTTTCCTGGTTTTCATTGTACGAACGACGCAGATCGGCAAGATTACCCAGATCAATTTTTTTGGATTTGGCCATGATGTCCTCACTCATTAAATTAAATATCAAGAATATTCAGTCTAAGTCTTTTTCATGAAAAGATGTAGAAAAACATTTTACAAATTGTAAGCAAAAAGTTATAGATCCTGCAATGAAAAAAAAGCACCCGCAACAATCGTTACGGGTGCTTGGCAAGTCAGTAAGCCTTTGAGATATCAAGAGGCAGGCATCACTCAGGTCTTAAGTGCCACCAGCACCTCATCCAGCATCTTCTTGGCATCGCCAAACAGCATGCGGTTGTTTTCCTTGTAGAACAAAGGATTATCAACACCCGCATAACCCGAAGCCATGCTGCGTTTCATGACGATGGAGGTTTTGGCCTTCCAGACTTCAAGCACAGGCATACCGGCAATGGGGCTGCCCGGATCGTCTTGCGCTGCCGGATTCACGATGTCATTGGCACCAATCACCATCGCCACATCGGTGTCCGGGAAGTCTTCATTGATCTCGTCCATTTCCATCACGATATCGTAAGGTACTTTGGCCTCCGCCAGCAGCACATTCATGTGTCCTGGCATGCGTCCCGCCACCGGATGGATGCCGAAACGCACATTGATGCCCTTCTCGCGCAGATGGCGGGTGATTTCAAACACCGTATGCTGCGCCTGTGCCACCGCCATGCCGTAGCCGGGGACGATAATGACGTTCTTGGCTTCTTTCAGTAACTCCGCCGTTTCCAACGCTGAAACTGGAACGGCTTCGCCAGCCGGTTCAGCCGATCCCGTTGATGCCGCAGGCGTACCCCCCCCACTGCCAAAGCCACCGGCGATGACGCTGATGAAGTTGCGATTCATGGCGTTACACATGATGTACGAAAGAATCGCCCCCGAGGAACCCACCAGCGCGCCCACTACAATCAGCAGATCGTTGGAAAGCATGAAACCCGTCGCTGCCGCGGCCCAACCGGAGTAGCTGTTCAGCATGGAAACGACCACGGGCATGTCCGCCCCGCCGATAGCCATCACCATGTGAATACCAAACAGCAACGACAGTACGGTCATCACCATGAGCGGTAGCATGCCATCTTTGATGTCATGTGCATTGATGAACTCGCGACCATACCAGATCACCACCAGCAGCACGGCCAGATTCAGCCAATGACGCGCAGGCAGCAACAAGGGCTTGCCGCCGATTTTTCCGGAGAGTTTGCCAAAGGCGATCAACGAACCCGAGAAGGTCACCGCGCCAATCAAAATACCCACATACACTTCGACTTCATGGATCGCTTTTTCTGCACCGGTCAGCACCGTCGAGGTGTCGATATAGCTGGCAAAACCGACCAGCACCGCTGCCAGCCCCACGAGGCTATGCATCAGTGCCACCAGTTCGGGCATCTGGGTCATCTGTACGGTACGCGCGGCATACATGCCGATGCCGCCACCGACAACCATCGCGCCGATGATCCACGGGATACCGGCTGCGCTGACGCGCGGCCCGAATATCGTCGCAATCACAGCGATGCCCATACCGATGATGCCGTAGAGATTGCCGCGCCGTGAAGATTCGGGATTCGACAAGCCGCCTAAGCTCAGGATGAAAAGGATGATGGCACCGATATAGGAAACGGTTGCAAGGCCTTCATTGAAAATACTGGTCATGGCATTCGTCTCCAATTACTTGCGGAACATCGCCAGCATGCGCTGGGTCACGGCAAAACCGCCAAACATATTGACCGCCGTAAGCACAATCCCCACCACAGCCAGCCAGCGGATGACTTCATCGGGTCGATCCAGCGGCGCGGCCCCCAGCAAGGGCGGGGCAATCTGCACCAAAGCTCCGATGGCAATGATGCTGGAGATTGCATTGGTCACGCTCATCAACGGCGTATGCAGCGCGGGGGTGACGTTCCACACCACCATGTAACCCACGAAACATGCCAGCACGAACACCGTGAAGTGGCCGAGGAAAGCTGTCGGCGCATTCGCGCCGATAAACCAGAACAGTGCCGCAGCCACACCAAACATGATCGCCAGTTTGTTCGCCGCCATCGGCGCACCCGCACCATGACCATGGCCACCGGACTTCTTCTCCGGCATCGCCACGGCAGGCTTGGGCGGAGGCGCGGCCGGCAACTTAATCGGCGGTGCCGGCCAAGTGATTTCACCTGCCTTGACGAGCGTCAGACCCCGAATCGCATCATCTTCAAAATTGACGTTGATTTCGCCATCCTTAGTCTTGCAGAGTTCTTCCGCCAGACGGAACAGGTTATTGGCATACAACGTAGACGACTGTTTGGCCAGTCGTGAATTTAGATCGGTATAACCAACGATAGTCACGCCATGCTTAACCACTGCCTGACCCGGTTCGGTCAGTTCGCAGTTACCGCCGCGTTCGGCCGCCATATCGACGATCACGCTGCCCGGCCGCATCGACTGCACCATCTCGGCGGTGATGAGGCGCGGCGCGGGCTTGCCCGGAA
>CAYTHB010000075.1:0-13882 GCA_964437515.1 uncultured Sterolibacterium sp.
AATCAGTAGCCGCCCCTTGAGGGGCGGATGGGTGGGGTGGGTGTCTCGGGTAACGTTTGTTTCATCCTCTGCGGGTGGAGATGGCTACCATGTACGTTAGAATGAGGCTTATCTTGCACATTGTGCACATCGTTCATTGACGACTGACGACACTGCCATGCCCTTGGACGCCCCTGACTCTCTGCCCCCCTTCGTCCTGAGCTTTGCAGCTTCCGATCCGACCGGTGGTGCGGGCATCCAGGCCGATCTACTGACGCTGGCGGCATTGGGCTGCCATCCGCTCAGTGTCATTACCGCACTCACGGTGCAGGACACCTCCGGCGTGGATGACATTCTGCCGATCGACGACGACTGGATCGCCGATCAAGCACGTGCGCTGCTTGAAGATATCCCGGTGGCAGCCTTCAAGCTGGGGATGCTGGGTAGCGTGGAAAATATCGTTGCCATTGCCAGCATCGTGGCCGATTATCCGGACATCCCGCTGATTCTCGATCCTGTCTTGGCCTCCGGTCGGGGCGACATGCTCGCCAATGAAGACATGGTGGATGCCATGATGCAACTACTGTTGCCGCAAACCACCATCATCACCCCCAACAGCATGGAAGCCCGCCGTCTTGCTCAAAATGACAGCGATGATGAAGACACGGAAGAAGAAAGTGACAACGGCAACAGCGATGACGATGGAGACGAAACACCCGCCATCCTGTCGCTGGCGGATTGCGCCCGACAACTCATTGCAGCGGGTAGCGAACTGGTGCTGATTACCGGCACTCACGAAAACACCGCGCAAGTAGTCAATACGCTCTACGGCAGCCATGGCGCGATTCGCAGCGACAAATGGGAACGTCTGCCCGGCAGCTACCACGGCTCGGGCTGCACGCTTGCCTCGGCGATTGCCGCGAATCTGGCGCATGGCATGGATGCCATCGAAGCCGTGCGCGGCGCGCAGGAATACACTTGGCGCACCCTCGCCAACGGCTTTCGCCCCGGTATGGGGCAACATCTGCCCGACCGTTTCTTCTGGGCGCGCCCAGACGACGATGCAGCGGAAAACGATGACAGTCACTGAACAGATGCCCCCGCCGCATTTACGCGGGCTGTACGCCATCACCCCGGAAGACCCGCTGCTGCCACGTCTTGCCACCCTGGTTGAAGCCGCACTGCAAGGCGGCGTGCGTCTGCTGCAATATCGCAACAAATCAGCCCCGCCCCCGCTACGTCGCGCTCAGGCCGCAGAAATGCTGCGCTTATGCCACGCCTACGACGCACGCCTGATCGTCAATGACGACCTGCCGCTAGCACTCGAAATCAATGCCGATGGCGTGCATCTTGGCCGTGACGACATCACTGATGTCAGCGATTTGGCTGCGGCCAGACGTGCACTGAACGCACAAGGCACGCACAAAATACTCGGTGTTTCCTGTTACGCCGATCTGGCGCGCGCCGAAATGGCCACCCATGCCGGAGCCGATTATCTGGCGTTCGGCAGCATGTATCCCTCTCACACCAAGCCCAACGCGCCGCGTGCCCCCCTTGCGCTGCTCGCCGAAGCGCGCCGTTTCGGCCTACCCATCGCCGCGATTGGCGGCATCACCCTGAATAACGCTGCAGCCACACTGGTCGCCGGAGCCGACCTGCTCGCCGTCATCAGCGATCTGTTTGATGCGCCCGACATGGACATCGCCACCCGCGCGCGCGCCTACACCACACTCATTGCCGCATCCCCAAGGAACTCAAACCCATGAACGCGACCACAAATCAACATAGCCATAGTCATAGCGACGCCCTGTTTGCCCGCGCACAAAAAACCATCCCCGGCGGAGTGAACTCCCCCGTGCGCGCCTTCCGCTCGGTCGGCGGCACGCCGCGCTTTTTCGCACGCGGCGCGGGCGCACACGTCTGGGATGCCGACGGACAACGCTATCTCGATTACGTCGGCTCCTGGGGGCCGCTGATCGTCGGCCACGCCCATCCCGAAGTGATCCGCACCGTACAGGAAGCCGCCGCCCATGGCCTGTCGTTTGGCGCACCCACCGAAGCCGAGGTCGATCTCGCCGAACAACTCGTCGAACTCGTCCCCAGCCTCGACATGGTGCGCCTCGTCTCCTCCGGTACCGAAGCCACCATGAGTGCCATCCGCCTGGCACGCGGCTACACCGGGCGCGACCTGCTCATCAAATTTGAAGGCTGCTACCACGGCCATTCCGACAGCCTGCTGGTCAAAGCCGGCAGCGGCATGCTCACCTTCGGTCATCCTTCATCCGCCGGCGTACCCGCCGATCTCGCCAAGCACACCCGTGTGCTCGACTACAACAACCCGCAGCAACTCGTCGAGACCTTCGCCGAATACGGCGACCAGATCGCCTGCGTCATCATCGAACCGGTGGCAGGCAACATGAACCTGATTCGCCCCACCGCCGAATTCCTCAAGACGCTGCGCGAGCTATGCACCCGCCACGGTGCAGTGCTGATCTTCGACGAAGTGATGACTGGCTTTCGCGTAGACCTCCGCAGCGCGCAGGGTTTGTTCGGTATCACCCCCGATCTCTCCACCTTCGGCAAAGTCATCGGCGGCGGCATGCCTCTCGGTGCATTCGGTGGCCGCCGCGACATCATGGAAAAAGTTGCCCCACTCGGCCCCGTCTATCAAGCCGGCACGCTCTCTGGCAACCCGCTCTCCGTCGCCGCCGGGCTCGCCACCCTTAAGCTCATCCGCGCCCCCGGCTTTTACGAAAGCCTCACCGCAAAAACCCAACGTCTGTGCAATGGCCTGATGGCTGCTGCCCAAGCCAGCCAGATCGCCTTCACCGCCCAATCCATCGGCGGCATGTTCGGCCTCTATTTCAGCCCGAAAATCCCGCAAAACTACACCGAAGTCATGCAATGCGACAAAGAAGCCTTCAACCGCTTCTTCCACGCCATGCTCGAAGCCGGCCACTACCTCGCCCCCTCCGCCTACGAAGCCGGCTTCGTCTGCGCCGCCCACACCGAAGCCGACATCGACAGCACGCTCACCGCCGCCCGGGACATTTTCAACCTCTGGTGAAAACCATCACCCTGCATCGCGACGCCCACCCAAACCGCACCACGGCGAATCGTGTAACGGTTGCTGCGTCTGCTGTGCAGCACGTCTGTGCTCAACCTTGTTCTGGCATACCGGACGAGGCCGCTATCTCTGTAATCTGATCAAAAACCCATACCAGAACCCGATCTGGCTATCCCATCGGCTGGCCAAGAGTACGATTGCTGTATTGAACTAGAAGAGGGATGAGCCTGAATGACCATTCAGGCTCACGACATCGCTCAATAAAAACGATAACCCATCTGTAAATGAACCGCCTTGTCCTGCAAACTGCCGCGCAAGCTGGCAAGTGATTCTGGATGAGACAAACGATGAGCAATCGCCAGATCGACGAAAGCACCCTGCCATCGGCTACGCAAGGCGAGACCAACCGAGGATATCGACGCTGCCGTTTCATTGCGATTACGTGCGCGACCAAAATCGTAAAACGGAATCAACGAAAGATTCAAACCACTCCCGGCACTACGCACCAACGGATGATCAATCTCGGCATTGAACACCACACCGGCATCACGCAACATCAAATTCTCCCGATAGCCCCGTACAGTTGCCACACCGCCAATCGCCAACTGGTCAAGCGCCAGCACATGGCGCGGGCTGGCCTGTAACGTACCACGCAAGACCAGTTGTGTCCCCGAAGGATGCAGCTGTCGCGCGTATTGGGACTGCCCCGTCCATGTTGCATATTGCTGTGCGGGCGCATTGTAATTGTTCACGGGAGGCAAACCGGCCACATCCTGAAGATTGTTATGCGTCCATGAAAACGTCGAGCGCAGTGCCAGCGCATCCACCTCGGTACGCAAGGTATATTCCTGCCAGAAACGCCATGATTGCGTGCGTGTGATGCCATTGGGTTCGCCCGGAACAAAGGAGAACGGCATGCCGAGCAACTCGGTGCGATTCTCGCGCCACAGCCGGTTGATTCCCAGGGTAATCCGCTCATGCAAGGTTTCATGAAAGGTATGACTCACCCCGATGTCCTTGCTATCCAGTGTGCTCTGGATATCCAGCACCTGCATCGGCTCTTCAATGACCGACGACCGTCCATGATCCAGTTGCAATGACAAGCGTGTCCCACGCTGGTTCAGCGGCATCTGCCAGGAAAGGCTGGCACGCCCAAACTTTCCTTCAGCCTGTTGCAAGCTCCCTTCCAGTAAATCGCCATAACCCGTCAGATTACGAACACCGCCCGCCAGGTTCACCGCTGTTTCGCCGATCGAGGGCGGACGATAATTGTTGGCGGTCAGACTCAGGAAATACGGCCGCGCACGCGCAATTTCAACATCAAGCAACGCTTCGCCAAGACGGCTACCCGGCATCAAACGGGCATTCACTCGTTCAAAGAGCGGGTCATCGAGCAGGCGCTGGAAACGTTCACGCAACTGCTCCACGTTCAATGTCTCGGTATCCTCCTGCACCAGTCGGCCAACGACATAATCCTCGTGCAAGCGTTCCAGTCCCTTCAGACGGAGTGTCGCTACGCGGCCTTCGATGATATCGAGTGTCAGCGTGTCGCCTTTCAGTGCGTCGGGAGCCAGCACCGCGCCCGAATTGACATAACCCTGATCGACATAATGTCGTGTCACGCGCTGGCGCAAGGTCTCAAGATCATCCATGCCCAAAGGATGATCCAGATAGGATGCCACCAAGGCTTCCAAGTTAGCCGAAGGAATAACCCGGTTCCCACGAAAGACAATGTGTCGCACGCGCACCACCGACGCATCCGCACCCTGTGAAGCCACCGGTGGTAAATCAAATGAAGCATCGTTAGACAACCGGGGGGGCGTACTGGCGACAATAGGCTGAACCACCGGCGCAGGCGGCATCTGGGCAAACGCAGCCGCCGACAAGGAGAATAAAACCCCACCAAAACCTACGCTGGCGAGTGCAAAGCCCAACGGGCGCAAACAGGAAACTTGACGCATTTTCATCGCTGATCACACTCCACCTTGATCCGCTCCAGCGCAAGCGGTTTACTCATATCCGGTAACGCGCCGTGCATACTCGACGGATTCGGATCTTGCTCCGGCCCCATCAATTCACGCGCTGAAGGCGCAAACCCCCCGCGCCCCGCCTGAACGAAAGAACTCCCGACCGATGCCTGACAGGGGCTACGCCCTAAGCCACCCGATTCCACCATGCGGGCTTTGAGACCACTCAACGCACCCGCCAGATCCAGCGTCGGCGAACTAATCTGGATGGTACCGGAAAGCCCCGTGGGCGCTGCCGCTTGAATGACGTTGAAGCCGAAGACATAAGGTGCAAAGCGATACACCGTCTGTCCACCCAGATACAAGGTATTCCCACTGGGCACCAGGTTTTTGAGTGCCAAGGTTACATTGCCACCACTGGCATTGCTGGCAGAGGTATTGGCTTGAATGAAACCATTCTGCAGCAATAAATTGTCTGCCGTGACATGGATATCACCCCCATTGGCCGGGTTGCCATTGAAACCTACCAACCCACTCACCGAGGTGCTGACGATCGAATTATCAAGCACCATGAGCCGCCCCCCACGAATATCAATCGAGCCACCATCGCCACTATTGGCACTGGTCGAAATGGCACTGGGATCCAGATGCAGCTTGTTGGTAAACGCGATGCCAATGTTGCTGGCATTGACATTCCCCGTCGATGCGGCACTGATCTGCGCGTCGATCAACGTAATATCAGGTGCGCTGATATCGATGTACGAAAGATCGAAGGTCTTGTCATTGAGGACGGCCGCCATCTCAGGCGAGACCTTGGCATCATTCTGAACCGAAAGTTTTCCACCTTTCGACAAGGCAATGCTGCGCGTTGCCTTCACTGTCAGATTGCCGGTTTTTCCAGAAGAAGCAGGGCCTGCTTCAGCACTGATATTGCTTGCATACGCACGTTTTTCCACATTCAGCATGCCATCAATCAGAATGCTTCCGCCCCGTACATCAATCTGCCCGGCACGCCCCTCACCATTCGTACTGGCACTGATCTGTCCCAGGCGAACGATGGACAAATCCTCTTTCGCCTTCACCAAAAGCTTGCCGCTGTCGCCCGTACTATTGGTTGAGCCGATGAGACCGGTCAAGACCTGCGGATTATTACCACCGTCGATCAGAATACTGTCTGCATCAAACATCGCCACACCCGCATTGCCCGCCGTCACTGTCGATGTCTTGATCTGTCCGCCATTATTGAGAACCAGTCGCGATGCCGTAATATCGACGCTACCGCCATCCCCCGTCACCTTCTGCGTGGAATTCATCTCACGCATCGATTCGGAAGAAATCATGGCGAGCCCCCCCGCACCATCCAGCGTGACCGTACCCGCCTTGATGGCAATCGAGGCACCCCGACCAGAGCCACTGGTATTGCCGTTGATCGAACTGCCCTTGCCTATGCTGAGGCTGCCTGTCGCTGCCAGCGTGGCGAAGTCTGGCTTGTCATCGATAACGGAGCTGCCCGTCGCGGCAATCTTGATCGGGCTGGCATCGAAGTTACCCGAACTGGCCGCACCGATCTGTGTCTGATCTCCACTCAGGGAAACATTACGTGCTGCTACCAGCAAGGCCGTTGGCGAAGCCACAATATCAGCGGAACGAGCATCATTCTGTACCGAGAGCTGGCCACCATCCCGTAGTGTCAAATCTCCTTGCGCCGCAATCATGACCTCCCCCGATGAACCTCGGGCTTCCCGGGTCGCCGTACTGAAAATCCCCGTCATCCGTTTCCCTTGGCCATCGATGATCACGTCATTCGCCCGAAGATGCACACTCCCTGCGTCTCCTTCTGCTGCCGTGGAGTCAAGGATATTGCCACCCGCACTCAACATGAGATGGCGCGCAGACTTCAACGCAATCGTTCCAGCATGACCGATACCGCCAGTCGACGCCTGCAACGTCCCGCCATTCTTCAATTCGATATCGCCCGATGTCGTTTCCAGCACGATACGGCTGGCATCGACATTACCTCGCGTCGACGCCGTGATCATTCCGTTATCCTCCACCACCAGACTTCCAGCAGTCACCGTCAAATTGGGCCGCTGCTTGTCCGGCACGCGATTGATACGCTCCGGATCAGCCACCGTTGCCAGATTGGAAACCGTAACCTGCCCCCCGTTGGAAACCTGCATTTCTCCGGCCACCGCAATCGTCACATCGCCCGTCAATCCGGCAGAATTGCTCCCTGCTTCGGAGCTGATTGTGCTTGCTTTGAAACCATCGACCATCCGCTGGGTGCCGTCCGGCAGGGTTATCGTGCCATGAAAGGCTTTTCGGCCATCGAGACTCAGGCTACCGCTATTGATGCGAATCGTGCCCGCCTTGCCCGCCGGGCCGTAGGCGCTGGCATTAATCTCTCCCAGACGACGCACGCGCAACGCGCCAAGCGCACCCAGATCGATGTCACCGCTGTTACCGCTGCGAATAGTCGTGCTAACAATACCGGTCTGCACACCGTGGTTATCCTCACCGTCGATATCAATTTCACCTGCCCGTACACGAACATCACCGGCGTTGCCTGCCGTATTGGTCGAGCTCTTGATCTGCCCGCCATTGACCAGTTTCAGCAATCCAGTGGTCGTGATGTCGACCCGATTGCCGCCCCCCGTCGCAGCCCCCGTATCCTTCGACGCATTCGCCTCTGAAGAAATGATTGCGGGCTTTCCTTTTCCATCCAGTGTCACGTTTGCCGCTGAAATATTGACCGCTGCAGCCTGTCCGGACAAAGATGTATTGCCGCTGATGAACGAGCCATTCGCCAGACTCAGATCGCCCCCTGCCACCAGCACGATCGAACTGCCATTGCCGCTCCCCGAAGTCGAGCCCTTGATCGACGCATTGCTATTCAGCGTCACCGCTCCCTGGGCATACAAATCGATGCGGCTCGCTTCGACGTTACCGCTGGTCTCGGCGCTGATTTCGCTACGATCGAGCACGATATTGTTCGCCCGCACCGTCAACTGCCCGGGACGCCCCTGCGCTGGATCGCGAGCCGTCGCGCCATTGCTGGCCGAAACCTTCGCGCCATTGAGCAAGGTCAGATCACCCGTGGCAAAAATATTCAGTTGTCCGGTTTTTCCTGAAGCACCGCGATCGGCCTGGCTGATGATGCCGGTGTCCCGTTTCGCGCCGTTTTTGTCGATGGCGATATTGCCTGCATAAATTTCCACCGAACCGACATCCTTGTTGCTGTTGGTCGACGAATTGATCTGCCCGCCATTGCGGATCGTCAAATCGCCGTAAGCCGCCGGATACGCACCGGACAGAGCAAGCTCGACATCCTGCTGCGGACGACCCAGAACCACCACGCGCACATCGCCACTTTCGTTGCCAATCACGCTGTTATCGATGGTGACATCCCCCGCAGCAATATGGATCGCCTTATCGGTTCCGACAAACAGACTGGAACGCGCCATCTGCCCTGACTGAACGGGTTGCCCTGTCGATCCTGGTTGTCCTGTCGATCCTGGCTGTCCTGTCGATCCTGGTTGCCCTGTTGATCCTGGTTGCCCTGTTGATCCTGGTTGTCCTGTTGATCCTGGTTGTCCTGTTGATCCTGGCTGAGTTGGCTGAGTTGGCTGAGTTGGCTGAACGGGCTGAACGGGCGCATCTTGTGGATTGGTATTGATTGCCTGTACCGTGGCACGGCTCCCCGCCAGAAAACCAAAAGCCTCTGGCGAAGAGGTCGAAAAAACACTGGAGGATGCGGCATCTGCATAAAAATTGCCGTCAGGGAACTTCACATAATTTGCCGTACTGACATAAAAGGCTCCGGGTACATTAACGGAAGCTCCTGCCCCAAAGGCCACCCCTGCCGGATTGATGAAGAAAAAATTCGGCGTGCCACTGGCTGCCTGCAACCGCAACGAACCCGCAATATTAGAGGCACTCCCTCCCGTCACCCGGGCAATCACGTTTGCAATCCCCCCACTGCTGGTGGTAAACACCGCCGACTCACCCGTTTGCACACTAAATGACTGAAAACTGTGAAACAGGTTATTACCTGCCTGTTTACCCAGTGTCTGCGGAATCAGATACGTGGGGCCCGCTAGGGTTTGTGCCGACAGACCCAAACTTGCATCGGTCCGAATCTGAGCCGATGCCGGCAGGACGTGCAACACGCCCCATACGCCAATAAACAGAGGAAAGGTACGCGATATCATCACAGCCAGTTTCCGATCAAAACAAAGGGAGCCCAATAAAACGGATGCTGCGTCGCCGGATCGTGCAGCAGATTCAGTTGTGCCTGCCGAAGGGCATCGGCCTTTCCGCGATGCTCCTGCGCAAGCCCCTTGTAAAGATGCTGCATCAGCGTCTTGGCAGCAGCATCCTCAACCGGCCACAGCGTACCCAGCACGCTCTTGGCACGCGCCTTGATCGCTGCACCCGAAATACCCAAGGGCGCACGATCATTGCCCTCTGCCGTCTGGCAGGCCGACAAACTCAGCAATTCAATCGGAGCCTTCTGGAATTTTTCGGCCTTCAGTAACCGCTGCAAGGCATTCATGTCAAGAACATCATCATAAGCCATGATAAAGCTCGACTCGGCATTGCCACCAAAAATGCCATGTGAAGCAATATGAAGAATACGGTAATCGCCGGAAGCGACCGCATCCTGGAAACGGTTCACCGTAAATTCCCCATCAAGCAAACGCTGACCCGCGAGAATACCGCCAAGACCACGAACCTCATCACCCACCCCCGGCAGCGCCAAGCGTTCACGCAAGGCCTGTACTTCTGCCAAAGAGACCGATGGCAGCATCGCCTGATCATTTCTGCGCTCATCCTTAACGCCTTCTTTCTTACCCTGTTGTTTGGCACGTACCTCAAGCATACGAAGCTCACGCATCCCGCCCCGTGAAACGAGCCCGGGACGATCCCCGCCTGTCGCCGCATCCGGGTTCAGGACCTGCGCGGCCAGCAAGGTTCCCAATTTGTCCACCACCGGCCCGGGCTGCGCCAACCCCGCCACCAGGGCTGCCACACCATCACGCACTGGATCGCTGGCATTCGTCATGCTCATGCCCGTTACCATGGAAATAGCGTACTTCTCAACCGCGTAGCGCTGGCCATCGTACAAGGCAGCCAGTGGGATCAGACGAACTGCACCATCGGGGACGACAACCAGACGCTCGACCCCTTGCTTCGTCAATGTTTCGGCCAGAGGGGCGAGCAACCAGTCATTCAGCCGTCGTGCGGCTCCACGTGTATCAGGCAAGCCACGACGCAAACTAGCTGCGTAGGCAAAGGCCTCATCACGCAAAGCTGCCCCGCGGGCCGCGACTGGAAATCGAGCGATGCCCTCGTTACCGACCAACAGCAGTTCGAGGCGATCCGTCAGGATCAGCGGATAAAGCACGGCCGTACCTGCCGGTAAAAGGCGACGCGCTCCGCCTTGCACTGCCTCCGTCGAACAACGATCACCCAGAAAATCCTGCAATTCCGTCTGACGGATGAGCTCCAGCGTCTGCACCACTTGTTGCAGCAGCAACTGCCCGGCTTCGGATGAACGTGTATCGACCTGTCGCAACATCAAATCGGCATACGTCGTATAGACCGGCTCGAACAAAGTACGATAAGACGAGCGACCATCCTCGTACTCGACCGGAATATCCTGACGCACGACATCAATCTGTTCGACTGTTCTTCGATAAGCCGCCAATGCAGCATCCAGATCACCGCGCGCATTGAGCAGCCGACCACGTCGCCACTCCAGCGAAATCACCAGATCTGCTTTCTGTGCAGGCGACAATGTTTCGGCCGTTCGCAGTGCTTGCACCGTAAGAGCCAATCCATCAGCAATACGCCCCTGATTTTCATAAAGTTGGGCAAGCGCGTCCAACGCCTCTGTTTCTAGGCGGGAATCCTTGTGCTGCCCGGCAAGCCGCCGTGCCGTATCAAGATGGTGATACGCAAGATACAAGGTTTGCGCACCCGATTCCGTCGCCTGATACCCCAGATTCAAATGATGCCGCGCCAGTACGTCTTGACCCGCCGCCTGATCAAGCGCTGTCGCCAATGCCGTCATTCGGCCAATTTTTTCAGTTTCAGGCACAAGGCGTAGCCGGTTAAGCTCTACACTCCAGCGCACATCGGCATCATCACCTGCCAGTTGCAGTGCCTCGTGGTAATAAGTCTCAGCCCTTTCAAGCCGCTTCTGTAACTGAGCCGCCTTACCCAGATAAACGGCATATCGGGCACGATCGCGTCCTTTGAAATAAGAATAGGCTGCCAATAATGAGGCCTCCGCCTCCGCAAAACGACGCGCCTGTAGCAGCGTCACACCCAGCTCGCCGGTCGCACGTTGTGCTGACTCCACCGTTTGTGGCGAAGATTGCGATTGTAATTCTGCCCGCGCTCGCGCCTGTTCGAACGCGTCAATCGCCTGACGAATCTGCCCCTGCTGGCGACTGGCCATCCCACGCGCGATCAGATCGGCAATATCATTTGTATTCTGCTGCGCATAAGACGGCACCACCACACCTACGCAAAATACAACCCAAAGCGTCCAGCGTATCCACCCAACAAAATGAGACTTCACGACCCCTCCACTTCCCTGATGATGCGTGCCTCATCCAAAAACCCACGTGCACGCGACACTAACTCACATGGTCGCCATCTTCACCCACAGAAGATGTGAAACCCGCATGACCCAACACACCATTCTTCCACGGTCGGCAAAGTGACATCAATCACTGCAAATATCCGGAGACAAGGCAGCGACGAATTTACTCGCTACGGTCACGTTTCAACCAGACTCCGACTCTGGTATTTCACGTTAAAAACGGATCATAATCCAGAAATAAATCATGAGTAAGCTTGACGATTGCCCTTTCGAGATTCGCCCCTTGACGGCTGCCAGGGGAGGGGATTTTCTGATTTCCTACCCGAACTTCCCCGAGTGCATCTCCGGCGGCGAAACGAAGGGCTTTCACTCAACACGCTGGATTTAGCCTTCATCTCAGAAGGATTGGGGCAACACAAACATCATGCGTAAGTCGGCTTGCCAAGGTGACAATTAAAGACGTGCCCCCACGAACCATCGCCCTACACCGCGACGCCCCGCCCAAGCCGCCCGCAGGGGCACCGTGTAATGGTTGCGGTGTTTGTTGCGCCACGCAGCCTTGCCCTGTGGCCATGTTGCTGTTCTGGAAAATTCGCGGCACTTGTCAGGCATTGCGCTGGAGTGAGGCACAGCAACGCTACCAATGCGGTTTGCTGGTCACCCCACATGAATTTTTACCCTGGCTGCCGCAGCGGTGGTCACCCCGCGCGATGCAGTTTTTTCATCGCCGAATTGCAGCAGGGAAGGGCTGTGACTGTACGATAGAAACGGAAACTATCGGGATTTGATAACCATGATTTCATGGTTAACGGCTCTTTGCCCCCCATTTCCTTTATCGATATATAAATCGTTTTACGATACCATATCGATACCACAAATCATGTCATTAAGGCTCTATCATGCAGGCAGTCACGGTTTCCCCAAAATTTCAGGTTGTTATTCCGCAAGCGGTGCGTGAACAATTGTGCATTGCTGCCGGACAAAAGTTGCAGGTATTAGTCTATGAGCATCGCATCGAGTTGCTGCCGCTGGAGCCACCCCGGGCTTTGCGTGGTTTTTTGAGCGGGATTGCCACCGACATTCCTCGTGAGGACGATCGCGTATGAACGTGGTCGACTCTTGTGGCTGGCTGGAATACTTTGCCGATGGAGTGAATGCAGATTTTTTTGCACCTGCCATTGAGGCGACAAACGATTTGTGTGTGCCCACACTGACGCTGTTCGAAGTGTTCAAGCGTATTTTGCAACAACGCAACGAGGCCGATGCCTTGCGTGCAGTTGCCCTGATGCGACAAGGGCAGATTATCGAATTGAACGATACCCTAGCACTGGGTGCCGCCCGTTTGTCGCATGAACTGAAGCTACCCCTGGCCGACAGCATCATCCTGTATTCGGCACGTTCGCAGGGAGCATCGTTGTGGACGCAGGATGCTCATTTCGAGGGCTTGGCGGGTGTGCGTTATGTAAGCAAAGTCATGCGATAAAAGCTGAAACAATCAGGATTTGACGGCAATAATGTTCAAACTAATCGCCCGTCCATAGCAAACATAGCTGCTGGTGTCATCAAACAGTCCGAAGTTATCCACTCGCTGAATCCCTGAAAAACCAGCTTCGGTGAGATAGTTTGAGAACAATTCAAAATCCAGACCGATGTAGTGGAAATCATAGGCATCCGTTTGCCCGCCGAACATCATACGCATGACATGAATACGCTGCTCCAGATGGTTCTTGAATGCCAGATGTAATTCACACAAGACTGAACAGTTAGGCCATTGCAAACTTCAGCCGACCTACGCCACGCAAATCAATCGACTGCCGTGCAACCCAGAGGTCGTGCGCGTCCTGCATAGCAAGCCAACTCTCGGGAGATCGGCCAATCACCTTAGCAAGACGCAGAGCCATTTCTGGCGAAATACGACCGGTGCCGCTTAAAACACGACTAAGCGTAGACGCTGCAACACCGAGCTTTTCGGCCAACATGCGACCGCTGATTCCATTAGGCTCGAGATAGATGCTGGCGATGAACTCGCCAGGGTGGGGAGGGTTGTGCATAGCCATCAATGATAATCCTCATAGTCCAATACATACGCATTTCCATCTTGAAATTCGAACGTGATTCGCCAATTGCCGTTAACGATAATTGACCAACGACCTCGCATCTCTCCCTTCAATGGGTGTAAACGGAAACTAGGAACGTTCATATCCCTGAATCCGTGGTCTTCTTGCTCAAAACCAATGATAACCTATTGATTTTTTG
>CAYTHB010000076.1:0-13851 GCA_964437515.1 uncultured Sterolibacterium sp.
ATTGGTTCGCTACGCTCAAAGCTTCAACCCGACTCTGATTTTTGTATTTCACGTTTAACGCACATGGTTGCCAGGACGGCGATCGTGCCGATCGTGTGCATGGGCTGTTATAGTTCGCTGATAGTTGCAATTTGCATCGCGGCAACACAAAATGTGCAGAATGCATGGAGTGATTCGGTTTTTATCAATGCAACCATGCAATCAACCTAATCAACTGGACGAGGATACCCGGTGAGCGAGGCAGGCGTTAATCATAATCTCGGTGGCATCAAGGTGATGGTCATCGATGATTCCAACACCATACGCAAAAGTGCGGAAATTTTTTTGATGCAGGCGGGGTGTCAGGTGTTGTTGGCGGAAGATGGTTTCGATGCCTTGGCCAAAATTTCGGACCATCAGCCCGATATTGTATTTTGCGACATCATGATGCCGCGGCTGGATGGTTATCAGACGTGTTCGCTTATCAAGAAAAACGCGCGATTCAGCCATACACCGGTCATCATGCTGTCTTCCAAGGACGGTCTTTTTGATCGCGCACGTGGGCGCATGGTGGGTTCGGAAGAATATCTGACCAAACCTTTTACTAAAGAAGGCCTGTTGAAAACCGTGGCGGCGCATGCGCCGGTGCGGATGTAATGACTGTTGAGGAAGCAAGATGTCTGTCAAAAAAATCATGGTGGTCGATGATTCACCGACCGAACGTCTAATCCTGACGGATTTGCTGACGCGTAATGGCTATGCCGTGGTTGCCGTGGATAGCGGTGAGCAGGCCATTGTTCAGGCCAAACAGGAACTGCCGGACTTGATCCTGATGGATGTGGTCATGCCGGGCATGAATGGCTATCAGGCGACACGCACAATTTCC
Source organism: uncultured Sterolibacterium sp. (assembly GCA_964437515.1). Lineage (GTDB taxonomy): Bacteria > Pseudomonadota > Gammaproteobacteria > Burkholderiales > Rhodocyclaceae > Sterolibacterium. The sequence goes on from CAYTHB010000076.1 coordinate 866, forward strand.
AGGGAAGAGGCGACACGTCATATTCCGATCGTTATGTGTACCAGCAAGGATCAGGAAACGGACAAGATATGGGGAATGCGCCAAGGGGCACAAGGCTATCTGGTCAAGCCACTGGATCCCATTGAACTCTTGGCCAAAGTCGCCAGCATGGGATGATGTGCAGATGTGTTGCGCCTGCATGGCAAACATAAACTTGTAACATCCCAATTACTGATAAATGGAAAAATAATCGATGGCCAAACGCATCAGCTTGCGTGAGTTTCAGATGAGACTGGTTGATCGCCTGACTTCGGCAGTGCGCGGTGAGACATCACGGGCATTGTTGGGGGTGCAGGCGGGCAAGGATTACTGGCTGCTCAATCTGTCTGATGCAGGAGAAGTCGTCCCTGTGCCGACCGTGATGCCTGTGCCATTGACGAAACCCTGGTTTGCCGGCGTCGTCAATATCCGCGGCATGCTTTACAGCGTGGTGGATTTTTCTGCATTTCAGGGGGGAGAGCCGACTGTGCTGAATAGTGATGCGCGTCTGCTGCTCGTTGGGGTGAAGCATGGTATCAATAGTGCGTTGCTGGTATCAAAAACATTGGGATTGCGATCTCCAGAGACGCTGGAAGCCCGCGCAGCGACAGAAAGCACACCGTCTGCGTACCCTTGGGTGGGAGAGACCTTGCATGACACTCAGGCGCAAGTGCAGGCACAGACTCAGACTCAGCGATCTTCCATGTCGGTATCTGCATTGACTTGGCGTCAATTGAATATCAAACCCTTGTTGTCTCATCCAGGTTTTCTGGATGTCAGCCGATGACGATGCTTATTCTCGTGGCCGGTTTTCATGATTGTCGATTTCACGAGTGATGAATGGCAGTGGGTTCATGGGTAGCGCAATATACGAGTAACAGCATCAGTAAGGAATTTTTATGGCTTTCAAATTCAAACTGCCTTTCACTGGAAAAAAAACAGGCATCGCCGCACAGGTGGCTCCTGTTGCTTTTGATCCCATGGGTGCTACGGTCGTTATTCCTGCACCTTCTGCAATAAAACCACAAGATATTCCTTCTGCCGCCACTGCGGCACCGGCCAAGGGTTTGTCTAAGAAAACAAAGTCTGCCCGTTCTTTCATGGGTACGAAGTCGGACGTGGGTGCAAACAATCATTCGAAGCGTCGAAAACTGTTCTTGATCGGACAGCTTCCTACATTGCAGCAGTTGCTGATTCTGGGTTCATTACTGCTGCTTTTGTTTGGTTTCGCTGCGATTTCCCTATGGGTCAATGTGCGCGATGTGGGATATAGCACCGCCTATGTGAGTTCGGGGGGGCAGTTGCGCACATTGGCGCAGCAAATCATTAAATCCGGTAGCGGTGCTTTGCAGGGTAATCCGGCCGCTTTCAAAGAAATCAAAGTGGCTCGGGAGCGATTCGGCCATTTGCTGGAAGCACTGGATAAAGGTGGTGATGTGGGGTCGGTGGTGGTTCCACCCTCACCTGAGTCAGCCCGCCCCGCACTGGATACCGCACTGAAGCTTTGGGCGAGTGACAGCAAGAATATTGATCAGATGCTGGCGAATGAAAAACATCTTGTGGCACTGGGGCAGGCCATCAGTCTGATCAATGAAAAAAACGTCGAGATGCTGGGGGTGACGGAAGAGTTGTCCAATCTCAAATCCAATGTCAGCGCGAGCGAAGTGGCCGCTTCACAACAGTTGGCCATGTTGAGCCAGCGAATTGCAAAAAATGCCAACTTCATGATTTCATCCGATACCATTGCTTCGGATGTTCCTGATGTGCTGGCCAAGGATATCGATACCTTCCATGACTTGGTGACGGCCTTGCTGCAAGGCAACGATGCCATGCACATCGTTGCAACACGCGATGAGAAAACGCGCATCCTGCTTAATGACCTGTCTTCCTTGTTCATGCCTCAGCATGCAGCATTGAGTACGGTGCTGGCAAATGGCAAACAGATCATGGCGGCGCGTCAGGCAGGAAACAGCTTGCTGGATCATGGAGATGCTTTGCTGGCGGCGACAGAGCAGATGTTCGATGTGTATGGTCGGGAAGCGGCAGGAACTTCACTTAACCGAGCCTTGACCCCGACCATTATCACGACCTTGCTGGCGCTGATCCTGATTTTGCTGATGGCCAAGATTATCAACGATGAAACGGCTGAACGCGGCGAAGAGGCGGAGCGTCAGCGGACGGAGGCTGAACGTCAACGACGCGAGGCAGAAGCCGTCAAGGATGCCACGCAGGAGGCGATTCTGCGTTTGATGAATGAAATGGGCGATCTGGCGGATGGTGATCTGACCGTGCGTGCTTCAGTAACCGAGGACGTGACAGGCGCGATTGCGGATTCGGTGAATTACACCATCGAGGAATTGTCCGTTCTGGTCAAACGCATCAACGATACGGCATCACGCGTGGCGGCGGCTTCTGAGAACGCCCAGAATACGTCGGGGCAACTGCTGGAAGCGACGGAGCAGCAGTCGCGCAAGATTACCGAAGCGGGGGATTCCGTACTGGGAATGGCCTCTTCCATGACGGAAGTGTCCGATCATGCAATGGAGTCTGCTCGGGTGGCGCGGCAATCGCTGGATGCGGCACAAAAGGGGACGGTTGCCGTGACCAACTCGATCAAAGGCATGAACGAAATCCGCGAGCAGATTCAGGAAACATCCAAACGTATCAAACGGCTGGGGGAGTCCTCGCAAGAGATCGGCGAAATCGTCGAGCTGATTTCAGACATTACCGAACAGACCAACGTGCTGGCGCTCAATGCCGCCATTCAGGCAGCCTCGGCCGGTGAAGCGGGGCGTGGCTTTACGGTGGTGGCCGAAGAAGTGCAGCGTCTGGCAGAGCGTTCCGGTGAGGCTACCAAACAGATTGCCGCCATCGTCAAGACCATTCAGTCGGATACACACGATGCCGTTCTCGCCATGGAAAACTCGACGCGCAACGTGGTGGAAGGGGCACGATTATCCGATGCAGCGGGGCAGGCATTGGCAGAGATTTCAACCGTGTCGAGCGATCTGACCCTCCTGATTGAAAATATTTCCAGCGATACCCAACGACAATCTGATTCGGCAAAGCAAGTGGCTGAAAACATGCAGTCCATTCTGCTCATTACCGATCAGACGACGGCAGGGACGAAGCAGACGGCAACCTCCATCGAAGAGCTTTCCACGCTCGTCGGCGAACTGAAATCCTCGGTTGCCGGCTTCAAAGTGTGAGATGTCAGGTCTTAAGTGTTATTTTCGATTTCATTGATACGGCATGTCGATGCCTTGTGACAAATGAATAATTCCGGTGAACTTGATCTTGGCCCCTTGACCTGGGTTAAGGGGGAAATCGATCTGGCGCTTGGTCGTGCCGGTGACGCGCTGAAGCAATATGGGCAGCAGGGCGAGGCAGCCCCTGTCGCCTTGCTGAAGTCGGCGCAGACCCATTTGCATCAGGCCCATGGTGCATTGGCTATCGTTGGGCTGGATGGAATCACTTTATTTTCAGAAGCACTGGAACAGGTTTTTGCCGCGTGCGTATCGGGGCAGTTGCCTTTTACGGCGCAGACTGAAAACCTGTGTCAGCGTGCTTTGACCACCGTTAAAACTTATCTCGATGAATTGCTGGAGGGGATGCCCGATCAAGCATTACGCTTGTTGCCGATTTATCGTGAATTGCAGGTGTTACGCGGTGTTCCGGCTGCATCGGTGTTGCCCTCAGACCTGTTCTTTCCGGATCTTTCACGCCGTCCGCCCCGCCGCGAAAAAGAACCGCAGGCATTGGATGCCGAGGTGCTGCTTACGCGCATCAAGGCCGCCCGTCTCGGTTTTCAGCGTGGGATGTTGAAGTGGCTGAAGGGCGACGACAAAGGCATCAAGGAGATGCGTAATTCGCTGGCGGTCATCGAGTTTACACAGACTCAACCTGCGACACGCGCTTTCTGGTGGTCGTCAATGGCCTTTCTGGATGCACTGGCGGAGGGGGGGCTTACCGTTGATCCTGCCGTCAAGAAACTGTGTGCGCGGATGGATGCGCAGATCGCCAAATTGCTGGAGGGTTCGACCGAGCTTGCCGAGCGACTGGAACGTGATGTGTTGTATTGCGTGGCAACATCGTCGGTTAGTAACGATCATATCGAATGTGTACGTGCTGCGTATCGCTTGAATGAACTGATTCCTGTGGCATCTTCGATTGAGGGTGGGGAAGAAGATCGAGCCTTGCATTTGGCGAAGTTGCGTGCCATGCGTGAGTTGCTGGAATCTGCCAAGGAAGAATGGAATCATTATTCCAGTGTTGGTTTTGCAGCATCACCTGCAGTCAAGACGCAATTTCAGACATCCACCCAGCAATTGGCAGAACATGCGCAGACTTTGAAGCAGATGGATCTGGCGCGTCTGGCCGCAAGTATCCACGCGGTGGCACAAATGCAGGCAGCCCGTGAGGTGAGTGGGCAGGTAGCCGAGTCTGGGTGGGCGGATACGCTGTCACTGGAAGTCGCTACATCCCTGCTGCTGGTTGAAAATGCGCTGGAAAGCTTTGATCGCCTTGGGGTCGATTTTGCGCATCAGGTGGATGTCATGACCAGCAGACTGACGGCGCTGTTGCGTGGCGACATGCCTGAAGCCTTGCAAACCATGGAGGTGCCACATCTCGATGATATTTCACGCAAGGCACAAGAACAGCTGATGATGGATCAGTTGGTGCGTGAAATCTCCAATCTGTTGGGCGGCGTTGAACAAAAGCTGGATCTGTATTTCCGCGATCCGGTAGGTAAGGTGAATGAACTTTCTGGGTTGCAAGTCCCCCTCAAGCAGATCGAGGGGGCGTTGAGCATATTGAGCGAAACGCGGGCGGTGGAAGTGTTACGCGAATGTGCGCAGCACATTGCTGGCTTTGCTCAGCCGGGCTATGAACCCGTGCAGACTTCTTTTGAAGATGTGGCGCATAAATTGTCCGCATTGGGTTTCTTTGCCGAAAAATTGCGGCATGGTCCGGTGAGTCTGGATGCCATGCTCAATCCTCGTGCAGCGGAGACGCCGGTTGAGGATGCCATACCGGCATTCGCGCCCCCTCCCCTTTCAGCATCCGTTTCAACGCCTGAACCTGCGTTGCCCCTGGTGGAGGAGGCTCCCACCGTTGCACTGGATGAGCTGGCGGCGGTGGCACCGACATCATCTGAGCCATGGATGGCATCACTGCCTGAGCTACCTGAAGCAGAGCGCCAGATTTCTGCTCCCCCCGTTTCACCCCCGGTTGAACTTTCCACTCTTTTCGAAGCAACGGCACCTGACGCAGTCAATGTCGCCGATTGTCGGGTGGGGGATGAACAGGACATCCAAGGAGAACAAGAACAAGGAGAGCAAGAAAATCAGTGGGAGTCACCGGCGGAACCCGTTGGAACCGACATCGACGATGCCGTGGTGGAGATTCCTGATCTACCCGATTTACCCGCATTGGCACCCCCTCCTGTCGTTCCTTCTGCCGAGGCAGCGCGTCTGGTCGATGCGAGTAGCGCGTCGATCGATGCGGAACTGCTGGGGATTTTCCTTGAAGAGGCACGCGAGGTTTTGCAAACCATTCGTGAACACATGCCCCGATTGGATGAACAAGCGCATGATCATGAAACATTGACCGTGATCCGGCGTTCTTTTCATACGCTCAAAGGCAGTGGTCGCATGGTAGGGTTGACGGATCTGGGCGAAGCCGCCTGGTCGGTCGAGCAGCTGATGAATGACTGGCTAAAGCGGAATCAGGGGGCAACGCCCGGATTGTTGCATGTGATCAGGGCAGCGCAAACGCTCTTTATTGCATGGGTACATGATCTGGAGTCGGCACAAATACCGCCTTCAGCCTCTTCGCCTTCCGTCATCGAGTTGCATGCACAGTGTGAACGCTTGATGCGTGGTGAAGAGCTGGATACGCCAGTTGTTCTTGAAGATCTCACTCCGCCTCTTGATGTGGCCGACGGAATGCAGCCTGCTCTATCGCCTGACGTTCCCGCCGTCGAGTTGCCCCGTGTGGTCGGTGACGATAGTGTCGTGATTGGTGAATTGAGTCTTTCACGGATGGTGTATGACATTTACCTCGATGAGGCGATGTCGCACATGATGTTACTCGAGCTTGAGCTGCCCACATTGCGTGTGTCTACTGCAACGCCGGAAATTCTGCGTGCCGCACACACCTTAGGGGGTGTGTCGGGAACGTTGGGATTGAAGCCGATTAATCGGATAGGCAAGGCGCTCGAATATGCACTGGAGCGTTTTGTTGCAGCCGCTGTGTTGCCTGATGAAGCCCAGTACGGTGTGTTGGGGCTCTCAATCGCCCATTTGCGCCGCATGCTCGAGAGTGTGGCACGACGCCAGATGCCGGTGCTGGATGAATCCTTGCTGGTGTCTCTGGAGGCTTTGATGCCGCAGGAGGTGGCGCTTGAGAAAGAAATCGACACGATCAAACCGATTGAACTTGTAGGTATCTCCGATACGCCTGATGTTCCTGACATTCCGGAAACCATCGCTCCCTTTGGAACGATGGACACGATGGAACCCATTGAAACTGTCGAACCCTCATTTGCGACGGAATTGCTGGATTCGTCTGCATGTGTCGAGACGGAAGAAACGGAGTTGTCTCAGCGTACCTCCGTGGTTGAGCCGCCTGTTTTGAGTGAAACTCCGAGTAGGCATTCCGTGCTGGAGGGTGAGGAGCCCTTTGCAGAGCAGCGTCGCAAGCTACGGATACATGATGATCTCGATCCACAGTTGTTGCCCATCTTCCTGGAAGAGGGCGGCGATCTGATGCGTGAAATTGGTGCTGAACTGCGTTCATGGCGAGCCAACCCGGAGGATGCACAGATTCCCTTGCATCTTCAGCGTCTGCTGCACACCTTGAAGGGAAGTGCACGTATGGCCGGAGCCATGCGGATGGGCGAAACGGTGCATGGAATCGAAACGCACATCATTCAGGCCACGCGGCGCGGTGCTGTGCCAACCGCTGAGTTTCTCGATGGACTCGATGAGTTCTATGACCGCACGCTGACCATGTACGAAGGTCTGGCACGAGGTGAGACGACCCCCGATGAGGCTGCTTCCACAGCGAAGGATTCAGGCGAGGCACAAACGATAGCGACGATAGCGGGAGACGCGATGTCCTCCTCGCAGACCGTGCGTGAGGCTGAATCGGTGCTGATGGCGGGTGTTGACGTGCGACCAGGCCAGGCGATGGAAGCTACGGGGGGTGATACAGGGGGGGCACGTGCCCATCTCCGTGTCCATGCCGAGTTGATCGACCAGTTCATCAATGATGTGGGTGAAATGACGATTGCGCGTTCTCGTGTCGAGGGCGAAATGCGCACGGTGAAATCCGCCTTGCTGGATTTGACGGAAAACGTCATTCGTCTGCGCCAGCAGTTGCGCGAGATTGAAATTCAGGCGGAAACGCAGATGCAGTCCCAGATGGCGCAACTTCAGGAAGCGCACCAGGGATTCGATCCGCTGGAGATGGATCGTTTTACGCGCTTCCAGGAGTTGACGCGCATGATGGCCGAAAGCGTCAATGACGTGACGACCGTACAGCATAATCTGCTGCGTAATGTGGATAATGCCACGACCGCATTGGCAGCGCAGGCACGCATCAATCGAGATTTGTCCCAATCCTTGATGGGCGTGCGAATGGTGCCCTTCAATTCCATCATCGATCGCTTGTATCGTGTGGTTCGCCAAAGTGCCAAGGAACTCGACAAGCGGGTGAATCTGGATATCCGGGGTGGACAGGTCGAAATCGATCGTTCGGTACTGGAAAAAATGGTGGCGCCGATCGAGCATTTGCTGCGTAATTGCACCGCACATGGCATTGAAAGCCGTGAAGTTCGTCGTGCCGCAGGTAAGGCCGATATTGGTGAGATTCTGATCGAGCTGACCCAGCAGGGAAATGAAATCGTCATCGCACTTTCCGATGATGGTGCTGGACTGGATTACGATCGTATCCGCGCCAAGGCAGTGGAGCAAGGTTTGCTGCCCGCTAGTCATTGGGTGAATGAAGCGCGTCTGACAGAGTTTATTTTCGAACCCGGATTCAGCACAGCAAGCAAAGTCAGTGAAATATCAGGACGGGGTGTCGGCATGGATGTGGTTAAGACCGAGGCCACGATGCTGGGCGGGCATGTCGAAGTCCAGTCGGAAACCGGACACGGCACTTTTTTCCGCATCTTCCTTCCGCTGACGCTGTCTGTGGTGCAGGCCGTTCTGGTGCGTTCGGGGAGTCGCATTGTCGCGTTGCCCTCATCCATGGTCGAACAGGTGATGGAATTGCGTCCCGAGGCCGTGGAAGCCATTCGGCTTGCGGCGGGTACAGATTGGCTGGGGACGCATTATCCGTGGTGCTATCTGCCCCGATTGCTGGAAGAAAGTACTGGGATGCCGCCCCCGGCACGTCGCCATTGGGTGCTGCTGCTCAAGGGCGCAGATCGGCGTATCGCGCTGGAGGTGGATGGCTTGTTGGGGAATCAGGAAGTCGTCGTCAAGAATATCGGTCCGCAACTGTCGCATGTCCCTGGAGTGACGGGAGCCACTGTGCTCAATGATGGCCAGATCGCACTCATTCTCAATCCCGTCATGTTGTTTAGTCGAGCAGCAAGACTGGCATCGGAAGGTGGTATTCCATCGGGTGTCGATGCGAATATGGGAGCGGCGGATGTGGCCGCAGCTGCAGTGGTGCCTACCATCATGGTGGTGGATGATTCACTGACGGTGCGCAAGATCGTGAGCCGCCTGCTGGCACGCGAAGGCTATCAGGTGGTGACGGCCAAGGATGGCGTCGATGCACTGGAACAACTACTCGATATGGTTCCAGCGGCGATGCTGGTCGATATCGAAATGCCCCGCATGGATGGCTTCGAACTGACACGCAATGTGCGTTCGCAGGAGCATCTGAAGCATGTGCCGATCATCATGATTACCTCGCGGATTGCCGATAAACATCGCAACTATGCGCAGGAAATTGGCGTGAATGAATACCTGGGCAAGCCTTATGACGAAGAGGTGCTGCTGGGCAGGCTGCGCGAGTTTGTTGAGCAGCAAGGCATGGTTGCACCTAAGGTTCCCTAAGCGACTTGATTCAAATCAATCGCCGGAGTGAGTCGAGGCGCGTATACTGTCGGCTCTTTTTCAGGAGCCGACATGTCTGCTCAAGCTGCTATGGAACTTGTTTGCCCGGCGGGTAGCCTGCCCGCCCTCAAGACGGCCATCGATCATGGTGCGGATTGTGTGTATCTTGGCTTTCGTGATGAAACCAATGCGCGCAATTTCAATGGTCTGAATTTCGACGATAAAGCCCTGGCGGAGGGTTTGCGCTATGCCCATGATCGCGGGCGCAAGGTGCTGCTGGCACTGAATACCTATCCGCAGAGCGAAAACTGGACGCGCTGGACGGGGGCGGTCGACCGTGCGGCGCGCGCTGGGATTGATGCCATCATCCTCGCCGATCCGGGCTTGATGGCGTATGCGCGGCGAACCTGGCCTGCGTTGCGCCTGCATTTGTCGGTGCAAGGTTCGGCGACCAGTTATGAGGCGATCAATTTTTATCGCGAACGTTTTGATGTGCAGCGCGCGGTGTTGCCGCGCGTCCTCTCGATGGCGCAGGTTGCCCAGGTCATTGAAAATACCGAGGTGGAAATCGAGGTGTTTGGTTTTGGTGGGTTGTGCGTGATGGTGGAGGGACGTTGTTCGCTTTCTGCTTATACGACAGGGACATCGCCGAATTGCAATGGTGCGTGCTCTCCCGCCAAGAGTGTGCGCTGGGAGCAAACGCCGGCAGGGATGGAAACGCGCTTGAACGGTATCCTCATCGACCGCTACGATGAAGGGGAGCGTGCCGGTTATCCCACCTTGTGCAAGGGGCGTTTTGCTGTCGAGGAAGAAACCTATTACGCCATCGAGGAGCCGACCAGCCTGAATACGCTGGAGCTGCTGCCGCAACTGCTGGAAATGGGCGTGCGTGCGATCAAGATCGAAGGTCGTCAGCGCAGCCCGGCTTATGTGGCGCAGGTCACGCAGGTCTGGCGCGAAGCCATCGACACCTGCCGCCGCGATCCGGCGCATTTTGTGCTGAAGCCCGCCTGGCTGGCTGAATTGGGCAAGGTTTCTGAAGGTCAGTCGAACACCTTGGGTGCTTACAACCGTCCCTGGAAGTGAATTATGAAATTATCTCTGGGCCCGATTCTGACTTACTGGCCACAGCAGCAGGTTTTTGATTTTTACAGCGAGATGGCGCGCCAGCCGCTCGATATCGTCTATCTGGGCGAAACGGTGTGTTCGCGTCGCCATGAATTGCGTTTCGATGACTGGATGACGGTGGCCGAACAGTTGATGGCTGCGGGTAAAGAAGTCGTGCTGTCTACGCTGACGTTGATCGAATCGGAATCCGATCTCAAGATGCTGCGGAAAATTGTGCGCAATGGCCAGTTTTCCATAGAAGCGAATGACATGGGGGCAGTGCGGCTGCTGGCGGAGCACAAGCTGCCTTTTGTGGCGGGCCCGACGCTCAATGTGTTCAATGCCGAAACCTTGGCGATTCTCCGTGAAGCGGGTGCTCAACGCTGGGTGATGCCGCCGGAAGTGGGGGCTGATGCGTTGGCGGCGGTGTTGTCTGGGTTGAAGAATTCAATTGAAACCGAAGTGTTTTGTCATGGTCGCTTGCCGCTGGCGTATTCGGCACGTTGTTTTACAGCGCGTCGTTTCAATCTGCAAAAAGATACCTGCGAGTTTCGTTGCATCGAGTTTCCCGATGGCATGGAACTCAAAACCCGTGAGGGAGAAGCCTTCCTCACTTTGAATGGCACACAGACGCAATCGGCTAAGATTTATAATCTGCTCCTCGACTGGCCGCGCCTTGAGCAACTCGGCGTGACGGTGGCGCGGATTAGCCCGCAAGCCCAGCAGACGGCGGCGGTCATTGATGTCTTTCGCCGTTGTCTGGACGGCGCACTCGCACCGCAAGCGGCGTGGCAGGCAACGCGCGAAGTACTGGCCGATGATTTATGTAATGGTTTCTGGCATGGTCGCCCCGGTCTGGAACAAGTAATGCCGGCCTGAAACTGAAAGGATAACGAGACATGAAACTCCCTGACTTCACCCTTCCTTCACCGCTGACGCGCCTAGGCGGACGTTTGCCGCAATTACCCCCAACCCTGTTTCTGACCACATCGCTGAATCTGGCGCTGGATCGCGTGCTCCCACGCGAACCGCTGGAACCCCTGATTGGCAAGCGACTGATGATTTGCGTGCGCGATGCGGGGCTGTCATTGCGTTTTACGATGGGGCGGCGACATTTTCATCCGAGTTTCGATTTGCGCAAGCCGGATCTGACCATCACCGCACGGGCACGCGATTTTTTGGCATTGATGGCACGCGAGGAAGATGCGGATACTTTGTTTTTCAGTCGCCGTCTGTTGATGGAAGGCGATACCGAGTTGGGTTTGCTGGTCAAAAATACGCTGGATGCGGTTGAGTTTCCTGCATTTGATCTGAAAAACACCGAGCCGGTACGCGCTTTGGCCTCATGGCGCGATCGTTGGGTGCATCGTACCCACAGTGCCTGATATCGAACTCGAACGCCCTGCATCGCCCCGGATTTCCTCACGTCTTCCGCGCTATCTGGCGACGGCGTACACCCTGCTCATCATCTACGCCAGTCTGCATCCCTTTACGGGTTGGCGGGATAGTGGTGCGGATGTTCTGGCGTATCTCACCGCCCCCTGGCCGCGCTATTGGACCGGATTTGATCTGGTCACCAATGTATTTGCCTACGTGCCCTTGGGTTTTCTCTGGGTGCCGGCTTTGCAAGGTCATGTTCGGCGGGTGTGGGCCGTGTTGCTCGCGATATTGTTAGGCTTGATGTTGAGTGGCCTGCTGGAAACGCTGCAAAATTTCTTGCCCTCCCGTGTGGCCTTCAATGTTGATCTGGCAACCAATGGGCTGGGAGCGATGTTGGGAGCGTTTATCGGCTGGCGATGGGGAAGGGTTTTCCTCGACGGGGGGCGTTTTCATGCATGGATTCGTTGCCGGGTCGGTGAAGATGCCTTGGCACATGGCGGGCTCGTGTTGATGGGCTTGTGGATGCTGACTCAGTTGAATCCTGAAATTCTGTTGTTTGGCAATGGCGATTTACGCGGCTTTCTGGAAAAAATGGAGTTACTGGAGAATCCACCGTATGTCGTTGAGCATTTTCCTTGGGTGGAAGCCAGCGTAACAGGCACGAATACATTAGCCGTCGGTTTGCTTGTTTCATGTTTGTTACGTTCCCACACCCGTCGCCTGGGCTTGCTGGTTTTTGCCATTGCCTTACTGATGAAAAGCTTGTCGCTCACCGTGTTGACCAGTACGGCCAGCGTGGCATGGGCGACGCAAGGTAACCTGACGGGTCTGGGCGGGGGTGTCCTTGTGTGGTGGGTCGCCAGTTTCTTGTCTTTTCCTTTACGCCAGATGTTGGCGGCATTGGCCTTGATGATTGCTACGACGCTGGTGAATTTGTCACCTGAAAATCCGTACCAGGCCATGACCTTGCAAATCTGGCAACAGGGGCATTTCTTGAATTTTAACGGACTGACACGCTTGTCGTCGGCACTCTGGCCGTTTTTGGCATTACCCTGGCTGATGCTGCAACGCGAGAACCGAAAGGCGGGGGCCGCATCCGTATCGATGTAACAAACATTAAAAAAGAGCAAGTAGTGTTGACTTGTTCAGCGCTTGCTAGCATAATTTCGCGTTTCGCTGGAGGGGTTCCCGAGCGGTCAAAGGGAACAGACTGTAAATCTGTCGGCTCTGCCTTCGAAGGTTCGAATCCTTCCCCCTCCACCAGAATGCAGCTTGCAGTAGATTTGGATTTAGGTAGTGAAGAATAAACCCGGTAATTGGCAGGGTGGTGGGTAAGAGTAGTTGGAACGGGCGGGTGTAGCTCAATGGTAGAGCAGAAGCCTTCCAAGCTTATGACGAGGGTTC
>CAYTHB010000077.1:0-13557 GCA_964437515.1 uncultured Sterolibacterium sp.
GCTGAAATCGACCGTATTTCGGGCACCGCCGAATTCAACGGCATCAAGCTGCTCAACGGCAACAGTGCCAACAACGCCTTCCAGGTCGGTGCCAATGCAAACCAGACCATCGCCTTTTCCATTAACGAAGTCTCGACCAAGGCCATGTCGCTCAATGGTGCTGTGGCGCCGGGGCAATTGAATAGCGGTCGCGTCACCGGTGCTGCGCCTGCTGCCACCAATACCGAACTGGTTCTCAATGGCAAGGGTGTCACCATGGCGGCGACCGCCACGACTGCCAAACTGCAGGCCGCCAGCATCAATCTTGCCACCGGCATCACCGGCGTTTCGGCCACGGCCTACAACTCCGTCAGCGGCACGGTGGGCGCCAGTGGCATCACCAGTGGCCTGACCATAACAGTGGGCGGTGCTGCTGCGGTCACCGTCAGCAACTCCTCCAGCATGACGGATCTCGTGGAGCGCATCAACAAGGAAGTGGGGGGGGTCACGGCCTCCTTGGGCAGCAAGGGCGAACTGGTGCTCAGCAATGACACCGGCGACAACATCCGTGTCGCCGGCACGGTCAATAACTCAGGTCTGACTGCAGGTACCTATTACGGCTACCTGTCGCTCACGAACGGCGATGGCTCCGATATCACATTGACCTCGACCTCCACATCGGGCAACCAGTTGAACAAGTTTGGCTTCAACCTCAGTAGCGCAGCTTCGAATGTCACAAGTAAATACCTGGTTTCGAGTGCCGCAGCCAGCGCCACTGCTGCCTCGGCACTGCTGAATGCCACCACCCGTCAGGGTGCCTTGCTGGTCTCGGATGATGTCAAGATTAACGGCATCTCGGTGGGCGTCACGGGCACGAGCGCGGCAGAAAAAGCCTCTGCCATCAATGCGCTCAAGGATCAGACCGGCGTCAGTGCCACGGCTTCCACCACGGCTTACCTAACGCTCAACTTCAGTGCTGCGGGGGCGATTTCCATCAACGGCACGTCCGTAGCGACCGTCACCACGGATGATACCGCTGCCGTGGTCGCCAAAATCAATGCGGCTGGTATTTCAGGAGTCGTGGCCTCGACCGACACAGTCACAGGCAAACTGAAGCTGGTTTCTGCTTCGGGGAACGACCTGGTGATAGGCAACCAAACCGGTTCTCCCGTCACCAACGTGACCTCGGATACCAATGTGACGGCGACCACACTTCCCGCTGCCCAGTATCTTGCCGTCCGAGGGCAACTCAACCTCAAGGGAGACAATGGGGCATCGGTCAATATCTCCGGCGCATCTGCCAGCATCAGCAAGCTGGGCTTAACCGAACAGGGGGGGGCTACGGCTGTCGTCGGGGGCAAGCTGACGGTCGGTACGGCGCAGCAGGCGCAGGCGGCCATCACCCAGATTGATCGCGCCATCAACTACGTCAATACCCAGCGCTCGACCATGGGGGCGATCCAGAACCGCCTGACCACCACCATCTCCAACCTCGCTGCATCGGTAGAAAACATCACCGCCGCCCGCAGCCGGATTCAGGATACGGACTTCGCACTGGAAACCGCGAACATGACCCGTAGCCAGATTCTGCAACAAGCCGGTACGGCCATGCTGGCGCAAGCCAACTCGCTGCCGCAGAGTGTCTTGAGTCTGTTGAAATAAGCCTGTAGCATAGGGCTCATGTAATACCCTGCGACGAACACGGTTTCTACCCTGTTCGTCGCAGGTTCATCGGAAAGGAATCGATCATGTCCATCCAGTCCATCTCGTTACCCGTCGCACCGGCCTTCGGAGTCTCGCCTCAGCCCGCACCGCAGCCCGCTGCGTCTCAGCCCGCACCGCAGCCCGCTGCGTCTCAGCCCGCACCTCAGCCCGCACCTCAGCCCGTAGCGCAACCCGACGCAACAGCGGCGGCCATGGCTGTAGCGACTGCCGGTGTTGCGATTCCAGCGGCATCGCAAGCAACCAACGCCCCGGATCCCAGCACGGATCAGGTGCATGCAGCGGTTGAAAAGATCAAGCGCGCGCTGCCACCCAATGCGACCAATCTGTCTTTTTCCATTGACAAGGATTCACAGAAAACCGTGATCAAGGTCATCGATAGCCAGACGAATCAGATTCTCAAGCAATTTCCCTCCAAGGAAGTGCTCGCGCTGGCCAAGCAGATCGGTGAATTCCAGGAGTCGCTGGGCGTACTAATCCGGGGGCAGGCCTGACAAAATCGAGCCATCATGCTCCTCTGGGAACATGATGCAGTGCCAGGTGCAGAGCACGTCATTTTCATGACGTGCTTTTGTGCCTTGTGCTTCGCGCTTTGTTCTTGGGCGGGTCATTTGAACTTATCGTTTTGAGCTTATCGTTCCGGCTTACTTATTGATGCCTTGATGTCGTTACAAATCCCTCGTAACAATACTTCAAAAACTTTTGCTTCAGTTTCCTGTTTTTTGACCGATAATAGGTAAAGCGTAGTCATCTACATTCAAAGGAGGCTTCATCATGCCCACCATCTCCTCCGCAGGTATCGGCTCCGGTCTGGATATCAATTCGCTGATCGGCAAACTCATGGATGTAGAGCGTTTGCCCATCCAGACGCTGACGACCAAGCAAGCCACACTGCAAGCCAAGATTTCGACGCTGGGCACCATCAAGGGTGCCCTCTCTGCGTTTGGTTCGGCGGCAAAAGCCTTGAGCACCCCCGCCCAGATCAATCCCCTGACCGCCACGGCATCTGACCCCAGCGTCCTGAGTGCGGCCGCCGGTAGCACGGCCGTCGCGGGAACCTATAACATCGAAGTCCAGCAACTGGCGCAGTCCCAGAAAGTGATGACATCTGGCTTTGCAGATACCAGCAGCGCCATCGGCACGGTGGGCTCGAAAATCACTTTTGATTTCGGCACCTATAGCGGTGGCTCTTTCACGGCGAATCCGGACAAGACATCGAAGTCCATCACCCTTGATGCGACCAACAATTCACTCTCTGGCCTGCGCGATGCCATCAACGCAGCCAATATGGGGGTTTCCGCCACCATCATCAATGACGGTTCCCCGACGGGCTATCATCTCTCACTCACCTCCATCGACACCGGCGCCAAAAACGCCATGAAAATCTCGGTGGATGATGCTTCCCTGAATGCGTTTACCTACGACCAGACAGGCGGCACCTCGAACATGACTCAATCGGTGGCAGCGCAGGATGCCGTCATCAAGGTGGATGGAACTTCCATCACCAAGGCATCCAACACCATTACCGATGCCATCCAAGGCGTGACGCTCAACCTGAGCAAGGTCACACCGCCCGCCTCGACCGTGGCTTTGAGTGTCACCACCAATACCGCCAGCGTCAAAGCCGCCCTGGAAAATTTCGTCAAGACCTACAACGATCTGAACAAGACCATTACCGATGCCACCGCATACAACCTCGCGACCGGCAAGGGTTCGACACTGACGGGCGACGGCACAGTGCGCAACATCCAGAGCCAGTTGCGTGTGGCACTGACCACCCCCATCACCGGTGCCGCACCGGGTGCGGCCACATTGACAGATATTGGCATCAGCTTCCAGCGGGATGGTACCTTGGCCATTGATTCTGCCAAGCTCTCCGCCGCGCTGGCCGACCCGACGAAGGACATGACCGCGCTCTTTGCCTCCAAGAATGGCAACAAGGGGTATGGCATTATCCTGGATACGCTGGTGGGACAATTGACCAGCCCGGTAGGTGTGCTCTCCTCCCATGTGGACGGGCTCAACCGCAACATCGGCGACATGAACAAGCAGATTTCAACGCTCAACATCCGTATGGTGGGGGTAGAAAAACGTTATCGTGTCCAGTTCGGCATCATGGATCGCGCCGTAAGCAGCATGAATGCCACCAGTGCCTATCTGGGGCAGCAACTGAATTCCATCGCCAATATGACCAACAGCATCAACAAGCAATAATCAATAATCAATAATCAATAATCAACGACCCGAGGCGGAATCATGTTTGCTCCTGCTCGAAATGCGGCACATTCCTACACCAAGGTCGGTGTAGAGACAGGGGTCGCATCCGCCAGCCCGCACGCGCTCATCGTGATGCTGTTCGATGGCGCACTTCTCGCCATTTCAACGGCGGGTAATCACATGAAGAACAAGCAGATCGCCGAAAAGGGGATGTCGATATCCAAAGCCATCGACATCATCAACTGCGGGCTCAAGGCCAGCCTCGACAAGTCTTCCGGTGGGGATCTGGCTGAAAAGCTCGATGCGCTGTATGAATACATGAGCCTGCGCCTGATACACGCCAACGTCAAAAACGATCAGGCAGCGCTCGATGAGGTCGCGCACCTCCTGAACGAAATCCGTAGCGCGTGGGTTGAAATTGCAGAAGTCCCGCCAGCAGCCGCACCGGATGCGTCAGCGGCAGTCGCTTGATACACGCGCTCCCGCTCCTGCCGCCCCTTCAAGAACGTCAACAACGCTCAACCTTTTTCTAGCAGAGTCACCTCCATGTCTCCGGGACTCGAACCTTACCAAACGCTCCAGAAACTCACCCGCCAGATGCTGGAATCCGCGCAGGGTGGCGAATGGGATCGTTTTGTTGAACTGGAACAACAGTGTGCGCATATACGCGAGACACTGATTCTTCAGCCCTCGGTCGTTTCCTCAGCTTCTGCCATACAAAATAATGAACTGGCCGCCCTCATCCAGGACATCCTGAGCTGTCATGAAGACATCCTTTCTTATGTCTTGCCTCGCCAGCACGATGTGAAGCAGTTACTCGACAGTTTTTCCAACACACAACGGCTGCAACAATCCTACGGAATTGCCGATACCCCCCCCTGATGCCAAATTCCCGAATCATGCGTTTGAAATAGCTGGCTAAACCCCGCCCTCATTTCACGAACCCTGCATGACTTCAGCCCTTAACATGCTGATCATGCCTACCTCGCAGATTTTGTTGTACGAAAAAATGAACGCGCTCTCTTCCCGCATGGCCGCTGCGGCTCGTGCGAAAGACTGGGAAACCTTGAACCGCTTGGCACGTTCTGTCAGCACGTTGCGTATCACCTTGATGTCCAATGAATCCCAGGAATTTGATGAAGGTTGCGATGATGGCAGCCTTTCCGAGGACGACATGCAAAAGAAAGCCCTCCTAATCCAGCGCATCCTGGATGACGATGCAGAAATCCGTCGCCACACCGAACCGTGGATGGAGAACGTCTGCCACTTTCTGGGCTCGAAGGCACAGAAGCAAGCACGCCCCCGTACCGTGACCGTGCCCCCACACGCCGGTGCTGACCCTAACCTGCCTCGCTGTTGAGGCAAAACAAGGAGACGGATCATGCCCCTGATCCCCTCCGATGTCGGCTTGCGTCTGCGTCTCGATAACGAGCTACAGCAAACCCAGAAAACCGCTCCCGTCAAGGAAATCACCGCCGATCTGCCACGTTTGCAGGCCGGCCAGCTTTTTACGGCGCAGATTCGCAACGTCCTGCCGCAAAATACTTATCTGGCACTGGTCGGTGGCAAGCAGGTCACGCTCAAGCTCCCTGAAAACGTCAAGAGTGGCGATGTGCTGGAACTGGTGGTGGTGGAACAAACCGCCAAAACCATCATTGCGACACGTGCCGGTCTCCCCGGCGCAGCAGGCCAGACCGCGCCGAACACCACACTGAGCACGACAGGGCAGATGTTGCGCTCCCTGTTGCTGAAAGAAGGGGAGACACCCCAATCAGCACCACTCAACCGAGGCCAACCGCTCCTCACCCATCCACCACAAAGTGGCGCGGATCTGGCACCTGCCTTGCAAAAAGCAGTCACTCAGAGTGGTTTGTTTTACGAAGCCCATCAAGCGCAATGGGTGACGGGCAAGTTGTCTCTCGCCAGCCTGCGTCAAGAACCGCAAGGACAGATTCCTTTACCAACACAGCAAGGTGCCGCGCCACAATCCACAACGCCCGCTTCTCTGCTGGCACAAGCCAGTGCACCTCCCTTGCCGCAAATGGCGACTCCTGCGCAAATGAACAATGCCGTTTTGCAAAGCCTGTTGCTCTATCAAAACAATCAGTCCATGCCTCAGGAAACCAAGGTAGGCGCGGGCAAAGGCAAGGAGACCTCGTCAATTGCCTCTGCGCTGCTGGATGGCGATGACAATGGCTCGGTAAGCCGTTCAGGAACAGATACTTCGAGCGCAGGAACAGCACACACCGCGATGAAGCCCATGCCCACTTTGCCGGATGACCTACGCGCACTGGTGCAACAACAACTGGATGCTGCCGGGTCACAACGTCTGCTCTGGCATGGTGAAATCTGGCCAGGACAAACCATGCATTGGCAGCTTGAGTGGCAGGACTCGGGCAGCGACAAACCCGAAGCGCAAGAAGCCGAGCCATGGCAAACGACATTGCGCATGACCACACCCCAGTTGGGATCATTCGATGCCACCTTGCATCTGGGCGCATCCGGTGTACGGGTAACTTTGAATGTGGCCGATCCGGAAAGCATTGCCCGGATGCGCGAACAAGCACTTGAGCTTGATGCAGCACTCGCCGCAGCAGGCGTGCCTTTGCGGGGGTTCTCCATCAAGCACACCCCAACGCAGACGCAGACCCCGGAGGAGGAGGCTTGATGTCAGGCTGTGATCGTATCTGCTTGATCTTGCGCTTACCATGAGCCCCCCCCAAAAAAAACCGGCTCCCGGTGATGATGATCGCGCCATGGCATTGGCGCTCGCCTATTCGCCCGGCGACCTGGCACCGCGCGTGGTCGCCAAAGGCCGGGGGCTGATTGCCGAAGAAATCATCCGGCGTGCCCGTGAAGCCGGGGTGTTCGTCCATGAGTCTCCCGAGCTGGTGACCTTGCTGATGCAATCCAATCTCGATGACCACATCCCGCCCCAACTCTATATCGCCATTGCCGAACTGCTGGCCTGGATTTACCGCATCGAGCAAGGTGATCAAAATACAAGCCTGCCTGAAATGAAAATACCGTTATCATAATTACCATATCATAATTACTGTTTGGTCTGTGTTGAGAGTTCGTATAAAATCCACCGGTGTATACAAATAAGCGTACAAGCATGGTTTCATGGGTTCTGGTATGACCGAAGAAAACATCCCCGCATCCCAGGCGGAACAAATCGAATCCAACCTCTACAAACCCATTCCGGATGATGAGGGGAAAGACTATTCACTGCGTTCAAGCCGTGAAATACAGCGATTGTTGCAATCCCTGGTGACCCACAAGGCCTTGATCACCGCTTATTTCAATGCTGGCAACGATTTTTTGATGACTTCCATGCTGGAGGTTCTCGAAGATGACGACGAGATCATTCTGGATATCAGCAACAATTCCGAAATGAATCAGCGCGCGCTCTCCGCCAGCCGCATCATCTGTGTCGCACTGCTCGACAAGATCAAGATTCAGTTTGTAATCGATGGCATCAAGTCCACCCAGTTCGAGAACAAACCCGCGTTTCTGGCTGATATGCCTCAATCCGTGCTGCGCTTGCAACGTCGGGAGTCCTATCGCCTGTCACTACCGATTCTGCAACCTCTCACTGGCATTGCTCAACTGAAAACCCGCGATGGCAAGGTCAGCCCAACCGAAGTCCATATCGTGGATATAAGCGGGGGCGGCGTCGGCATTGTGTCCAAAGCAGATGAAGTGGCACTCGCTGCCGGTATGCTGCTGGAAAACTGTCGCATCGAACTAACCGGTATCGGAACGCTGACCGTAACACTCGTGGTACGCAGTGTTTTTGAACTCACCCTGAAAACCGGCGTTCGCCAGAAGCGCGCCGGATGCCAGTTCCTGGAGCTTTCCGGACAACAGGACAACTTATTACAGCGTTACATCATCAAAGCCGAACGCGAGCGCAAAGCGCATGATTCCGGAATGGCATAACCCCGGTTTGCCCCAGAAATGTCACTTGATCCAAAACCCATGACATCCACCGTGGATGTTCTCATCGTCGGTGGCGGATTGGCGGGGCTGGCTCTGGCCGTCGCCTTGCGTCAAGCCCCCTTGTCACTGGCTTTGATCGAAACACGATCGCCGCCCTTGCTATCGCCCTCTTCCTCAGCGATACACGAATCATGGGATGCCCGTATTTACGCCATCAGCCCGTCCAACGCGCGTTTTCTCGATGAAATAGGTATCTGGTCACGCTTGGTTCCGCACGATACGCCAGCACGAATCACGCCCATAGAGCACATGACCGTCAAGGGTGATGCCGGGGGGCGCATCGACTTTTCCGCCTATGAAAGCCACGTCAATGAGCTAGGCTGGATCGTCGAATCCTCGCTGTTACAACGTGAGCTTTGGGAAACCGCACGGCGACAAGGCAATCTCACTTTGATCTGCCCGGCCCGACCACAAACATTGCAAATCAATACCAACGGCGCACAACTACAACTGGAAGATGGTCGCACGCTATCTGCACGTCTGGTCGTTGCCGCAGACGGCGCTGACTCATGGACGCGGCAGGCCGCAGGAATCGATGTGCAGTTTCAGTCTTATGAACAGATGGGCGTGGTCGCCAATTTCACCTGTAGCCAGCCTCATCGAGGAACCGCATTCCAGTGGTTTCGTCGCGATGGCGTTCTGGCCTGGCTACCCCTACCGGAGCAACGTATTTCCATGGTCTGGTCGACCCCGGAACGCCATGCCCGCGAACTTCTAGCACTGTCACCGGAAGCTCTTTGCCAGCACGTCGCAGCAGCGGGCGAAAAACGCTTGGGAGATTTATCACTTCTCACGCCCCCTGCCGCCTTCCCGCTGCGCCTGATGCGCGCACCGAGGCTGGTCATCCCCCGCCTGGCACTGATTGGCGATGCCGCACACACCATTCATCCCTTATCCGGACATGGCATCAATCTCGGCTTCAAGGATGCTCAGTCACTTGCCGACTGCCTGCTCAAAATGCCTGCACATATCGACTACGGCGACCTGCGAGTGTTGCGCCAGTATGAACGATCACGCGTTGAAGAGATCATCGCGTTACAATCCTTCACTCATGCCTTGCAACGTCTCTTCCAGCCCCAGCACGCCCCTTTGATCTGGCTGCGTAATACCGGATTGAACCTGACCCATGCTTTGCCGGTCATAAAACAAGGCTTGATACGCTACGCACTCGGCTGATCTCGCGATCACTATCGCTATCCCTGTCATTGTTACTGTATTTGAGAATTTCTTGCACTTTCATACTTTCCTGATTCCGGAGTCCTCCATGCCCCTGTTGAAAAAAATCCTGTTTGCTGCCTCCTTTGCCACGATTGGCTTTTCCAGCTTGACCTTCGCCGCCGATGCCGATATTCGCAAAGCTGCGGCGGAACTGCTTCCACCCGGAGTCAAGATTGATCAGATCAGCAAATCGCCCATCCAAGGGCTCTTTGAGGTACGCGTCGGCTCCAATGTGTTCTATTCGGATGACAAAGGCAGCTATTTCATCATGGGAGATATCACCGACACCAAAACCAAGCGGAATCTGACGGAGGAACGTCGCACCAAACTGTCTGCCATCAAGTTCTCCGATCTGCCGCTCGATCAGGCCATCAAGACGGTGAAGGGCAATGGTAAGCGTGTATTTGCCACCTTTGAAGACCCGAATTGCGGCTATTGCAAAAAGCTCGCCCATGAAATTGCAGGGATGACAGACTACACGATGTACACCTTCCTCTACCCCATCCTGAGCCCGGATTCGACCGATAAATCCAAAAATATCTGGTGTGCCAAGGATCGTTCAAAAACATGGATGGATTACATGACCTCCAACACCGTGCCCGCCGCCGCCAGTTGCGACACCCCCATCGAAAAGAATCTGGCCTTGGGGCAACGTCTCAATGTACGCGGCACCCCCGCAATATTTTTCGTCAATGGTGAGCGTGCGCCCGGCTTTGTCCCCGCAGAACAACTGGGGAAAATGCTGGACAAGGCCACAGCCTCCGCCAAATAATATCCACACATATTGACCTGGCAATCAAGCCTCAACCACTGGATCAATCGTCAATTTAGTCCCCGTCTGATGATTGGATAATCTTGCGGACGTTCATTGCCAATCAACTCATCCGAAAAGAAAAACGCCCCGATCGTCACTTGATCCGGGGCGTTTTTACTGCCTGGGCTTACGCGGGTAAGGCCGCCGTCGTCATCACACCTGCATGTTCATGATGTCGTGATAGGCTGAAACCAATTTATTCCGTACCTGCACCATCTGCTGAAAAGAGATGTTCGCTTTTTGCAGATTGACCATGACATCCTGCAGATTGGCATTGGTATTGCCGGTGGCAAAATCCTGACTCATTTGTTGCGCCGACTGTTGCGCCTGGCTGACTTCATCGATGGCGGTCTTCAGCGCCGAGGCAAAATCAGCCCCGTCCGCGACCCCAGCCGCTGCATTGGCGGGTTTTCCGGACGAAACCGAACCCACCGGGCGTAAATCGGCCAGCATCTGATCCAGTTTTCGGGTATCGATTGACATGGTTGTTCTCCCCTCTCCCATCTCCCAGCCCGATCATCGAGCTTTTACAATTACAATTTCAATAAGACAACAGCAAACTGCGTGCCAGTTTATTTACGTTCACTCACCCTCATTTGTTTTATCGTCAAGCCAGCCTGCTTCACGATACTGTTTGAGCTTGTAACGAAGCGTGCGTTCAGAAATTCCAAGCTGCTCGATCGCCTTTTTCCGCGACCCGCCGACCGCTGCCAATGTCTCCAGTATATGACGGCGTTCGAGATCTTCCATGCGTGTTGTCGTTGTTGCTGCGCTACTGTCTGTTTCAACCGTTGATACGGGTAAAACCGATGACACGGGATCAGATGATACATTTTTAATCGAAACAGGGGGCGTTACCGCGACAGGAATGGGGGGAGATGCGCTCTGGTGCTGCATCTGTACCGCAGGCTCGAACGCACGAACAGCATCCACACCCGCTGCAAACAGGAGATGCTCTGCCTCGATATCTTCCGCAGGAGCAAGAATCAACGCCCGCTGAATGACGTTTTCCAGTTCACGCACATTGCCCGGCCAGTGCCACGCGGCAAGTTTTGCCTCGGCGGAAGCGGCAAGTTTTGCCGTTCGTCCCAATCGCTGCGCTTGCAGTGTCAAAAAATGACGCGCCAAGGGCACGATGTCGCCGGGGCGTTCGCGCAAGGAAGGAATTTCCAGCGGAAAAACGTTGAGGCGGTAGTAAAGGTCTTCCCGAAACCGTCCCTGTTTGACTTCGCCGGCCATGTCACGGTTGCTGGTGGCCAGTACGCGAATATCCAGTGCGACAGGCTTTTTACCGCCGACACGTTCCACTTCGCGTTCCTGCAATACACGCAAGAGCTTGGCCTGCAACGCCAGCGGCATTTCCGAAATTTCGTCGAGCAGCAAGGTACCTCCATTCGCCTGCTCGAATTTGCCCGGTTGTGCCGTCTGTGCGCCAGTAAATGCGCCCTTCTCATAACCAAACAAGGTTGCTTCCAGCAAGCTGTCGGGAATGGCCGCACAGTTGATGGCGACAAAAGGCCCACCTTTACCACACTTACCACGCGCAGACTGGTCATGGATGTAACGCGCAAAGACTTCCTTGCCCACACCGGATTCTCCCGTGAGCAATACGGTGGCATCGGTTTTGGCCACACGCGCGGCCAGTAACAAGACCGCACGCGTCCGGTCATCCCCTGCGACGACGTTATCGTCCAGCGGTGGTGTGGCATAACGGGCAATCTGGTCAATCAGGGCTTTGGGCTCAAAGGGCTTCATCATGAAGTCACATGCCCCGCCCCGCATGGCAGCCACGGCCTTATCGACATCTCCAAATGCCGTCATCAGCAGCACTGGCAAGCCTGGGCAGCGGGTACGAATTTCATGCAGCAGTTCAAGTCCATCCATCGGTGACATCCGCAAATCGGAAACCACCATATTGAACTCTTCTTTCGCCAGTCTTTGCAGGGCTTGAGGGCCGCCATCGGCACCCTGAACATGGTGCCCCGCCGTTTCCAGCGTAATCAGCAAGGCATCGCGTAGTGCCTCATCATCTTCGACGACAAGAATTTTCAACGCTTCCTTCATGTTTCTACTTCCTCTCCCTGCCCGGCTTGAAGGGGGAGTGAGACAACGAATTCCGTCCCCACACCCGGTGTCGAATTGACCTCGATATTCCCATTGTGCGCACGCGCCACACCCCGCGCAATCGCTAGCCCAAGACCGGTTCCTTCAGTGCGCGTCGTAAAGAAGGGTTCAAACAGTCGTGCCACCAGTTCCGGTGCCATTCCTGGGCCATTATCACGCACACGCAGCAGTAACTGGCCCTGTTCACAGTGCGCATGCAACACCACAATCCCCGGTTTTGTTTGCTCGGGCGTGCTCAAGGCATGAAGCGCATTTTCCAGCAAATTGGCGAGGGCACCGACGATGGCCTTTCGGTTGCCCTGTAATGCGGGCAACGCTTCCTCTTGCGTCTGGACTTCCAGTGTCACATGGCGCGCCCGTGCCAGAGGCTCGATCGTATGCTGCAATTCGCTCAACAATTCCGTCACATCGATTGCTTCACGCCCCAACACCTCACCTCGCGCAAACAGCAGCATTTCCTGTATCAGTTTTTCAAGATGTTTGAGTCGCGCCACGGCTTTCTGGGCAATATTGATGCGCGGCTCCGTCGCAATATCCGGATTTTCCAGATTCGCCGTATAAAGCAAGGCCGCGGCCAAGGGGGTACGCAACTGATGCGCCAGTTGCGCCGCCATTTCCCCCATCGCGGCCAGCCGCTGGTTACGTGCAGACTGCGTTTTAAGTCGATGCGCTTCGGTAATGTCGTTCAGCAAAACGATACGCCCCCCTGCCGAGTCTAGCGCAGTCACGACAACCGCCAAGCGACGTGACGCCGCACGTTCGCCTTCACCTTCACCTTCCGCGCCAAGCAGATACTCCCCCGGGGTGTCACAACTCGTCAGACAGCGGCTCACCCGTGTCGACCAGTTTTCGCCGACCAGCACGCCCAGTCCCAATCCCAGCCCATCCAACATCTGCCTTGCGGCCGGATTCGCCTCGATAATTTGACCAGACGCATCCAGCACCATCACACCGGCAGGCAAGGCCGACAAGAGCAACGAAAGCCGCTCGGTCAATGCAGCTTTTTCCTGATATTGCTGTCGCAAAGCGCCGTTGGCCGCTGCCAGTTCCGTCGTCAGCTCGGCAACCTGCGCCTGCAAGCCTGTATAGGCGGTCGAAAGCTCTTCCGAAGCCTGATTGAAAATACGAAAAGCCTCGGCGAGCCGCAGACTTTCTTCCTGCGTGTTTTCATGCGTATTTTCGTGCATCGTCACGGCTATCGGCTGGGGTACAAGAGGTTCTGTCATCCTAGAAACTGTAGTTGGACGCCTTCGAGTGTACATTTTACGGGTTGTCTGGCAAGGCGCGATGAGGCGCATGGCCATTCCCTGCAACGAAGAGCAACGCGGACAGACGACCCGTAAAATGTGCAATCGATGGCGTCCCCCGAGGGGATTTCCTGCGGGGCATAGCGGTCTCACCCGCAAAGTGAAAGTGATAGGTGATGAAAAACATACAGCATGAGTGGAGTTTGTGATGATGATAAGCGGTCAACTGCG
>CAYTHB010000078.1:0-13298 GCA_964437515.1 uncultured Sterolibacterium sp.
TGACGGCCGAGAAGAAGCCGATGCAGGTGGATTTCTACGTCAAGTGGCGCATCAACGATGTGAAGCAGTATTACATCAGTGTGGGAGGGGACGAGTTCGTGGCCAAGACCCGTCTGGCGCAAACCGTGAATGCCGGGCTGCGTGAAGCCTTCGGGCGGCGGCTGGTGCATGATGTGGTTTCGGGCGAGCGCGACAAAATCATGGCGGAAGTGCAGCGTAAGGTGGATATCGAAGCGCGTGCTCTGGGTGTGCAGATTGTGGATGTCCGTTTGAAACGCGTGGACTTTACCCCTGAGGTTTCTGATTCTGTGTATCGGCGTATGGAAACCGAACGCAAGCGTGTGGCCAATGAGCTGCGTTCGCAAGGGGCAGCCGAGGCCGAGAAAATCAAGGCAGATGCCGATCGCCAGCGTGAGGTGATTGTTGCTGAAGCCTATCGTGATGCGCAGAAGCTGAAGGGTGAAGGCGATGCACGTGCGGCAGCAACCTATGCCCAGGCCTTTAGCCCGAGCCCGGAGTTTTATCGTTTTTATCGCAGCCTTGAAGCCTACCGTCAGAGCTTCAAGAGCAAGAGCGATCTTCTCGTCGTCGATCCCAGTTCCGATTTCTTCAAATATCTGAAGAGCAGCGGAGCGGGGGGGGCAAGTGCGGCGCCAGAGCCCCGTGCAGGCAAACAAGCGAAGTAGAAACAGGCTGGCTTCATGACAACTTCCACGCTCCTGCTGGCGTTCGCGCTGATGCTGGTCTTTGAAGGCTTGATGCCCTTCATCGCGCCCAAGTTGTGGCGTGAGACCTTTCAGCGGATGGTGACGCTGGCGGATGGTCAAATCCGTTTTCTGGGCTTGTCGTCCATTTTGGTCGGACTGGTTCTTCTCGTTATTTTCAAATAGGTTCGTCGATGCACCGCTGGCTCCTTCCTGAAGCAATCGAAGATGCCTTGCCCACTGAGGCATGGCACATTGAAACTCTGCGGCGCAAGCTGCTGGATGAGTTTCGTTTGCATGGCTATGAATATGTCATCCCCCCCCTGCTGGAGTATGTCGAGTCCTTGTTGACAGGGAGTGGGCGCGATCTGGATTTGCGCACGTTCAAACTGGTTGATCAGATTTCTGGACGCACACTGGGTGTGCGTGCCGACATCGCACCGCAAGTCGCGCGGATCGATGCTCATTTGCTGAATCGTCAAGGAGTGACACGCTTGTGTTATTGCGGCAGCGTATTGCACACCTTGCCCAGCAACTTGACCGCGACCCGTCAGCCCTTGCAGATAGGTGCCGAACTGTATGGCCACACCGGTAGCGAGGCGGATGCTGAAGTGCTGCGCTTGCTGGCGCGTACCTTGCAACTGGCAGGCGTGAATGTCACGGCAACCCGTATTGATCTGGGGCATGTCGGCATCTTTCGCGCGCTGGCCGTTGCCGCAGGGTTTGTGGGTGAGCGTCTGGAAGACCTGTTCAGTGTATTGCAGGCGAAGGATGTGTCGGGCTTGCATACCCTCGTGGCGGATGTCCAAGAGACTACCGTGCGCGAAGCCTTGCTGGCTTTACCCACCTTGTATGGTGGCAGCGAAGTGCTGGCGCGTGCGGCGAAGTGCTTGCCACCGTTACCTGAAATCATCAGCGCACTTGATGAACTGCGTGCCTTGTCCCAAGCCTTGTCGGGTTTGCCGGTGAGTTTTGATCTGGCCGATTTGCGCGGCCTGCATTACCACAGTGGCGTGGTGTTTGCGGCCTATTGTGCGGGGCATCCGGGAGCAATCGCGCTGGGTGGGCGTTACGACAAGGTGGGCATCGCCTTTGGTCGTGATCGTGCAGCGACGGGCTTTAGTCTGGATTTGCGTGAATTGGCGCGGCTGACATCTACGTCTGCTACGACGATACGTCGTGCCATTCTTGCACCGCAGGACGTGGAAGGTATTGAGGGTGCCGAGGCAGCGCCTCTGGTGCAAACCATCGCCGACCTGCGCGCTGCTGGGGAAGTCGTTATCACCGCATTACCAGGGCACGCGCTTGCAGAACATCATGAGGCGGGCTGTGATCGGCAACTGCTGTGGCAGGATGGGCGTTGGCAGGTGGCTCCCTTGCCGCATTAAATTCTGTCTGTTGTACATGCACTCACTCTTCAGATCGTCAGTTTTTATTACGAAAGAATCAAGCAATGGCTAAGAATGTCGTCGTTATCGGTACCCAGTGGGGTGATGAAGGCAAGGGAAAAATCGTCGATTGGCTGACCGACCATTCGCAGGGGGTGGTGCGCTTCCAGGGGGGGCATAATGCGGGTCATACCTTGGTCATCAACGGCAAGAAGACGGTGCTGCATCTGGTGCCTTCTGGCATCCTGCGTGCAGGCGTGACCTGCTATATCGGCAATGGCGTGGTGCTTTCACCTGAGGCGCTCATCAAGGAGTTGGATGAGCTTAATGCGGCAGGTATTGATGCAGAAGCGCGGTTGAAAATTTCCGAAGCCTGCCCGCTGATTTTGCCTTACCACCAAGCAATCGATGTTGCTCGTGAACAGGCGCGTGGCGAGAACAAGATCGGCACGACCGGGCGTGGTATCGGCCCTTGTTATGAAGACAAGGTGGCGCGACGTGCCATCCGTCTGCAAGACTTGACTCGCCCCAAGCGTTTTGCCGAGAAACTGGCGGAATTGCTCGATTATCACAACTACATGCTGCAACACTATTTCCGCGTAGCCCCGGTCGATTTCCAGCAGGTGCTGGATAGCACGCTAGCGATGGCACCGCGTCTGGAAAAGATGATTGCCGACGTGCCGCGTGCCTTGTATGACGCACATAATGATGGAGCCAATCTGCTGTTTGAAGGCGCGCAGGGGACTTTGCTTGATATCGACCACGGTACTTATCCGTTTGTGACTTCGAGCAACTGCGTGGCAGGTGCGGCAACGGCGGGTGCGGGGGTCGGCCCGAATATGCTGCATTATGTTTTGGGCATTACCAAGGCCTACACCACGCGCGTGGGCGGCGGGCCGTTCCCCACCGAACTGTACGATGCGGTGGGCAAACTCGACCCCGTGGGCAAGCATCTGGCGACCAAAGGTCACGAATTTGGCGCGACCACGGGGCGTGCGCGGCGTTGTGGCTGGTTTGATGCTGCGGCATTGAAGCGCTCCATCCAGATCAACGGTGTATCGGGCTTGTGCGTCACCAAGCTGGATGTGCTGGATGGGGTGGAAGAACTCAAACTGTGCACCGGTTACAAGCTGGAAGGTGTGCTCACCGACATTCTGCCGGTCGGTGCCGAAGAGCTCTCGCGTTGCGAACCGATATACGAAACTTTGCCGGGCTGGACAGAAAGCACAGTGGGCGTCAAAACCCTTGAAGCCTTGCCTGCAGCGGCGCGCGCCTACCTGAAACGTATCGAGGAGGTGTGTGCCGTACCTGTTGATATGATTTCAACGGGGCCGGATCGCGAAGAAACCATCGTGCTGCGTCACCCGTTCAAATAGTACGTATCGAAGTCAGGCTCGCTGTTTGTTTTTGGTGGATGGTGCGAGCCACAATTTCGTCAAGATACTTTCGTCATGGTTGCTGCTGCAAAACCCGCACGGTTGATACCGCTGGCTCCAACACATTCAGCATCTTCGGGTGCTGAATCGCTGGATATTGGGCTGATCGACACATTGTGCGCTGGTTTGCCTGCGGGTAGTCAAACCCTCATCGAACAGGCACTGAATGTTGCGACTGACTGCTATGCAGGGGCAACTTTAGGGACAGGAGAGCTGTTCCTGGATCATGCGGTCGGCATGGCGCGTACCTGTGCCATTCTGAGTCTGGATCTCGATGCCCGGTTGGCTGCACTACTGTTTGGAGTGTCCGCACTCGCCGAAGCGGAAATGGAGCCCGCAGGAGACTGGCAGGAACGGGTGATTGCAGGCTTCGGTGCGCCTGTGGCCAAAATCATTGAAGGCCTGCATCGCCTGAATCTGCTTAGGCTCATTACGCGTGACCAGCGCGGCATTACACCCGAAGCGAAGGCGCAATCCGAAACACTGCGCAAAATGTTGCTGGCGATGGTGGAGGATATCCGCGTCGTGTTGCTGCGTCTGGCCAGTCGTAATCAGACGATGCGCTACATGACCGCTCATCCGGGGCCGATACGCGAACAGTTGGCGCATGAGAGTCTGGAAATTTTCGCGCCCCTCGCCAATCGTCTGGGGGTCTGGCAGATCAAATGGGAACTGGAGGATCTCTCCTTTCGTTTTCTTGAGCCGGAAACCTACAAACGCATTGCGAAAATGCTCGATGAACGACGTAGCGAGCGTGAGAAGTTCATAGAAACAACCATGGTGCGCCTCAAGGCGCAACTCACGAATGCAGGGATACAGGCCGAGGTGCAAGGTCGCCCCAAGCATATCTACAGCATCTGGAACAAGATGCGCGCCAAACGGTTGGAGTTTGACGAAGTTTATGATGTGCGTGCCTTGCGTATCCTCGTGGCGGAAATCAAGGATTGCTATGCCGCGCTCAGCATCGTTCATGGTCGTTGGCAACCTGTGCCGGGTGAGTTTGATGACTACATCACCCAACCCAAGGGCAATAATTATCAGTCCTTGCATACGGCTGTCATCGCCGAGGATGGGCGGCCTTTCGAGGTGCAGATTCGAACTTATGACATGCACTATCACTCCGAGCTGGGGGTGGCCGCGCATTGGCGGTACAAGGAATCCGGCCACTCGAAGGAGTCGACGGATACGGCGTATGACGACAAGATTGCCTGGCTGCGCCAGTTGTTGTCGTGGCGCGATGAAATTGCCGACAGTAGCGAGTGGATAGAACATTTCAAACGCGCCGAACTCGACGACACCATCTACGTCATGACTCCGCAAGGGCGTGTCTTCGATCTGGCGCAGGGTGCGACACCGCTGGATTTTGCCTATCGACTGCATACGGATCTGGGACATCGCTGTCGCGGTGCACGTGTGGATGGTCAGTTGGTCGCGCTGGATACGCCGCTGGCGAATGGTCAGCAGGTGGAAATCATTGCAGCCAAACAAGGCGGGCCGTCGCGCGACTGGCTGAATCCGGCACTGGGTTTTTTGGCGACACATCGCGCCAAACAAAAAGTGCGGCAATGGTTTGCCGCTCAGGAAGATGAGTTGCTGCTCGGTCAAGGGCGTGCCCTGATTGCGCGAGAATTGCAGCGCGAAGGTCAGACGCAGGCGAATGTCGATACACTGGCAGGCAAGCTCGGTTACAAAAATGCGGATGACCTGTATCGTGCGGCCGGACGTAATGAAGTCGGGCTACGGCTGCTGCAAGGTGTGTTGCGTGGTGAAGAAGTGGGTAAGGAAGATATCCCACCCGATATTCAGACGCATTCGAGCCGGGCATCTCGTGCCGGAACGGGAAGTGGTGTGCTGGTGGTGGGTGTAGACAAACTGCTCACGCAACTGGCGCGCTGCTGCCGACCGGTACCGCCTGATCCCATTGCCGGCTTTGTGACACGAGGCAAGGGGGTTTCCATTCATCGCACCGATTGTCGCACTTTCAAGGCCATTGCCGCGCGTCATCAGGAGCGTGTGATTGATACGGCGTGGGGGGCGAACAGCCAGGGGCAGGGTGTTTATTCGGTGAGCATCGTGGTGGATGCGCTGGATCGACAAGGTTTGCTGCGCGATATTTCAGATGTGTTCTCGCGTGAGCACGTGAATGTCACGGCGGTCAAGACGCTGTCGCGGAGTGGTCGGGCGCGAATGGCTTTTACCGTGGATTTGGGCAGCGTGACGCAGTTGCAACGTTTACTGAATCTGGTGCGTGAAGTGTCGGGCGTCATTGATGCCCGGCGAGGCTAGTCTTTTTTGGGGGAACTATGGAAAACAGTAAAGCAGATGCCGAAGTCATCGTGAATTTGCCGCGTGCCGAAGTGTGGCAACGTTTGCGCGACTTATCCATTGCGCACAAATATGTGCCGGGGCTGCGCGATTGCCGCCTGACGACGGAGCAAAAAGAGGGTGTGGGGGCGAGTCGTCGCGTTTATGCGACTTCAGGGATGGAATTGGATGAGACGGTGACTGAGTGGAACGAAGGCAAAGGTTTCGTCATCAAGCTGCATGACGGTGCCAAGCCGCCTCCCCCCATTTTTACCGAAGCCCGGTTTCATTACATCCTTGAAGATGCTCCAGGAGGGCAGACCGTGTTCCGTCCGACCATGACCTACACCATCAAGTGGGGTGGCCTGGGTGCTTTGCTCGACAAGTTGCTGCTGAACATGATCATTCGCAGCAATATGAAAAAAGTGGGATTGGGATTGAAACAGTTTTATGAAACGGGCAAGCCTTCGAATCCGGCGTATAAAGGATGAAGATGAGGATGATGAATGACTGAAGGCGAGTCAGCGCGCTGGCTGATTTGTCCGGCAGACAATAAAGTCACACGGCAGCTCCGACTCTACTGTTTTCCGTATTCGGGGGGCAATGCGACGGCATTTGTGCCGTGGCAACGCGAAATCGACCCGGCCATCGAATTGTGTGCCGTGCAGCTTCCCGGTCGAGGCTCACGGTTTCGTGAGTCGCCCTGCACCTCATTCAAAACACTGATTCATACACTGGGTGATGTGCTGTGTGCGCGTCAGCGCCAGCATCCTTTGCCGTTTGCCTTTTTTGGCCATAGCCTCGGTGCTTTGGTGGCGTTCGAGCTGGCGCGGTATTGCCGCGATCAGGGTTGGAATATGCCGGGGCATCTGATCGTTTCTGGATGCCGTGCGCCCCCTTTACGGGAACAATCCAGACGTTTGCACGAATTGCCGGATGCGCAGTTGATTGAGAAATTGCGTGACTACAACGGCACGCCAGGCGAGATTCTCGATAATCAGGAGTTCATGCGCCTGCTTCTGCCGATCGTTCGTGCTGATTTTGCGCTAGGTGCGGATTATCACTACGAAACCTCAGCACCGTTGGCTATTCCAATCACCACCTTCGCCGGGCAGCAGGATCACCATGCCTCGCCCCATGAGATGCAGGAATGGCAACGACATGCCTGTGCAGCGTATCAATCCCATGTTTTCAGGGGGGCGCACTTTTTCATCAATGAAGAAAAACGATCGGTGCTCGATCGACTATCGACCGTTTTGCTGGCTGGGTGAGGTCGCTAAAGGCGTGTGAGGGGCTGGTTTGGCAAGAAATTACAGCCCCGAGATGGGACGTTGGGTCATCCGGTGCAGCAGCGTGCGTAATTCATGATGAGAGGCATGTATTTCGGGTTGCAGGGCGCGGGCATCTTCCAGTTGATGGGCAGCGTGTGCTGTCACAAATTCATTGATGAGTCGGTGCATGCGTTCATGAACCTGATTCGTTCTCATGAATTCGACATGGTTTCCGTAACGGATGGCACCTTCGCCATTGAGCCAGTCGGAGAGCTGGCAACAGGCGCAATCATCGGGTGCTAGAGGCGAGCAGCCGTTATTTCCTGCCAGCAGTTGATCGATATTGTTCAATAACAGCCTGTGTTTGACTTCGGCAAAGGCATGGGCGCGACCATCCCGATTGAGCTCGATGCCTTGCCAGGAGACCCAGCGCTCATCCGGCTGCCAGTTTTGTATCCACGTCGGCAGTTGCGAAGCGGGCATGGGCATGGCGATGCCATAGCCTTGTGCCAGCTCGCATCCCAGTTGCAGAAGAATTTCGCCGTGTTCAACGGATTCGACGCCCTCCGCGATCACGTCGCGGCGGAAGGCGCGTGCAAGACCAATGATGCCGTCGATAATGGCCAGATTTTCCGGGTCGCTCAGCATGTCGCGCACAAAACTCTGGTCGATCTTGAGATAGCGGGCGGGCAGGCGTTTGAGATAGGAGAGCGATGAATAGCCTGTGCCAAAATCATCCAGCGAGGCAGTCAGCCCCATGTTTTGGCAGGATCGCATCACGCCGGAGACGTGGGTAATGTCATCGAATGCACCGCTTTCCAGAATTTCAAGCTCCAGACGGGTGGGGTCGACTTCGGGATGCTCCGCCAGCAAGCTGGCCAAACGCGATACAAAGCGGTCTTGTTGCAGGTGGTAGGCAGAAATGTTCACGCTGACGGAAATGTCTAATCCGGCCTCGCGCCACGCTTTCATTTGCTTCAGGACGGCATTGATGACCCATTCGCCCAGCACGATGTCGGCGGCCTGTCCATCGATGACGGGCAGGAAATGGTAGGGAGGTACCAGGCCATGCTCCGGGTGCTGCCAGCGGATCAGCGCCTCCACACCCAGCACTTCGCCGGTTCGCATGTTGACCTTGGGCTGGTAGAGCAGCAGGAATTCATCCTGCTCAAGACCACGGCAGATGCTGGCGATGGTTTCGTGTTGCAGCTTCACGGCGGCATCATGTTCGGCATCGAACATGTGATAACGGTTCTTGCCAGACTGCTTGGCCTGATACATGGCATGGTCGGCATGACGGATGAGCTCGTCTGCATCCTGCCCGTCACCCGGATACAGCGTGACGCCGACACTGGCAGAAACACGCAAGAGCAGGTTGCCTGATGAAACAGGGGTGGAAGCCGCATCGAGTAGTCGTTCGAGTACGGGTTTGCAATCCTGAGCCTGATCGAGATCGACCAAGACGGCAATGAACTCATCGCCGCCGATGCGTGCCAAGGTGTCGCCTTCGCGCAAGGCGGCCTTCATGCGTTGTGATACACGTACCAGCAATTCATCACCGATATCATGGCCGTGGGTGTCATTGATCGTCTTGAAGCCATCCAGATCGAGATAGGCGACGGCAATCGACTGGCCACGCCGCTGGCTTTGCGCCAGTGCCTGTTGCAGCCGATAGGCCAGCAGCAGGCGATTGGGCAAGGCCGTCAGCGCATCGAAATGAGCGATGCGTTCGAGCTGTTGTTGATGATCCTTGACCTGGGTGATATCGGTATTGGTGCCCACCACACGTGAGGGATGTCCTTCGGCATCATGTTCCACCACCATGCTGCGTATCTGCATGTATTTATAGCTGCCATCCTTGCAGCGAACCCGCAGTTCAATGATGCTGGAAGTCAGCAATCCCTGTTTGAGCGCGCGGGCATTGTCCAAGGACAAGGTCAGGTCGTCAGGATGCACGCGGTTTTCCCACGGCTCCAGTTCGTCTTCCAGCGTATAGCCCAGCATTTCCTTGTAATGAGGCGATGAGACGATGCTGTTGTTGAGAATGTCCCAGACCCAGACGATATCTCCCGCCCCTTCCAAGGCAAAACGCCACATCTGTTCATTCTTGCGCAGGTCCTCTTCCATCAGCTTGCGCAGGGTGATATCGGCGAGAGTGCCTACGGCGCGTAAGGGGTTTCCGTTCTCATCGAAGGCCACCATGCTGCCGCATCCATAAAGCCATTTCCAGTCGCCTTGCTTGTTCTTCAGGCGCAGTTCGAAACAGGACTTTTTAGTCTCAGGATCGAACAGTTCCTTTCTGCATTTCATGGCAAGATCAAGATCATCAGGATGAATGATGAGCTGCCAGTTCGGCACGGTTTCATCGGGTGCGTAGCCCATGATCTGCTGCCAGCGTTCGGTATGTTCGATCGTGTCGGTGGCGATGTCCCAGTCCCAGACATCATCGCCGGTGCTTTCCAGTGCCAGACTCAGCAACTCTTCGCTACGACGCAGCTCACGCTCGGCATTTTTGCGATCGCTGATATCAAAGGCAATCACCTGCAAACCGATGGGATTGCCCTCCGTATCCAGCATCGGATGCACATAGGAGGAGAAGCAGTGCAGGCCGTCGAGCAGGGGGAATTCATCTTCAAAAATGCCTCCTTGACGGCTGGCAATCAAGGTGCGATAGCGTTGTTCAAAAAACTCGGCGCGTTCGGGGTAGAGCGTGTGCAGGGTTTCTCCCACCATCTGCGCGGGGGTGCGTTTGAGCATGCGGGCATTGCATTCGTTGACCAGCACGATGGTGAAACTCAGATCGAAAATGGTGACGCTGGCATTGATGTTTTCAAAGAGCTGACGATAGCGCAGCTCGCTTTCACGCAGTGCTGCTTCGGCTTTTTTGCGTCGTGCGATGGTTTCGCCGGTTCCTACAATGACAGTCTGACCCTCCAGGATGGTACTGCGACCATTGAGCTGGCAGGGGAAGGTGAGGCCATCCTTGCTGATGATGCGTGCTTCTGCCCGGCCTTCTTCGCCCCTCAAGGCATGTTCAATCTGCTGTGCCAGTACAGGGCGATCTTCCTCGTGGATGAGCTCCAGCACCGGTTTTTGGGCAAGCTCTTTTGCGCTGTAGCCCGTTCCATCTTGCAGGAAATCATTCCATCGTATCAAGCGGCCTTGTTCATCCAGAACGAAAAAAGCTCCCGGCAGACTGCGGATGATGTCTTCTGAAAACTGGATTTCACGCTGCATCTGGTGCGCATGGCTACGTGACTGGCTTACCAGTGTAGAGAGTGCGTAACCCACACTTCCTAGCACCATCATGTAGCTCCAGTAGTTGTTCAAGCCGGAACGCATGACGTCATCGGCGAAATAACCGATACCGCTGACGGCGCTGGTGAGCCCCTGTAACGCCACGATGAGTAGCAGCAAGGAAAGGCTGTGACGTCCTGTGCGGGTTGCAGCCCAGGTGATAAACAGAAACATCCAGTAAGGATGATTGAGAGGAACGAAAAACTCCTGATGCCAGCCCAGAAAGATTCGGGCGCCGAACAGGTAGGCGATTCCGATGCACAGAAAGCCTTCCAGCCCTTTGGAAGCACGAAAGCCGGATAGCCCCGGCCAGCGTAGCCAGATCAGAATGATGGGGGCAATCAGCATGACCCCCAGTAGATCGCTTTGCCACCATTGAATGAGAATCGTGACAATGTTTTGTGTTGGATTCATCATGCCGCCTGCGACCATGATGAGGGTCCCCAGCAGGGCGTTACTGCTTGCACTGATGCAGGCGGCCTCCAGCAAGGACATGAAGTCCCGACCGGATCTCATGTCACCAGAAAATTGCTGCGATTTCGTCCGCCGGTTGAGCCAGGCGCAGCTCAATGTGGCACTCAGTGTATTGCTGCAGGCAAAAGCCAGCATCGATCCGAAGGAAACAGGAATGACCAAAAGGCCGATGAGTGTCCCCAGGAATATGCCCAGCCCGAAACGGTAACCGCCACGCCAGAGCACTACCAGTGCCAGCCCCGACGATGGCCAGATCAAGGACAGATAGCTGGGCGTCGTCAGGAAAGTCAGCATCAGTACACCCATCAGGGCATACGTCAAGGCGAAGCCGGCAATACGCCAGGATTCGCTCAAAAGCTTTACAGGGGTAGGGGATACAGTGCGCATGGTTTTCATCATAAACAGCGTGCAGCACGAATTGCAATTGCACTTTAGTTATGTTTTTCAATATTTACAATGTAAATTAATATATCTTTATGAAAGATTCATCAGTAGACAAGATCAGCAGGGTTCATGCGACCGCAGTCTGGAGAGGCTTTATAATGTCGGCTCATTTTGAACGGTGCTCCCTGTTGCGTTGCCCTCGCTGTCTTTTATGTCTGTATTGAGTTCCCTGTGGTCTGCCGTGGATTTTTCCAGGCTCGGTATCAAAACGAAGTCGCGCATCGACTTGCCCTTGCTGGCCGGTTCGGCCGATGCGCTATGTATCAGCCAGACGGCAACGGAAATGCAGGGACGTCTGTTGCTTGTGCTGACCTCCAGCCCGCTGGATGCCCAACGCTTGCATGAAGAAGTTCAATGGTTCGCGCCCACGCTGCGCATCCACTTGCTGCCGGATTGGGAAACTCTGCCTTACGACAGTTTTTCGCCTCATCAGGATTTGATTTCGGAACGTCTCGCCACGCTGTATGCCGTTTCGCAAGGGGGCTGTGATGTGCTGATTACGGCGGCGAGCACAGCCATTACGCGCTTGTCGCCACCGGCCTTTCTTGCGGCACACACTTTCTTTCTGAAAAAAGGCGAAAACCTTGCACTTGAAAAACTGCGTGCCCAACTCACGCTGGCGGGTTATCAGCATGTCACTCAGGTGATCGCTCCTGGTGAATACAGCGTGCGAGGTGGCTTGATCGACCTGTTTCCGATGGGGGCGGTGTTGCCCTTTCGCATCGATCTGTTCGATGAGGAAATCGAAAGTATCCGTACCTTCGATGCCGATACCCAGCGCACTTTGTATCCTGTCCCGGAAATCCGCATGTTGCCGGCACGCGAGTTTCCGCTCGATGATGCGCCGGGCGGAGGACGCAGCCGTTTTCGTGCACGCTTTCGCGAAATTTTTGAGGGCGATGCCTCGCGTACAGCCATTTATAAGGACGTTTCCAACGGTATCGCGCCCGGAGGAATCGAGTATTACCTGCCCTTGTTTTTTGATGAGGGAATGATGGCGACATTGTTCGACTATCTCCCCGCCGATACCTTGCTCTTCCAGCATCACGATATCCCCGGTGCAATCAGCGAGTTCTGGCGTGACACCCGTGAGCGGCATCGCATGATGTGTGGTGAGAAATCGCGCCCCATCCTGCCGCCGGAAGATATTTATCTGAGTGACGAACAATTTTTTATTCGTGCTGCACACTTTTCTCGTCTGGTCTTACCCACGCCTTTTGGCGCGGTATTGCAGGAAGCTCCGGTGCCACCCCCACCTCGTGTCGCGGTGGATCGGCGTGCCGACGACCCGCTTTCCCTGCTGCGCGCGCATCTGCAGAACTTTGCCGGACGCACTTTGCTATTGGCGGAATCCGCTGGACGACGTGAAACCATCCAGGAATATCTCGTCGAGTACGGCTTGAAACCGGAGCTCTGCGCCGACTTTGCTAGCTTCCTTGCGAGCGATTCGCCATTCATGTTGGGTGTCGCGCCATTGTCGGGTGGTTTTTTAATTTCGCAGATGAATTCTGGGCTGGCGCTCATCACCGAAAACGAGCTTTACGCCGCCACCGCTCGCCCACGCACCACTGGTAAGCGCGGCGCGCGGCGCAGCAATCTCGAAGGCTGGCTGCGCGATCTTTCCGAGCTGAAAGTCGGCGATCCGGTCGTCCATGAGCAACATGGTATTGGTCGCTATCTCGGCCTGGCCTTGCTGGACATTGGCGCAGGACAGGAAAAGAGCGAGTTCCTCCATCTCGAATACGCCGGTGGCGACACGCTGTATGTGCCAGTCGCACAACTGCACCTCATCAGCCGTTACAGCGGAGCCGACCCGGAAGCCGTGCAGCTGCACAAGCTGGGCAGCGGACAATGGGAAAAAGCGAAGAAAAAAGCCGCCGAACAGGTGCGCGACACCGCAGCCGAGCTGCTGCATCTCTACGCCCAGCGCGCCGCGCGGCAAGGTCATGCCTTCGATTTCAAGCAGCACGATCTGGAAGC
>CAYTHB010000079.1:0-13170 GCA_964437515.1 uncultured Sterolibacterium sp.
GCCCCTTGAGGGGCGGATGGGTGGGGTGGGCGTATCGGGTAACGATTATTTCATCTTCTGTGGGTGGAGATGGCTACCATGATCGTTAATGATGTGGCAGGGGGGCAGCCGTTGCCAATGTGAGCGGGTCGGTCAGCAAAGGAGTCGGTGCTGTCATGACAGTGGCCGCAGGAGTATCAACGGGCCATTCGACATATAGGTTGACGGAACCCTGAACACGCACAGGTTGCGGTACGGTGGGTGTATCCGTTTTTGCCAGCAACAAGGATGTCGCTTGGGGTGGCGTGGCTTTGGTGAGATTGTCATTTTCACGCGGGGGGTCGCCGTCATAAATCTGGCTACGGCGACGTTGCAGATAGGCATCACGGATATAAGAGTAACGATCCAGTGCCGCTTCATCGACGAGTTTGTCGACGGGGAGCAAGCCCGCACGATCATTGAGTGCGCGGGTGGCAATCATGACGTTACGGGCGGAGACATCGTGATAGTGCCCTACGGGGTCGGCGTGCAGGTCAAGGGCGAGGCCGGTGGTGTCGCGCAGAGTGCTCGGGCCAAAAATGGGCAGTACTAAGTAAGGGCCATTGCCCATGCCCCAACGTCCAAAGGTCTGGCCAAAATCTTCTTCGTGTTTTTCCAATCCGATGTCCGAGGCAAAGTCCATGATACCCAGGACGCCGACGGTAGTATTGATGGCGACACGGCCGACATCACTGGCGGCTTCGGGCAGTTTGCCTTGCAAGACGTTATTCACTGCAATGAAGACATCACCGATATTGCCAAAGAAATTGGTCACACCTTTGCGTACCGGTGCGGGCAGGGAAGATTCATACCCCTGAGCCACAGGTTTGATGACGGCTTTGTCGAGCCCGTCGTTGAGATCGAACATGGCGCGATTGAAGCCTTCCATCGGGTCACGCGGATTGCCCGAAGTAGCGCAAGCGGTAAGTAGACTGGTCGCCAGGCTGATGGCGATAATCAATGTGTATTTGGGGCGACGAGTGTCTGGCCACGAAATCATGGGATGATCCTCCTGATGTGAGGGGCGATGGGGTGCGGCATCATTTGTTGCTGCTACTGTCACTGCTGCTGTCTGAGGCTTTGCTGAACATGAACTGGCTGATGAGTTTTTCCAGTACGACGGCTGACTGGGTTTTCTTGATGGTGTCGCCATCTTTCAGCATATCGGGGGAACCGCCGACTTCAAGCCCGACATACTGTTCGCCGAGCAGCCCCGAAGTATTGATGGTGGCAATGGTGTCTTTGTCAAAGTGATAACGCTGGTCGACCTGCATATCCACTACGGCAACAAAATCCGTGGGGTCTAGCTGGATGCCTGTGACGCGGCCAATCACTACGCCTGCACTTTTGATGGCGCCGCGCACCTTTAGTCCGCCGATGTTGTCGAATCTGGCTTCCAGTCGATAAGTGGGGCCGGCGTTGGAGGAGGCGAGGTTCCCCACCTTGAGGGCGAGAAACAGCAGTGATCCAAGGCCAATTGCGACGAAGATGCCGACCCACAGGTCGAGGGTTGTGCGGTTCATTTGGGTTCAG
This sequence comes from uncultured Sterolibacterium sp., assembly GCA_964437515.1. Taxonomy (GTDB): domain Bacteria; phylum Pseudomonadota; class Gammaproteobacteria; order Burkholderiales; family Rhodocyclaceae; genus Sterolibacterium. The sequence goes on from CAYTHB010000079.1 coordinate 1,552, forward strand.
GCTCCATGAAACATGAGTGCGGTCAAAACGAAATCAGCGGCCAGTACCGCCAGTGAGGAGGTGACGACGGTGCGGGTGGTTGCTGCCGAAACCCCTTCGGCGGTCGGTGCGGCATCGTAGCCTTCAAATACGGCAATCCAGCTGATGATGGTGCCAAAGACGCAGCTTTTGATGAAGCCGTTGAGGATGTCGTCCGAGAAATCGACGGAGGCTTGCATTTGCGCCCAGAATGAACCGACATCCACGCCGATGAGTTGTACGCCGACCAGATAGCCGCCAAAGATGCCCATCGCAGAAAACAGCGCGGCGAGCAGCGGCATGGAGATGACACCCGCCCAGTAGCGCGGCGCGACCACGCGGGCGATGGGGTTGACCGCCATCATTTCCATCGCGGAAAGTTGCTCGGTGGCTTTCATCAGGCCGATTTCGGCGGTAATTGCCGAGCCGGCGCGGCTGGCAAAAAGGAGGGCTGCCACCACGGGGCCGAGTTCGCGCACCAGCGAGAGTGCGACCAGTACGCCGAGTGCGTCGCTGGAGCCATAGCGTTGCAGGGTGTCGTAGCCTTGCAGCCCGAGCACCATGCCGACAAACAGGCCGGAGACCAGAATGATGATGAGGCTCAATACGCCGGTGAAATAAATTTCGCGGATGGTGAGGTGAAAACGCCGCAAGGCTGTGCCGGAATACATCAGGATGGCAACGAGAAAACGCGCGGCAAAGCCGAGCCGCCAGAGTCGGCTGGTGACATTGTGGCCGAGATGCGTCAGCGCATTTTTGGGGCGCTCAAACACGTTGGCTTTCCTCTTGGCGTAGGGGCTGGTTCATGATTTCATCGGCGTAAGTGGGAGCCGGGTAATGGAAGGGGACAGGGCCATCGGCTTCGCCCCAGATGAATTGATGGACGTAGGGTGTGGTGGAGGCCTTCAACTCGTCGGGCGTGCCTTCCGCCACGATGCGACCGGCGGAAACGAAATAAACGTAATCCACGATTTTCAGCGACTCCTGCACGTCGTGGGTGACGATGATGGAGCTGGCTCCCAGGGCATCGTTGAGGCGACGGATCAAATCTCCTACTGTCGCTAGCGAAATTGGGTCGAGACCCGCAAAGGGTTCGTCGTACATCATCAACATCGGGTCGAGCGCGATGGCACGTGCCAAGGCTACCCGTCGTGCCATGCCGCCGGAAAGTTCGGAGGGCATCAGAGCGTGTGCGCCGCGCAGCCCGACGGAGTGCAGCTTCATCATGACGAGATCACGGATCAGATCTTCGGGTAGATCGGTATGTTCGCGGATCTGAAAGGCGACATTGTCAAATACCGACATATCGGTAAACAGCGCGCCGAACTGGAACAGCATGCCCATGCGTCGACGTAGCGCATAGAGATGATCGGCATCGAGATCATTGACGCGCTGCCCATTCACCCACACTTCGCCCTGCGTCGGCTTGAGCTGCCCGCCGATCAGACGCAGGGTCGTGGTTTTGCCGCAGCCGCTACTGCCCATGATGGCCACCACTTTGCCGCGCGGGATGGTCATGTGGATGCCGCTCAGTACCGGGCGTTTGTCGTAGGCGAAACCCACGTCATGTAGCCTGACCAAGCAGTCATCTGTTGCAGTAGAAGGTGACAGCAAGGCCACGCAAGTATCTCGTCGAAAAAGAAAAGCGGCCATTCTACCATTGACGGGGCCAGTGCTTTATGTTTGAAGCACAAGATGGGCTATCATGCCCCCTTTTTTTGTGTGGGCATTGACATCAATATGAGGGATGGCGAGGCATGAGCCTTTTGATGGACGAACTGAAAAAGGCCGAACGCTCACAGCGCACTATCGCCGCTGGGCTGGATGCCGAGGTTCAGTCCGCGACTCAGACCCCGACACCGCCTGTCGCATTGTCACCATCGCTCAGGCCAGCGCAGCGGGTTTTCATGCGACTGACGACCGTGGGCTCATGCGTGAAGCAGGCAGCAGTGCATGGCTGGCGCTGGATGATGGGCAGGCTTGTTGTCATGCCCCGTTTCATTCTTGAAGCGAGCTGTGCACCCTCCAGGGGGCGCGTCATCGTGGTAGTGGTGACGATGCTGTTGGGTGTCATCGCCGCCATCAGTGTGTGGGCACTGCATGGAAAGCATACAGGCCTGTTGTCATCGGACCTTGAAAAGCAAGAGGCAATGGTGACAGTGTCAGTACCTGCGACGCCACCGCCTTCATTACAGCGGGCAGAGGCGGCATTGAAGGCCGGCAAGACGGAGCAGGCGCGAGCCGAATATCAGCGGCTCTTGTCAGCGCAACCCGATCATCTTGAAGCATTGCGTGGTCTGGCAACGATTAGCCAGCAGGCAGGACAGCATGAGGTGGCTTCCGGATACTATCAGCGCATTCTGCGGATTGCGCCCCAGGATGTTCAGGCACAGTTGGCCTGGGCAAGCGTGCAATCACAAAGTGATCCCTCTGGGGCAGAAAAACGATTGAAAGCCCTGATTGCCAGCCAGCCACGACTGGCTAGTGCGCATGATGCCTTGGGCAAGCTCTATGTCGGTCAGGAACGGTGGAGTGAGGCGCAAGCGGCTTTTTTACAGGCGTATCGCATCGAGCCGGATAAGCCCGACATTCTTTACAGTCTGGCGATCAGCTACGATCATCTCCAGCAGGTGCGGCAGGCATTGATGTTTTACCGCTTGGCTCAAAAAGCCGCGACAACGCACGCTGCCAGTTTCGATCGAAATCGAATGAATACGCGTATTGAAATGCTGATGGCCTTGCTGGAGCCATAAAAAAGCCCGCCAAAGTCTGGCGGGCTGTGGAAATTTACAATGAATGTATTACAGCGAGCGGCAGAGCGTGTAGGTCTGTGCATCGCTGTAGGTTGCAGCTGTCGCATTAGCAGGGACGATATTGCTTGCTCCCTGCGTGGCACGAGCGCTCCCGGCATTGGCGATACCGTCATCCAGTTGAGTGTCGATCTGGCGGGCTGCCTTGCCAGGGATGCTGCCGATACACACTACGAGACCTGTTGGAGCACCCGTGACAGGCGTTGTATTGTTGAAGACGCCCGTCAATCCATTGAAGGCATTACCAGGAAGTGCTGCGGCTCCGGTATCCGTCTGATTGCCGTTGATGAACCCGGCAGCCTTGAGATGCTGCCAGAAGCCTAGGTTTTCAGCGGCGGTGGCTAGGAATGTGTCTGCGGCAGTCGCTCCTGTCAATACGCCATCCGTGTTGCCATATACGGTCACGGTTGTCCAGCTGCCACCGCGACCGGTCAATGCGGTCAACGCCACACCACCGTCATCACCAGGAATGCGACGGAAACGATCCACATAGCTGTTATAGGCGGAGGAAATACCGTTCATGTCGGCAACGGCTTTTTTAACTTTGGCGTTATCGATCATTTCCTGACCTTTTAGCACACCGCCGAGCAGCAGGCCGATGATGACCAGTACGATGGCGATTTCAACGAGGGTGAAGCCGGATTGACGGTGAGGGAGGGGGGTGGGGCGAGGTGAGCGGGTGGACATGGTGATCTCCAGAACGATAATGAAAAAACCGTAAAAACAGCTTCAGGATTCAAGCTTCTGCTACAGGATTTCAGTATTCATGAGCTCGATTAGGTCGTGGAGTCAGATTTTTTTACAGGGCGGAGCTTCTTGTTGTTTTTTGTGTGATTTGTCACGAAGTCAAGCGGTCGCGTGAAGGTGTCATTGTGAGGTTATGACTTTGAACCCATTGGATCAGGCGGGGTTTGTCTTGCGACAGGTAAGCGCAAGGTAAATCGAATGTTGTTATGTCTGCTGACATCGGCTATTTCGGCCTGTGCTGTCAGGCTGCCTCCGCCTTCCATCACACTTTTTCTTGCCTGATAAAGTCCGAGCCCCAAGCCACCGGGGCGGCCGCTCGTAAAGGGTTCAAAGAGTTTTTCGGCAGTCATCGAAGGCGTCTGTTCCGGGCAGGGGCAATGAAACTGGATTTCGCACAGGGTTTGAGGGGCGATTTCCAGCGTGCTGATTTGTATCGAGGGTTGTACGGTGGGTGTGTTCCGCCAGAGCGTTGCCATATTGGAAAACAGGTTGTCGAGTGCGCGGTTCAGTAGGTTTGGTGCAATCCAGATCTGTGCGTCGCCCTCGATGAGGGGCGCGATACCGGCCATTTGTGCGGCTTGGGTCATGGCCTGACGTATGTCGATGCTCATCGGGGATTCGGGGGGCACATGCTGACCCAGTGCTGTCATGAGACGTGCGGCACGTTCGTGTGCCAGGGGGGCGTTGGCATGCAGACGATGGGCGGCATCGAGCAGGCTTTCTGGGGTGCTGGCTTCCGTAAAATCGGCACTGACCCAAGTGACCCATTGGGCAAGATTGCGCATGTCGTGCTGAAGGTAAAGCGAGAGGCTGGCGCGGGCGGCGAGTGCTGCGGAGAGTGCTTCGGTGCGGGCACGCATCCGGGACTCCAGCAGCAGAGCAAAAACTCGAGCCAGTTGCTCGGCCAGGATATGGGATTCGCTGCCGGGTGCGGCGTGAGTGAGTTCCAGTTGCAGATAGGCATCGTCTCCGGCATGAATGGGGATGTGTAGTGAGGGTGATGGCGATGGATGCGGGATACGGATGGAGCGGATAAAAGGATTGGAGAGTATGGATCGTGTGGTGCGTATGGCATGAATTGAGCGCAGGCCACATTCACCTGTGACAGGCTGTCCAAACCAGTGCCCCTGCCATGACAGGTGTTTCCATTGACTATCCAGCAGCAAAGGCCATGCGGCGGCGGGTAGCTCAAGGGGCTCGATCTCTCGATGGGCGAGCGCGAGCAGTTTTTTGAGGCGGTGGAGATGGCGACGTGCGCGCCAGTTGAGGGTGAGACTGGTGAGCAGCAGCAACAATCCGGCGGCAACAAGGATGTCGGGCAGATCAGACAGCAGGTCGTTGTATGCCATATTTCTTCAGGTAGTAATACACATGTTCCCGTGCCATTCCCAGTCGTCGCGCGGCTTCGGTGACGTTGTAATCACATTCGGCCAGAGTTTTCCGGAGTATCTGTTCCTCTGCGATGGCAGCGGCCTCTTTGGGGCCTTCGTCAAAACGGGCGGTCAGGTGCAGACGTGTTTCTCCCGAGGCGGCCATGCGGGTTTCTTCACGCAAAAAGAGTTTGGCGCGCTGCAAGGCTTGCAGGATGAGCGGCAAGGATGCCGGTTTGACGAGAAAATCAAAAGCCCCGCGACGGATGGCTTCGAGCGCTGCTGCGTGTTCATCTTGGCCCGTCAGTACGATGATCTTGGCATGAGGCGCACGATGCAGCAGTTCTTCAAGTGCCGTGAGCCCTTCGGTCATCGTGGAGGGGTGGGGAGGAAGCCCCAGGTCCAGTACGATGAGTGCGATTGAGGGCTGCAATGTCAGTGTGGCCAGCGCTTGCGCACGGTCGTGTGCCTGATGCACCGTATAGCCTTGTGCAGCGAGTGTGCTGGCAAGATAGCCTGCGAGCGCAGCGTCATCTTCGACAAGCAGCAGGGGTGTGGAGGCTTGCTCGGACATAAGTTGAAAAACTTATTCTTCACCACGACTGATGCGTGACAGCCAGGGTAGAACTGCCATGCCAAAGCCGGAAAATAGGAGCCCGAAGCCGATAGCAACACGCAGCAGCACCCAGTCGGAAGGGGTGTCGGGGTTCACCGCCAATGATGCATAGCCCGCAATCAGCAACAGGATGCCCACGATTTGCTGGAGTCGCTGACGGCGTTGTTTCACCCTTTGATAGTCTTCGCGCGGTGAATGGGACTTGGGAGCGTTCATGGCAGGGTTCCGGCTTGCACCATGCGGTTGAACAGGGTGGCGGAAGACAGCCAAGTGAGCTGGTCGTCAAAGGTGGCGGTTTGAGGACGGCTGACGAAAACCGGATTGGCATTCTGGTTGGCGGCTTCATCCGGATTGGCATTGGCTGGATTTTTACCGGTGGAGATCAGGACAGCGACGGCCGTGGCGGTGTAAGCCGTGGCCGTTCCACAGGTCGTGGGGGTGGTGCCGGTCGAGGTGCTACAAACATAGAGATTGGGCGTAAAACTGGCCATGGGCAGGTTCTTGAGCCCATTCGTGGTGGTAGCTGCATTGGTATTGGCCGCCGTGACGGCATAGCGTATCCTGTTGCCCCAGGCATCGGTGAGATAGCCATTGCTGTCGGTGCCGGGCAGGCCGAGCGTGATGGCGGGTAAAAAACCATTGTTGAAGTTGGTACAAGCACCTCCACCCGCAGGATTTTCCACGCCCGTAGTCGCCGGAGCGGCCGGACAAGGCAGGCGACCGTTGATGAGTGCGTAGCCGATGAGGGCTTCCTTGGCATCTCCCAGCGTTTTTTGTGTGTCCTTGATGTGTTGTTGTTCGATCTGGACACTGACCAGTGATAGCCCGCTGCCCAACAGAAGTGCGACGATGGTCAGGACGACGGCCATTTCGAGCAGGGTGAAGCCATGCGTGTGACGTGTCATGATGTGCTCAACCTCTCACTTTCATTCGCTGCGGATGCTCAGGTTGGAAAAAGTGATGCCTTGCTGGAGCGTGCCGCTGCGAAAGCCGCCCGTCAGACCAAAGTAGAAGGTGTTCATGGCCGCCGACAGCGCAATGCAGCGCTGGATCGTCGGCGGGGTCGCGCTACGGTCGACATCGGAACGCAGATTGCTGCAGTCGGCACAATCGACCCAGACGGTAATGCGGGTATTGGGCCCGGCCGGTGTGGTGGCATTACAGTGAGCGCAGCCTGCATCGCACCCGGTGTGAATTTCGATGCGCTGATGGTGCGGGAGCGGTGTGGGCGTTTCCTCGAATTTGTCAGCCGGCGTGTGGCTGCAGCCGTCGCTTGAGCCGTCACACGCTGTCGTCAGATTGCCGTTGGTCACGGAATGGATTCGGTTCCCGCCATACATGATGGCGGTGTGGTTCTCGACGGAGTCGTTGTTGGTGGCATCCAGATATACATCGGTTTCGATGGTCAGGGAGTTGAGACCACGGACATCTGCAATGGGTAAGGCACCCATGCTGGCTTGCGTGCCGCAGTTGGGGGGGGGCGGCAGGCCACCTTCCACCATCTGGAAGGTGAATCCATTGCCTCGATCTGTCCCTCCGGGGGAATCAGGCCAGCCGAAGATGTATTCGTAATAGGCGCGGACGGTCTTGCCCGCCAGTTGCAGCACATTCGGATTCCAGAAACAGCCACCGTTGGAACCTCCTGCATTGTTGATCATCACCTTGGGCTTACTAGGAGTAGAGGTATCCGTGGTGACACCCACGCCCTGGGGCGTGAAACTGGCAAAGTCGCTGGCATTGCTGAATGAAAACTCGGTGGGTGATGCCGCCTTGATGCAGCGGACGAGATCGTCGCTGGCATGTGGGTTTCGGCCATTGAATCCGCTCGCACCGCTATAGGTGCCTGCATTGGGAAACAGGGTTGCGTTGCTGCCTTCCAGATACATGGCGGCATTCTCCCTATTCGTGGGTGTGTCGCGAAATTGCGTGCTGGTGCGTTCTCCAGCGAACAAGAGGACGGCGGTGCAGCCTTCATAAGTAGTGCCATTGCTGTAGGTGACTTTGGAATCGGTGAGCGGGTGCGTGTAGAGCAGGTTGTCGCGCCAGTTGTTGATGATGTTGGTTTGCAGGGAAGTATGCGGACAATAAGTGTTGTAGTCGTTGATGACATCATCGATGCCTTTTTGGGTCAGGGAGGCCGGTGAAATGGTGGCAATGGTACCCAGGCAGGCGGCAATGTCATCCAGCATGGTGTCGATGTCGCGTTTGAAGTGGCTATTCATCTTGATGCGATCGAAAATGTCTTTGGGCGTGATCCATAAAGCCTGATCGTTGTTCGTGCCATTGCTGATACTGGTGGGGGTGGCCATCGTGATAGTTGTTGTGGCACTGGCTGCTGCAGGCCAGGGGAGCCCAACGCTTTCCAGATAGCTGGTGAGTGTGGTCGAGCCACCGCATTCACTGCCCGAGGCGGTGCGTGATTGCGCACTAAGTGCTGCCCCCGGTGCCATGATGACGGCCAACGGGCGTTGATGCGCGGCAGCACCGCTGGCTCCGCCTACCAATACGGTTCCACTGGCATCACGGACGATGAACTGGCCGAGCGTATCCCAGTTCAGAACATCGGTTTTGTTGACGTCCTTGACAGTACCCGAGACGGCATACCAGAGACACTCTCCAGATTTGTCCCGCACAGAAGGAATCCCCAGGGTGTACCAAGGGAGTCGGCCTGCTGTCGAAATGTCTTTGTTCGGGCAGGCGGGTGCGGTGCTGGCAACGCCGCCGATGCCGCCCGCACCGTTGTTATCCATATCCGGACAGGGCAGATAGCCATAGACCTCGTTGGGATGGCTGAAGTCGCGGTATACCGCCGCGAAACCGAGCAGGGCATCGCGTGCCTGAGTCAATGCGGCGATATTGACGTGATGACGCTCGTTGAAATGGGTACGGTTCAAAGCGCTGATGGTGAAATAGGCAGCAAACAGCCCCAAGGCCATCATGATCATCAGCAAGGCCGCACCGCGTTGTAGCGATGGTCTGCGTGTACATGCCGATGTTTTTGAATGAAGGCTCATTTTTTCTGTAATGAACTTGAACGTACTGTCAGCGCACCTGAAGGGATCAGATCGCTTTGTTGCCGATTTTCCAGATCCAGTGTTTCACCGACGCGCAGGGCGCGGCCATCGATGCGCAGGCGAAATGCCTTTCGATCCAGTTGTGAGGAATAGCCCGGGATCTCCTGTGTGCCTTCGAGCCACGGATGCTGGTTGATCCAGATCGTTCCCTTGCTGCCCTTGCGATCTACCCAGCCATTGAACTGAATCAATTGAGGCGCACTGGAGGAGTCATTTTCACCTTTGCCCATGTCTGTGCTTTTACGTTGTTGTTCGATACGGGCGCGTTCGGTCGCACTGTAGAACAAGGAGGGCATTTCCGGGCCGGCGGGGGGTGACACTTGGGCAAAACAGGGTGAGCTGATGGACATCAGCAGGACAGCAATGGCTTTGCGGCCTGTCTTGCTGCTCTTGCAAAGACATGGCAACGAAAAGAGTCGAAAGAAAGAAAATGGCGCCGTCAACATGAGTTCAGTTTATGTGAGCCGTAGTCATTGAACAAGCCGGGTGGTTTTGAAGACTGTGTCAGGAGGCCGGCGTGCTGTCAGTGGGTGGGGGCAGGGTGAAGGAACGCAAGGTGCATTGTGCGCTGAGCCCTTGAGGTGTTGGGTCACGTAACTGACAGCTCTGGACACGGAAGCGGTCATGGGTTTCATGAATGAAATCGTTGATGAGGCGCAACAGTTCGCCTTCGTGAATCTGGGCGATGGAAAACTCGATATCGTGCATGTGGGGTGTATTGGGGTCAGGGCTTGTTTCTATACCGGGGATGGGCGGGGCTGATGTGGCTGAAGGCATCAGTTGTGTGGGGGGAAGTGCGTAACTAAGGGTTTCCGGTAGCGAGCGGTTTTTTTGTGTAGATACGAGCTGTTCAATCAGGGCTTCGCGCTTGGGTTCGCTCAACAGACCATGTTCGCGAAGCGTGCGGAACCGTGCGATGTTCGATTCGAGATAGCCCAGGTCTTGCTGTTTCTGTGCGATTTGGCTTTTCAGACTGATGACTTGATTGTTGGCTGTCTGGAGTTCCTGCTGCCATTCGTTTTCAAAATAGTCACTGCCAAAGATCATGCCCAGCGTGAGGAGGATGGCTAGCCCCAATGCAATCAGGCTGGCACGGGCATCGGACAGGATTTTGCGCCATGCGGCATTCATGGCGTCGGGCTTTCTGTGGGAAGTGTCTGGCCGGGTAGCGTTATGCACCAGCGCACAGGTGTCTCATCGGTGCTGGTTTGCGCCCCGCCCTTCAGGGTGGCATGGCTGAGACCCACATAAGGATCTTCAAAAATCTGGATATCTGGAAGGTCTTTCAGATGCGTGGAGATATTGCGAATCATGTCGAGCCTGCTGCGTTGCGTCAGTCCGGAGGGCAAAACAAGGTCAAAACTGATTTGTGCCTGTTGGGGGGGCGATGAATCGCTGGCAAGAGGGGATGTTGCCGATGCGTTTGGCGTGTCGGGTGTCGCGGGTGCGGTCGTGTTCGAAGCCTCTTTTGAGGGGGACGTGCGATTGTCCGCACAGGGGGCGGTGTTTGGTGAAACGATGGCCCATTTCAGCAGGCTTAAGCGGATGGACTGTCCGGCCACCGTGGTGTGCGTCGCTTTATCGAGGGTCTGGGCAATTTGCGTCAGTTGATGTTCGAACGAAGGGGCTTCAAGCATTTCATGGGTGTCGAGTGCCAGTGCGCGACGTATGAGATCGCTGCTTGCACCAAAGGCACTGGCTTGATGATCAAGCTCGGTATGCTGGCGATTGAGTGTGGCGATTGTGCTGGCTGTTTGCTTCTGTTCATGAAGGATGGATTGCATGCCATTGATGTGCAATGAGGCAATGGCTATTCCAGACAACACGAGACATGCGCTGGTAATCCAGGCCTGTCGACGTATGCGGCTGGCGAGATAGCGGGTGCGACGTGCCATGGGGGCAAGCTGGCCATCGGTGTGTTTCTGGATGGCAAGATCAAAAAGGGGGTGCCATCCGTTGGCCGGCGGCGTGGTACCCCTGGGAAGCGGAGAGGCTACGATGCTGAAACCGGCCTGTGCCAAGGGGGCCGAACATTCGGTGGCGTCTCCCAGCAGCAGAACGGGCAGGGCGTGCCCTTTTTCAAGTGCCCGTGTGTTTTCGAGGTATCGCTGGGTGCGGATGATTTCTTCGATTTGTGCATCGACACGCCCCTCCTCCCGGTCTGGAATGGCTGCTAATCGGGTGAGACACGGAATGTGGTTCTTGATGAAAACGATGCGCAAGCTTTCGGTGTCAGAGAGTACGACGAACAGCGTCTTGGGCAAGGCTTTGTGTCTTCCCGTTTGCGCCAGCAGCAAAGAGGCAGAGCTTAGCGCGGCAAGCTGTATGTCTTCTTCATTCAGGATGTCATCGATTTTTTTTGCGTTGGTAATGCCAAACAGGGTGTGGTGTGTGGGTGCAAGCTTGTCCAGCAGTTGGGTGCCGTGAGTCAGCTTGAGCCGTGTCCGGTAGTCTGTTTCTGGAAAATGCGTCATTAATTGACGCTGTAACAGGCTCTGGCGATCTTGCCCAAAAACACGCGGAATCTCGACTTCGACAAAACCTTCTTCTGACAGGTTCGTGACGACCCATACAGGTTTGTCAGGCGACGGCTTCTCATTCAGCGCTTGCCAGCCTTGCGCCGTGCGCTGCCAGTATTGTTTTTTGGTCAGCCCCAGATAAAGAAGAAGTTTCATGTCAGCCTCACGTCTTCATCTTGGCGATGGTGTCATAAATCGGGCTGAGTACTGCCAGCATGATCCATCCCATGATCAGTCCCATGGCCACCGTCATGGCCGGTTCGATCAGTGCCTGAACCTTGCCAATGGATTCATTGATATCCCGGGTGTAGAAATAATTGACATTGTTGAGGGCCTGATCCAGCGAGCCGGTGGATTCCCCGACTTTCAGCATCCGGATGACCAGATTGGGGAACAGGTGTTCAGCGGCAAAACTGGATGAGATGGCCTCCCCCGTGGCGATGCGTTCGCGCGCACGCGCGATGG
>CAYTHB010000080.1:0-12985 GCA_964437515.1 uncultured Sterolibacterium sp.
AAATCGTCAAGAGCGCGCGTCCTGAACTGGGCGCAGCCAAGATCGTCGTTTCCGGTGGCCGTGGCATGGGCTCGGGCGAAAACTACAAGAGTGTGCTGGAGCCGCTGGCCGACAAACTCAACGCCGCGCTGGGTGCTTCGCGCGCGGCGGTGGATGCCGGCTTTGTGCCCAATGACTATCAGGTTGGTCAAACTGGCAAGATCGTCGCCCCGCAACTCTATATTGCTGTGGCTATTTCCGGCGCGATCCAGCATCTGGCCGGGATGAAAGACAGCAAGGTGATTGTTGCCATCAACAAAGATCCCGATGCGCCGATCTTCCAGGTCGCCGATTATGGTCTGGTGGCGGATCTGTTTACAGCCGTACCCGAACTGGTTGCCGAACTCGGTTAATCCAGTCCCGACACGCCTTCCCCGTCCGGGGAAGGCGGCGGATGTCATTCCGCTGAATATCATGGCTCGCCGTGCAGGCGAGCACATTGCATCCTTTTTGAATTTTCAGCTTCAAGGCTTCATCCCTTGTTAGCCCTCGCTCGCCCTGATTTCCTCACATCTCTGACCGAAAGGAATTGAAATGGCTGAATATCTCGCTCCATTGAATGACATGCGCTTTGTCCTGCGTGAGCTAGCCAATCTCGATGCAGTCACGCAGTTGCCGGGGTTTGAGGATATGGCAGGCGATATGGCCGATGCGGTGCTGGAAGAATCGGCGAAATTCTCCACGGGCGTGCTTTCGCCGCTCAATGTTAGCGGTGATCGCGCCAAAATTCGTTGGCAGAACACCGATGGTGGCTCGGTCATCATGCCGGAGGGCTTCAAGGAAGCCTACCAACAGTTTATTGAGGCGGGCTGGAACGCCTATTCTGCCGATCCTGAATTCGGAGGGCAGGGCTTGCCCAAGTTGCTAGGATCGGCCGTGCAGGAAATGTGGATGGCGTCCAACCTGTCGTTTTCGCTGTGTCCCTTGCTCACCTCGGGTGCGATTGAAGCGTTGGAACTGTGCGGTTCTGCAGAGCAGAAAGCAACTTATCTGCCGAACATGGTGCATGGCCGCTGGGCGGGCACGATGAATCTCACCGAGGCGCAGGCAGGATCAGACCTTGCTGCCATCCGCACGCGCGCCGTGCCGCAGGATGATGGCACTTATCGCATCTTCGGGCAGAAGATTTTTATCACCTATGGCGATCACGACATGGCCGAGAATATCGTCCATCTGGTGCTCGCACGCACGCCCGATGCCCCGGCGGGCGTTAAAGGCATTTCGTTGTTTGTTGTGCCGAAATATCTGGTCAATGCCGATGGCAGCCTTGGCGCGCGCAATGACGCTTACTGCGTTTCGGTCGAACACAAACTGGGCATCCATGCCTGCCCCACCTGCGTCATGGCGTATGGTGATGCGGGCAATTTTGGGGGAGGGGCAATCGGCACATTGGTGGGCGAGGAGAACGCCGGTCTCAAATACATGTTCATCATGATGAACGCGGCGCGTTTTTCAGTTGGGCTGGAAGGCTTGGGCGTGGCCGAGCGTGCCTGGCAGCACGCGCTGGCGTATGCCAAGGAGCGCGTGCAGGGGCGCGACATTGCCGGGCGACATGCGGGTAATGTCAGTATCAGCAAGCATCCCGATGTGCGCCGTATGCTGATGTTGATGAAGTCGCAGATCGAGGCGATGCGCGCTTTGTCGTATACCGTGGCGGCGCATCACGATACTGCACTCCACCACGTCGATGCGGCCGTGCGAGCTCAAAATCAGGCGTATGTCGATCTCATGATCCCCGTCGTCAAAGGCTGGCTGACTGAAACCGCCAATGAAATCGCCTATCTGGGTGTTCAAATTCACGGTGGAATGGGGTTCATCGAAGAAACCGGCGCGGCACAGTACATGCGTGATGCACGGATTACCACAATTTATGAAGGCACGACCGGCATTCAGGCGAACGATTTGATCGGCCGCAAGATTGCCCGCGAAGGAGGCGTAACGATCACAACAGTCATCGCGCAAATGCGTGATACGGAATCCCGTTTGAAAGCAGGGCAGAGGAGCCTGGCTTCCATCGGTATTGCTTTGGGGCAGGGGATCGATGCAGTTGAATCCTGTGTCGCTCATATTCTTCAGCATTACAACAAAGATGTCGCCACCGTTTCGGTCGGCGCTGTGCCTTTCCTTAAGCTATTGGGTATCGTTTGCGGAGGCTGGCAGATGGGGCGGGCTGCATTGATTGCGCAATCGCACATTGAATCAGGGAGTCCTGATGGGTTTTATTCCGCCAAAATCATCACGGCGCGTTTCTTTGCCGACCATCTGCTCAACACGGCGCCCGGATTGGCGCACATTGTCGTTGGGGGAGGGGCGTCTGCACTGACCTTGCCGGAAGACCTTCTTTGAGTACCAACGACATGCAAGCCCCTGTTGAAACGCTGGAGCTTCTGGCTCCCGCACGCGATGCAGAAATCGGCATCGAAGCTATACGTCATGGTGCCGATGCCATCTATATTGGTGGCCCAGCTTTTGGCGCACGCGCAGGTGCCGGTAACGATTTACGCGATATCGAACGACTGGCAGCTTACGCACATCGTTTCCATGCAAAAGTTTTTGTCGCTTTCAATACCATACTGGATGATGCAGAACTGGAAGCAGCGCGTCGTCTAGCCTGGCAGATTCATGAGGCTGGGGTGGATGCGCTTATCGTACAGGACATGGGCTTGCTGGAAGTCGATCTGCCTTCTATTCAATTGCACGCCAGTACTCAATGCGATATTCGCACACCTGAAAAAGCGCGTTTTTTGCAGGATGTGGGATTCTCACAAATCGTTCTAGCGCGTGAATTAACCTTGAATGAAATCCAGCATGTACGCGCAGCAACAGACTCTTCACGATGTGCGCTGGAGTTCTTCATCCACGGAGCTTTGTGCGTCGCGTTTTCAGGCCAATGCTATATCAGCCATGCCCATACCGGACGCAGTGCCAATCGTGGTGAATGTTCGCAAGCCTGTCGATTGCCCTACACGTTGGAAGATACGCAAGGGCGCATCGTGGCGTATGACCAGCATTTGCTGTCAGTCAAGGATAACGACCAGAGTGCCAATCTGCGTGCATTGATCGACGCGGGAATTCGATCTTTCAAGATCGAAGGGCGTTACAAAGACATGGCTTACGTCAAAAATGCCGTGGCGCATTATCGTCAATTGCTTGACGGCATTCTTACAGAGCAACCGCAGTATCGTGCCGCCTCGTCAGGCCGTGTCCAGCATTTCTTTGTTCCCCAGCCGGAGAAATCCTTCAATCGGGGTTCAACCGATTATTTTGTTCAAGGACGAAAACCGGATATCGGCGCTTTTGAAACCCCCAAGTTTGCCGGTGAGCCTATCGGTGTTGTTACACGGATGGGAATAGATTGGTTTGAGATCGACGGCGATATCGAACTTCATAATGGAGATGGACTCAGTTATCAACCAATCCGAAACAAAGGTGCCAATAAGCGTGTCGGTATGCGCATCAACGTGGCGCGAGGGCAGCGACTGTATCCCAACGAAATGCCGGAAGACCTTAAAACGGGCATGACACTCTATCGCAATCGCGATCAGGCTTTTGAACGACAACTTGAAAAACAATCCGCCGAACGTCGTATCGGCGTACAGCTTGTATTGACGCATGATTGCGATGGTTTGATTCTGGAACTTCAGGATGAAGACGGTATTCAAGCCAGCGTGCGCAGCGAACACAAAGATGCCGCGATAGAAATGGCGCGTGATACCGAAAAGGCGCAGGCGACCTTGAAACAGCATCTAGGCAAGCTGGGGAATACTGATTTTTTGGCGACTGCAATCGACATACAGACCACCGCATTCATTCCAGCCTCTGCCATCAATGCTTTGCGCCGATCAGGAATGGACGCTCTGGTAGATGCAAGAGAAACATCACGTCCCCGCTTATCGCGTGCCCAAGCCCTTGTGCCTCCCGTGGCCTATCCTGCAAGGGAATTGACATATCTTGGTAACGTATTCAATACTCAAGCTCGCACTTTTTATCAAAAGCATGGCGTGGAACTCATCGCTGAAGCCTATGAAACCAATACCACGCAAGGCGAAGTATCGTTGATGATCACCAAGCACTGTTTGCGCTACAGCTTCAATCTATGCCCGAAGGAAGCAAAAGACTGGCAGATCAAAGGCATCAAGGCAGAACCCATGACGCTCATCAATGGAAATGAACGATTGACGCTGCGCTTTGATTGCAAGGCTTGCGAAATGCATGTAATGGGTGAGATGAAAAGTCCCCGAAAAACTATTCCGATTTCGATACTGCCCTTGATTCACCCGAAGATTTGAGCCTGTGGGTGAAAAAGACATTGTTGATACATGATGAAAATGAAAGGGTGATAGACTGTTTTGGATGGTGTGTGTGCACGGCTACGTTTTTCAAACAAAGCAAAAAGCGATGAAACATCATTCAATCAAAGGAGATACTTTCATGAAACTGCAATCGTTTTCAATGTCGTTGGGTTTTGTTGCATTGATGGCAAGCCTCCCTGCACATGCACAAACCTATACGATTGATCCGAGTCATACCTATCCCAGTTTCGAGATTGGGCACAATGGCATATCGTTCTGGCGAGGAAAATTTACGCAGACGACGGGTAGCGTTACGCTGGATCGTGCCGCCAAGACAGGTTCCGTTGATATCACGGTGGATCCGTCTTCGATCAACATGGGTTTGGCTACCATGGACGAGCACGCACGCGGTAAGGATTTTTTTAACGTCGCGAACTACAGCAAAATCACCTACAAAGGCCGTATCACGCAATGGAAGGGTGATACACCGCAGGCAGTTGAAGGAGAAATGACGCTACTGGGCATAAGCAAGCCCTTCAATCTTGAAATTCGCAGCTTCAAATGCATCATGCACCCGATGCTCAAGCGCGAGGTCTGCGGTGCAGACGCATACGGTAGTTTCAAGCGTTCGGACTTTGGCATGAAATATGGTTTACCTAAACATGGTGATGAAGCTAGGGTCGCCATTCAGATCGAGGCACTGAAGGCCGATTGATCGGCTTACTTCTCTCAAAGTTTTTATGGTTTTTCTGTAAGGTGTTGAGGCGGTGTCAGAATAATGCGTCATCGCCTCAAAGACACATCAGAAGCACTGTGAGCGAATATTTTTGGGGGGCTACGACGGTGTCGTTCATGTAACTTTCATGGTAGCCATCTCCACCCACAGAGGATGAAATAATCGTTACCCGATAACAGATACGCTTACCCCACCCATCCCCCACGGACGGCTTTGCACAGCCGTCCGGCTTCGGCGGCACGGAGCAGTGCTCCGTGAAACCCCGCCTACGCCCCCTCAAGGGGCGGCTACTGATTTGCTCGCTACGCTCGAAGCTTCAACCGGACTCCGTTTTCGTTGTTTCACGCTAATTACCCCACTTTGCATTGCAGCGATAGGGTGATTTCGGCTATGATTTCGCTTTCCCGCGTGTGCATTCTCCATGGTCAAATATGTTTTCGTAACGGGTGGTGTCGTGTCCTCACTGGGCAAAGGCATCGCCGCCGCGTCGCTGGGTGCGATCCTCGAATCGCGCGGCATTCGAGTCACTCATCTCAAGCTCGATCCCTATATCAACGTCGATCCGGGCACGATGTCGCCGTTTCAGCATGGCGAAGTGTTCGTCACGGAAGACGGTGCTGAGACCGATCTCGATCTTGGTCACTATGAGCGGTTTACCAGTGCCAAGATGGAACGGCGCAATAACTTCACCACCGGGCAGATTTATGAGTCGGTGATCAAGAAGGAAAGGCGCGGCGAATATCTGGGCAAGACGGTGCAAGTTATTCCGCACATCACCGATGAAATCAAGCAGTACGTCAAGCGCGGTGCCGAAGGCGCGGATGTCGCGCTGGTTGAGGTGGGTGGTACGGTGGGCGACATCGAATCGCTGCCGTTTCTTGAAGCCATCCGCCAGATGGGCATCGAAGAAGGGCGCAACAATACCTGCTTCATTCATCTGACGCTGCTGCCGTGGATCGGTACGGCGGGTGAGTTGAAGACCAAGCCGACCCAGCATTCGGTCAAGGAATTGCGCGAGATCGGTATCCAGCCGGATATCCTGCTGTGTCGCGCCGATCGTCCCGTACCGGACGATGAGCGGCGCAAGATTTCGCTGTTCACCAACGTGCAGCCGGAAGCGGTGATTTCCGCGCTCGATGCCAAGAGTATTTACCAAATCCCCGGCATGCTGCATGAGCAAATGCTCGACGAGATTGTTTGTCATAAGCTGGGTATTCTGGCGAAAGCGGCGGATTTGTCGGTCTGGAAGAAGCTCGTCGACGCGCAACAGCATCCGCAGCATGAGGTGAACATTGCCTTTGTCGGCAAGTATGTCGATCTGACTGAGTCGTACAAGTCGCTGATCGAAGCCTTGGTGCATGCGGGCATCCATACGCTTTCCAAGGTCAATATTCACTACATTGACTCCGAAGGCATTGAAAAAGAGGGCACGGGCGTGCTGACCGCGATGGACGCGATCTTGGTGCCCGGTGGCTTTGGCCGACGCGGAACGGAAGGCAAGCTGATCGCCATCCGTTATGCGCGTGAAAACAAGGTGCCGTATCTGGGTATTTGTTTGGGCATGCAGTTGGCAGTGATCGAATTTGCCCGTGATGTGGCGGGGCTTACGGGTGCGCACAGCACCGAGTTTGACGCACAGACCCCGCATCCGGTAGTGGCACTGATTACCGAATGGCTGGATCGCGAAGGGCGCATCGAACAACGCGATGCCAACTCCAATCTGGGCGGCACGATGCGTCTGGGCGGGCAGGCCTGCCAGTTGGTGGAAGGCTCGCTGGCGCGTGAAATTTATGCGGCAGGGCAGATCGTTGAACGCCATCGTCATCGCTACGAGGTGAATAACGCCTATCTGCCGCGTCTGGAGCAGGCCGGGCTGAAAATTTCCGGCACTTCCTCCGAAGGCAAGACCTTGTGCGAAATGATCGAATTGCCGCGCGAGGGCGCGCACGCGCATCCGTGGTTTGTCGGTTGCCAGTTCCACCCGGAATTCACTTCCAATCCGCGCAATGGTCATCCGCTATTCATTTCTTTCGTCAGGGCGGCACTGGCTGCACAGCAGAAATCTTGAGACCGGGACGTTCACAATGAAACTCTGTGGCTTTGATGCGGGGCTGACGCATCCCTTGTTCCTGATTGCTGGTCCTTGTGTGATCGAGTCGCGCCAGATGGCGTTCGATACGGCAGGTGAGCTGAAGGAAATCTGCGCGCAGCTGGGCATCCCGTTTATTTACAAGTCGTCGTTCGATAAGGCCAATCGCAGCTCCAGCCAGTCGCCGCGCGGCCCGGGCATGGATGAAGGTCTGGCGATTCTCGCCGAAGTGCGCGAGAAAATCGGCGTGCCGGTGCTCACCGACGTGCATGACATCGCGCAAATCGAACCCGTAGCGCGGGTGGTGGATGCGCTGCAAACCCCGGCTTTCCTTTGTCGGCAGACCGATTTCATCGAGGCGGTGGCGCGTTGCGGTAAGCCGGTCAATCTCAAAAAAGGGCAGTTTCTTGCCCCCGCCGACATGCAGCAGGTGGTCGCCAAGGCGCGTGCCGCCAATGGTGGGCAGGACAACATCATGGTCTGCGAACGTGGCGCGAGCTTTGGTTATAACAACCTCGTTTCTGACATGCGTTCGTTGGCGATCCTGCGCGAGACGGGCTGTCCGGTGGTGTTCGATGCGACGCACTCGGTGCAGTTGCCGGGCGGGCAGGGGAGTTGCTCCGGCGGTCAGCGCGAGTTTGTGCCGGTGCTGGCGCGTGCCGCGGTGGCCGTGGGGGTGGCGGGGTTGTTCATGGAAACCCATCCCGATCCTGACAAGGCCTTTTCCGACGGCCCGAATGCTTGGCCACTCGGGCGCATGAAAGCCTTGCTGGAAGGCTTGCGTGATATTGATGCGCTGGTCAAACGTAACGGTTTGGCAGTCGTTTAATTTTTTTGTTGTTCTGCTTCTTTCAATAAGGAAAATCTTCATGAGCGTCATTGTTGATGTCGTTGCCCGCGAGATACTTGATTCACGCGGTAATCCTACCGTTGAAGTTGATGTGTTGCTGGAGTCGGGGGTCATGGGGCGTGCCGCCGTGCCGTCCGGTGCGTCTACGGGTTCGCGCGAGGCCATCGAGCTGCGTGATGGCGATACGGATCGCTATCTGGGCAAGGGTGTGTTGCAGGCGGTGGAAAACGTCAACACTGAAATTTCCGAAGCCATCATCGGTCTGGATGCAGAAGAACAGGCGTTCATCGACAAGGTGCTGATCGATCTGGACGACACCGAAAATAAATCGCGTTTGGGCGCGAATGCCATGTTGGCAGTGTCGATGGCAGTGGCCAAGGCCGCGGCTGAAGAAGCTGGCTTGCCGCTGTATCGTTACTTTGGCGGCTCGGCACCGATGTCGATGCCCGTACCGATGATGAATGTCATCAACGGCGGCGCGCATGCCAACAACAATCTGGATATCCAGGAATTCATGATCCTGCCGGTGGGCGCACAGAGCTTCCGCGAAGCGCTGCGTTGTGGCACGGAAGTTTTCCATCATCTGAAAAAACTGGTCGACAAGAAGGGCTACCCGACCACGGTGGGCGACGAAGGCGGCTTTGCTCCTAATGTGTCGGGCAATGACGAAGCTATCGAGCTGATTCTCAAGGCCATCGAAGCGGCGGGTTATACGCCGGGGCAGGACGTGGTGCTGGGGCTGGATTGTGCGGCTTCGGAGTTCTACAAGAACGGCAAATATCATCTGGCTTCCGAAAAGCTCGAACTGAGCTCGGCAGAGTTTGTCGATTATCTGGCGCAACTGACAGATAAATACCCGATCGTCAGCATCGAGGACGGTATGGCGGAAGGCGATTGGGAGGGCTGGAAGCTGCTCACCGAACGCATCGGCAAGAAGGTGCAGATCGTCGGCGATGACCTGTTCGTCACCAATACCAAAATCCTCAAGGAAGGCATTGCAAAGGGCATTGCCAATTCCATCCTCATCAAGATCAACCAGATTGGCACGCTCTCGGAAACCTTCGCGGCCGTTGAAATGGCGAAGCGCGCCGGTTATACCGCGGTCATCTCGCATCGTTCGGGTGAAACCGAGGATTCGACGATTGCCGATATCGCCGTCGGCCTGAATGCCATGCAGATCAAGACCGGCTCGTTGAGTCGCTCGGATCGTATCGCCAAGTACAACCAGTTGCTGCGTATCGAAGAAGATCTCGGTGATATCGCCCACTATCCGGGGCGCGATGCTTTTTACAACCTGCGCAAGTAATTCTGGTAAGCGATTATGCGCTGGCCCACGCTGGTGCTTCTCCTCCTGATTGCCCTGCTACAGTATCCCCTGTGGCTGGGCAAGGGAGGGTGGCTTCGTGTCTGGGATGTCGATCATCAGCTTCAGGCGCAGCGTGAGGTCAATCAAAAACTTGAACAGCGCAACGCCGGGCTGGACGCGGAAGTGCGTGATCTCAAGAGCGGCTTTGATGCGATCGAGGAACATGCACGATATGAATTGGGACTTATCAAACAGAACGAAATTTTCGTTCAGGTTCCGCAGAAACAACCTTGAATAGTCTCAACGTGAAAAGTTGTGATGCTCACTTTAAGCTGCGCTAAAACACCTCAAAAGGCTTGAATTTACTGTTTGAAGTGTTGACTTGCTCAGGTGTGATGAATAGAATGCCAGCTTCGTTGTTCCTCGATAGCTCAGTCGGTAGAGCGCCGGACTGTTAATCCGTAGGTCCCTGGTTCGAGCCCAGGTCGGGGAGCCAAAGAATCAATGAAAAAAGCCGCCTAAAAAGCTATTTTTGGGCGGCTTTTTTCATTTCAGTTTTTCATTTCAGCGTTACCCCCATGCCACGCCGGTCTTGGCGAGCCACTCATTCCAATGAACATGGAAACCGCAGTTGACCGCTTATCATCATCACAAACGCCAGTCATGCTGTATGTTTTTCATTACTTATCAATTTCACCTTGCGGGTGAGACCGCTATGCCCGCAGGAAATTTCCTTGGGGGGTGCCGTCGATTGCACATTTTACGGGTCGTCTGTCCGCGTTGCTCTTCCCACAGGGATTTCCTTCGGTCATCGTTGCAGGGAGTGGCCATGTGCCCAGTTGTACCCTCCGCGCCTTGCCAGACAGCCCAAAAAGCGCACACTCGAAGGCGTCCAGCTACGCTGTCTAGGTTGAATCGGCTTCGCATACATGTGTCAAACCTCGGTTGGTGGCCGTTATCTTCTATGGTCCACCGATGGGTGAGTAGCTTGGACGGGGTTACACTATTGCCAATGATTTCTAATGCGAGATGGATTGCACCAGCGGCCGCGGACAAAACTTGAGGTGCTTGTATCGAAAAGGTAACGCAATGAAAGCAAAGTTTCATTTCACTTTTGAGAAACAATGGCATACCGCCCCCATGGCTTATTGGGTGCACATTCCGGTTCCTGGCGAACCTGGCGTTTACGATCCTCCCGCCCCTGTCGCAATTCCACATCGGGGTTATGTCGTCTTGCGCATCCAGTTTGATTCGCACGAACTTCAATTCAGCTCAATGGCACAGCTCGATCATTTCATGGATGTTCTGTCCCGCAAGCCATTGCCCACATCTAGGCAACTATCCGTCCAAAGGGGCCGTCCTGTCGGCCCAAACAGCCACTGGCTGAGCCGCTTGCCCGCTAACGTGAAGTCACCACGCCGACGAGCCCTATTGCTGAAGGCATTGCACACAATCAGGGAGCAAATTGCCAGTCTTTGGAAAAATCCACCGTGCATTACAAACCCCACGACACGCTGACACCTTCCGCTTCATCGGTGCGCACGGCGTGAACCCCCATGCCCTGTGCCAGTTGGGCGAAATTCAGCACTGGGTCGTGCAGATCCGGATGCGACTTGGCCTTGGGGCCCGCTTCTTCGGCTCCCACGCGTTCCAGTTCCACGTTGAGCACCGAGTAGGACGCATAGTTGAAGGCATGGCCGGCACGTCTCGGGAACCGGGGGGCTGGAAGTCACGTCGTACAGCCATGACATGACCGAATCGGTTTGATGTGAAGCGAGCCGAACAGGTGGTTCTGTTCGGGGTACGAGCGTTGGCGCAGATGTCACCGATCCTCATGGCGGCTCTTTCCAGACTTTTTTACAGCACCTTCAGGGTTGTCCCTTGCCAGCGGAAATATCGTGACAACCACTCGGCATCCAGTTCTTCCGGTTGGCTGAAGGGCATCCGCTGACGATCGATCGGCAGCATGGCCGTGGTGCTGTCGGTCAGGCTGTCAACCACGATCACGCCTTCTTCCGTATCACGTCGTCGCGCATAGCGGGCCAGTGCGTCGTGCTGCGGCGACATGCCCAAGACTATCTGCCGACTGAAGTCCAGCTCCGGGGGGCTGCCCAGGACATGGCGTTGCAGCGTTGTCGCGTCGAAAACCACCTGTTCGCCGAGTAGCAGCCAGCGCCCGCCGCTGATGCGTCCGGCGACGAGAGGGAGAATCTGCTGCCCGTGTGGGGATGTGTTACGTCCGGGAACGGGTGCGTCGAGCCACAGGCCGGTGTAGGAGATGGTGCGATCCTCGGCGATCAGTTCGTTGCGCACCTGACCGTCGCGCTCGCGCACCAGAACCCAGTGGCTGTCCTGATCGCGGCCAAACACCACCAGGATCGCCGTTTCTTCGGACGGTAGAACCCAGACCCGGTCGGGATAGCGATACTGCTGGGGTTCGCGACCAAACGGATCGTCGACCCTGTACCCCTAATCCTTGCCGCGATGTCGCAGCCGATAGAACTGCGTCGTCTCGTCGATGCGCTCGATCATGCCGCCGTTGGGATTGAACAGCCGCCAGTGCGAAGTGTGTTGTTCGGTTACGAGCTCGAACGGGTCAAAGCTCTCGACCAGATTCTTGGGCCGCGCCATGACCAAGTAGGTCATACCCAAGCCGGCGAGCACGGCAACGATTCCCAGAAAATACAGCGACATCTGCTTCATTTCGACCCCCCCCCTTTGATGTCGGATCAGTAGAGGGCTCAGCGAGGTGGCTGGAGTCGATTGAAAATAAACTGCCATATGGTCTCCTCGGTACTGGCATCGGCAGCCCCCTCGAACCTTGCCTGCGCGGCAAAGAATCGAGTCAGAAAGGCCAGAAATTCAGCCTCGTCCTCGAAAACTTCGCGCAGATCGGATTCGCCGAAGTCCTCTCGGTAAAAGTGCCCCGCATCGTCGGCAAGGATCAACGACTTTGCGAAAAAAATGCGCGTGCCGCCCTCCTTGTGCGAGGTGGCAAGCGTGGCGCCACCGCGTAGCGCGGCAAGGATCGTTTGTTGGATGTTCGCAGTCTGCATAGGTGGGTTTTCCTGACTCATCGTTACCTCATTCGGGATTATGCCTGAGCCATTCCTCAGCACTGCAACGTCCCTCGTCCCATCGACTGCGGGCGCTCAGTGACGCCCGTTATTGAGATGATGGCGAACCTCCATGGCCGGTTCACTTTTTTTCCTGCGCGATTTGAACGCAGGCTTACCCTGGTCAGCCGCGTTCATGCTTCGGCGCCGAGTTCTCAGCCAGTGCTGTCTGCGCAACAGGAATGGACGAGGGCAGCAGGGTCTTCCGTGAAATGCCAAACTCACGCCGCTGAATCTCGTCGGGCAGGCTCATTTCATCTGGAAGCGCGCTTTGGTCGGCGACTTCGCCCAAGGCCAGTCGTTCCTGAACTTCCGTCTTGAGTTGGGCTTCGATCTTCTCGTGTCGGGTTTGAAGCTGGTGTAAAGTAGCTTCCTTCCTATCGCGCTGTGGAATGCTTGAAATGCTCATGGCGTTTTAGCGTTTCCCTTTAGCGTGAAACAACAAAAACGGAGTCCGGTTGAAGCTACGAGCGTAGCGAGCAAATCAGTAGCCGCCCCTTGAGGGGCGTAGGCGGGGTTTCACGGAGCACTGCTCCGTGCCGCCGAAGCCGGACGGC
>CAYTHB010000081.1:0-12750 GCA_964437515.1 uncultured Sterolibacterium sp.
GGTGGGGTGGGCGTATCGGGTAACGATTATTTCATCCTCTGCGGGTGGAGAGGGTCACCATGATCGTTAGCTGAAGAAGGTGCTCATGTGACTTAGATAAAGAACACATATTCATCTTATTTTTCTGTTTATTTTCAATAAAGTAAGCAGAAAAAAGATGGTGCCGGCGAGATGAATCGAACACCCGACCTTCGCATTACAAGTGCGCTGCTCTACCAACTGAGCTACGCCGGCACATACTGGAAACCAATCAATACAACCAATCAACGCCCAAACAAGGCGGTGTCGTTGTCACCAGAGACCGCGATTATAGCCATTCTCATCGTATTTTCGCTACACTTGCGAAGTTGCTTTCGATATTTTTATAAGGCTTTCAGCGTATGCCGTCCATGCAGTCAATGCCTACGCTCCATCTTTTGCCATGACATCACCGAACCCTGTGGCACCGTTGCGTTTGCTTCTTGTTGCACTCTCCGATGAAGAATCGGACATGATTCAGCTTGACCTGAAAAAAATGGGGCAAATCTGCCTATCGGTACGCGTGGCGACCGCTTCGGAGCTCAAGTACCAATTAAAAGTTCAAACATGGGATGCCATGCTGTGCGCATTGCGCCATCCCGGGCTGACCGCACGCGTGGCGCTGCGCATCATGCGGGATGCCGCACTGGATTTGCCTTGCATTGTCATTGCTAACGATCCTGCCGACAAAACCTTGACACGCATCATGCAAGCAGGGGCTCATGAATGCTTCACCCACGGGCACTATGATCGCCTGCTGCCCACCATCGAACGTGAAATGCATCATGCCCGGCAACGCGCCGATCACCGCGCTGCACTGGAGATGCTGCGTGAAAGCGAAGCCCGTTTTCGCGCATTGGCTGCCAACCTGCCGGGCATGGTCTTTCAACTTCAGTATGAGCCGGAGAGTGGTTTACGTTTCACTTATGTCAGCGAGGGGTGCTACAAGCTGATTGGTATCAAACATCACGAACTTCTGACGGCGCCTCGATGTTTCCTGGACGCCGTCGACATCTCCGATCGAGAATCTCTGGAAAAAGCGCTTGAGGACTCTGCCACAACGTGCAGCACCCTCAACTGGGAAGGACGCTTCCGGAAGCGGGGTCAAGTTCGTTGGGTAAATCTACGCTCGACCCCCCAACGTCTCGGCAATGGCAGTATCCAGTGGCAAGGAATCGCAACCGATATTTCCCGTAGCAAGGAAGCCGAAGCCCAACTGCTGCACTCTCGCGAACAACTCTCTGAGCTTTCTTATCACCTCGAAGCTGCCAAGGAAGAAGAGCGGGAACGTATTGCCCGCGACATTCATGATGAACTCGGCAGTATTCTGGTGGCCATCAAGATAGAAACGGCGCTACTCAGCGCAAAACTCCCCGAAGAACCTCACGGTCTGCACGACAAGGCCAAAACGATTGAAGGAATGCTGGATCGCGCCATGGGAACGGCCAGCCAGGTCGCACGAGAGCTTCGTCCGGGCATTCTCAAGGAGTTCGGGCTCTCAGCGGCCATCGAATGCCAGGCCGAAGACTTTTCACAGCGCACGGGCATCATCTGTCGTGTCCAGTGCAATGAAGATGTGCTTCCACTGGATGAATCCGCATCCTTGGCTCTGTTTCGCATTTTTCAGGAAACACTGACCAATGTTGCCAAACATGCCCGCGCATCGCTGGTCAGCGTGCGTCTTCATCACGAAAGAAACATCATCATTCTTGAAATCCGCGATAATGGCCGGGGCATTTCAGAAGCCGATCTCAACAAGCCACGCTCTTTCGGTCTGAGGGGTATACGCGAACGTATCAACAGTCTGGGAGGAGAATTCAGCATAGGCTCCGTTGAACAAGGGGGAAGCCATATCATTCTGAGTGTTCCTGTCATGCGGCGCGTCGAACTCGCTTCTCCCATTGAAGAATCTGCACAGCAAAATCTGTTTTAATACCCTGTTTCGTGACAATCCCATTCAGACCATTCGCTTCATGAGCAACAACCCTAAAATTCGCGTCTTGATTGCCGATGACCATGCCATCGTCCGTCAGGGCTTGCGCCAGATTCTCTCTGAAACCGACGATCTGCTCGTAGCAGGGGAAGCGGGGGATGGCGTCGATGCCATGCATCTGGCGCGCGAACAATCTTGGGATGTGGTTTTGCTGGATGTCTCCATGCCCAATCGCAATGGCATAGACACCCTGAAAATGCTCAAAAAAGAATTTCCACGGCTTCCCGTATTGATTCTCAGCATGCATCCTGAAGAACAATATGCCGTTCGAGCCCTGAAATCCGGTGCTTCAGGATATGTCACCAAACAAAGCGCACCCGAACAACTGGTGACCGCCATACGGCAGGTGGCACGAGGTCATAAATATGTCAGCCCATCATTGGCACTGAGACTTGCTGATGTTATTGCTGAAAACAATGATAGACCCGCGCACGAAACGCTTTCGGATCGTGAATATCAAATATTTTGCCTGATCGCATCAGGAAAACCCCTCACGCAAATTGCAGACAATCTCAACATTAGCGTCAAAACAGTCAGCGAATACCGTAAGCGTGTGCTCGACAAAATGAAACTGGAAAGCAATGCAGAACTGATTCACTATGGACTGAGACACGGGCTGGTTGAACAGTCCGTATAAAATCCCTTTTGGTCGCGTCAGCCCCCTGACAAGTACACAAGCCCATATCCATCCCATCATGAAAACCCCTTCTCAGCCTGCCGAAATTGCCCGCGAGGTCCTGCGCTTATTGACCCTGCGTCGCAAGGCACCCACACCGGATAACTACGCAGCACTCTATAACGAGATTGCAGGGACGATGATTCCGGAAGCCTTTCCTGAGAAACCCATGGTGGCACTACTAGCCACCCTGCCCCGAAAAACGCCGGATCAAATCCAGCTCACCAGCCAGATTGAAACCGCCATCAAGCAGAAAAACTGGGAAGAGGTCAGCAAGGCAATCAGCACGTTCGTCCATGCCGCAGAAACCAGTAACGAAGTCACTGACTGGCCACGCCTGATCAATATCTTGATCGCGCAGTTGGAGCGCAATCAAATCAATCTGACGGCAACCCAAAAATACGAAATTATCAAAGACCTGCTGGAAAACTCTGTCAATCCTGGACAAATACACACGCATCTGCAATCGCAACTGCAATCTTGGGAGCAGCTCCCCGAAGCGGCTCTCTCGAACAATAATCCTTCCCCGTCACCTGAAAAGCGACGCGACGCATCTTTGCCTGTCGACATTAGCCAAAATATTCCGGAAAGCCATCGTGCGATTATCGGCTGGATTGCCATGCTGCTCGACAACGCCATCGGCACCCTGCTGGTTGGATCTCCCGATCTTGCTGAAGAATCCCATCAGCTATCCATCGACATTCGGACTATCTGTACGCCAGACAACGTGGCAAGCTTTACGGCGCGTCTCAAGAAATTCAGCTATCGCCTGCAATTCGTTGCAGAAGATCAGGCCGAACTACGTACCGCTTTACAACATCTGATTCAGCTCATCATTGAAAACATCGGTGAAGTCGTAATCGATGATCGCCCTCTCCACGGGCAAATTGCCACGCTGCTTGATCTGATGAGCAAACCCTTGAATCTGCGCCATATCGACAACGTCGAACGCCAGATGAAGGATGTGATTTTCAAGCAAAGCATGCTGAAAAAACAGATTGTCGAAGCCCAGAACCGTTTCAAGGGCATGCTGATTGCCTTCGTTGACCGCCTGGCCAACCTGACAGCCGAAACCGATGCATTCCACACCCAGATCGAATCCAGCGCACAAAAAATCAGTCAGGCCACCGATATCAGCCAAATTTCTGAAGTCTTGGGTGAAATCATGCAGGCTTCACGCAGTATACAAACGACCACGCGCCGCTCTCATGATGAGATGAAGCAAATGCAGTCGCGTGTCGTCGAAGCTGAAAAGGAAATCGAACGCTTACAAGCCGAGCTCAATCATGCCAGTAGCATGGTACGACAAGACCCTCTGACAGGGGCTCTGAATCGCAAAGGCATGGATGAAGCCCTTGAACGCGAAATGGCGAGATTCATGCGCCATCAACATCCACTCTGTCTGGCATTACTGGATATCGACAACTTCAAAAAACTCAATGATTCACTGGGTCATCAGGCAGGCGATGCCGCACTCATCCATCTAGCTAATGTCATTCGCGAAACCATCCGCCCTCAAGACACCCTGGCACGCTATGGGGGTGAAGAATTTGTCATCTTGTTACCCGATACGCCGCTTGATGAGTCTGTAACGACAGTCACCCGCTTGCAACGTGAACTCACCCGGAAATTCTTCATGCACGACAATGAAAAGATCTTGATTACCTTTAGTGCAGGCGTTGCCGAAGTAATGACAGACGAGCCATCAGAAGATGCCATTAAGCGTGCAGACCAAGCCATGTACCTTGCCAAACGCGCCGGCAAAAATCGGGTGGTTGCAGCATGAGCATGAATGCTTCCACACGAACCCTGTTTGTCACGGGGGGTGCCGGATTCATCGGTTCGGCCTTGGTACGTTTGCTCATTGCCGAAAGTGACTGGCGCATTATCAACATTGACAAACTCACCTACGCCGGCAATCTTGAGTCTCTCTCGATGCTGAAAGAGGAAGCACGTCATATTTTTACGCAAACCGATATTTGCGACCGCGCTGCACTAGATCGCCTTTTCACGGAATATCGCCCCAGCGGGGTCATTCACCTTGCCGCTGAATCCCATGTGGATCGTTCCATCCACGGTCCTGCCGAATTCATACAAACCAATATTGTCGGCACTTATACATTGCTCGAAGCCGCACGCGCCTGGTGGAACACACTGGAAGAGGCACCTAAATCCGCTTTCCGTTTTCATCATGTCTCCACCGACGAGGTCTATGGCAGTCTGGATGCTCAAGGCCTGTTCACAGAAACCACGCCTTACGACCCGAGTTCCCCCTACTCCGCCTCAAAGGCTTCTTCCGACCATCTGGTGCGCGCCTGGCAACGCACTTATGGTTTACCTACGCTGGTCACCAACTGCTCGAACAACTATGGCCCCTATCAGTTTCCAGAAAAACTGATTCCGGTAGTCATCCTCAATGCACTGGCCGGGAAGCCTTTGCCGATCTATGGTCGGGGTGACAATATCCGCGACTGGCTTCATGTCGAAGATCATGCACGCGCCCTGCGCCAGGTTTTTGAACATGGCCAGCCCGGCGATACTTACAACATTGGCGGGCACAATGAAAAAACGAACCTCGAAGTCATTGATACCCTCTGCGCATTACTGGATGAACTGAAGCCACGCAGTGACGGAAAGTCCTACCGGGAACAAAAAACCTTTGTCGCCGATCGCCCCGGACACGATCAACGCTATGCCATTGACGCACAAAAAATACAGCGTGAACTCGGTTGGATTCCGCATGAGACCTTCGACAGTGGCTTGCGCAAGACAGTGATATGGTATCTCTCCCATACCGACTGGATCGACCATATCATCAGTGGTGAATATCGATCGTGGGTCGAAAAAAACTATAGCCAGCGCTGATTTTTTACGTTCATACCTCATGCCAACAACGCATCATGTCCTCTCGTAAAGCCATCATCCTCGCCGGTGGAGCCGGCACACGTCTACACCCTGTCACGCTGACCATTTCAAAGCAGCTATTGCCGGTGTACGACAAACCCATGATTTACTATCCGCTCAGCACCCTGATGCTCTCGGATATTCGCGACATCTTGCTGATTTCGACGCCTCAAGATACCCCCCGGTTTGCACAACTCCTGGGAGATGGCAGCCAATGGGGGCTCAACCTGCAATATGCCGTTCAGCCCTCACCTGATGGCTTGGCGCAGGCATTCATCATCGGACGAGACTTTGTCGGCAATTCACCGACCGCACTAATCCTGGGCGACAATATTTTTTACGGTCATTATCTGGCGACCCAGCTCAAACGTGCCAACGCCTCCAATCACGGTGCTACTGTATTCGCCTACACCGTTCATGATCCGGAACGCTATGGCGTGGTCGAATTCGATGACAACGGCAAAGCCATCAGCATCGAGGAAAAACCGTCTCATCCCAAATCACGTTACGCCGTGACGGGGCTTTATTTTTATGACAACAGTGTGCTGGATATTGCCGCCCACATGAAACCGTCTCCTCGGGGCGAACTCGAAATCACCGATGTCAATCGCCACTATCTCGAACAAAACAAGCTTCATGTCGAAATCATGGGACGGGGTATGGCATGGCTGGATACGGGCACCCACGA
This sequence comes from uncultured Sterolibacterium sp., assembly GCA_964437515.1. Classification (GTDB taxonomy): domain Bacteria; phylum Pseudomonadota; class Gammaproteobacteria; order Burkholderiales; family Rhodocyclaceae; genus Sterolibacterium. The sequence goes on from CAYTHB010000081.1 coordinate 6,280, forward strand.
TTCCTTATTGGAAGCCTCCCAGTTCATTGGCACCCTCGAAAAACGACAAGGGCTCAAAGTCGCCTGTCCGGAAGAAATTGCCTGGCGTGCCGGGTGGATCACCTCAGAACAACTCGAAGCACTGGCGCAGCCTCTGGCTAAAAATGGTTATGGACAATATCTACTCGATTTGCTGAAAACCAAGGTTTTCTAATTAGCATCCGATACCCTCTTTCACTACACCCAAACGCCCCCATGAACCTCATCCCGACCGATTTGCCCGATGTCTTGCTGATCGAACCCAAAGTATTCGGTGACGCGCGGGGTTTCTTCTTTGAAAGCTACAACCAGCAAACACTTTCAACGCTAGACCCACGATTGGATGTGGCCTTCGTTCAGGACAATCATTCCCGATCCGCACGCAATGTGTTGCGTGGCTTGCACTATCAGATTCAACATCCTCAAGGGAAACTAGTACGTGTGATTGCTGGTGCCGTGTATGACGTCGCCGTCGACATGCGTCGCTCATCCCCCACGTTCGGACGATGGACAGGGCAGACCCTTTCTGCCGACAACAAACGCATGATGTGGATTCCGCCCGGCTTTGCCCACGGCTTCTGTGTGATTTCAGACGATGCCGAATTTCTCTACAAAACCACCGATTACTGGCATCCCGAACACGAACGGTCACTCCTCTGGAACGACGCCACCCTCAGCATTCCCTGGCCACTGACCGGAGCTCCCCTGCTCTCCGCCAAAGACCAAACGGGAAAGCCGCTGACAGAAGCTGAAACCTACGCATGAAAAACATACTCCTCATCGGCAAGACCGGCCAAGTCGGCTGGGAACTGCAACGCACGCTGGCCCCCCTCGGTCGCATTCACGCCATCGATTATCCTGAAATCGACCTTGCGGATCGTGATGCACTATGCGCACTCCTGCGTTCATCCCAAGCAGACATCATCGTTAATGCCGCCGCCTATACCGCCGTAGATCAAGCTGAAAACGACGAAGCGCGTGCAATGGCCATCAACGCTATCGCACCCGCCATTCTGGCTGAAGAAGCCAAAAAAACCGGCGCTCTGCTGGTGCACTATTCCACCGATTACGTCTACGACGGCAAAGGCAATACCGCATTCACCGAGCAATCCCCCACCGGGCCGCTCAATGTCTATGGCCGAAGCAAGCTGGCTGGCGATCAAGCCATCGAAGCCATCGGGGGACGCTACCTGATTTTCAGAACGAGCTGGGTCTATGGACGCCGAGGCAAAAACTTTCTGCTCACCATGTTGCGCCTCGCGCAGGAACGCGAAGAACTGCGTGTCGTCGCTGATCAAATCGGTGCCCCGACATGGTGTCGCATGATTGCAGAAGCAACATCACTCGCCCTGAGCAGCCGATCTGATCTGCAAGGGCTCTTCCACCTGACCAGTACGGGCGAAACCTCCTGGCATGGCTTCACCCAAGCCATTCTGGAACTCACGCACGGTCAGCGTGAACGTGACCCTCGCCTCATTGGCATCCCCACCTCTGATTACCCGCTCCCTGCACCGCGCCCTCACAACTCCCGTTTATCCTGTGACGCGCTTCTGAATGCCTCGGGCATCGTCCTGCCTCACTGGCGCGATGCGCTCGCTCTGTGCTTGGATGCCTGATTCACCCATCATCATTCACCATGCTGCCTTATACCCTTGCTCGCCCCTTCCTGTTCAGTCTCGATGCCGAAACAGCCCATGAGCTGACCATAACCGGACTTCAGCATTTTGGCTGCCTGTTACCCAAGCCTCCCCTCTCTTCACAACCGCCTGTTCAAGTCATGGGACTCTCATTTCCCAATCGCGTGGGGCTTGCTGCCGGACTCGACAAAAATGGCGCCGCCATTGATGGTTTGGCAAAACTGGGGTTTGGCTTTCTCGAAATCGGTACCGTTACCCCCCGCCCCCAAGCCGGCAACCCCAAACCACGCCTGTTTCGTCTACCCGAACACAATGCCATCATCAACCGCATGGGCTTCAACAATCATGGGGTGCAAGCCTTGCTCGACAATGTGCGCGCGGCAAAATACAAGGGAATACTGGGCATCAACATTGGCAAAAATGCCGATACACCCATTGAACGTGCCGCAGAAGATTACCTCTCCTGCCTTGAGCAAGTCTATGCACTAGCTAGCTATGTTACGGTCAATATTTCTTCACCCAACACCAAAAATCTGCGCCAGCTACAAGGTGAGGATGAACTTGATGCGCTCCTGAGTGCCTTAAAGAAAAAACAAACCGCCTTGGCAGATCAACAGGGGCGCTACGTTCCGCTGACATTGAAAATTGCACCCGATCTCGAACCGGCGCAGATAGAGACCATCGCCACCCTCCTTCGTCGTCATCACATCGATGCCGTCATTGCCACCAACACCACTCTGGGGCGCGAAGGGGTCGAGGCATCGTTCCACGCCAAGGAAACCGGCGGGCTTTCTGGTGCTCCCTTGTTCGAGAAATCAACCGCCGTTGTTGCGGCCTTGTCCAAGGCTCTGGCTGGAGAGTTGCCGATTATTGCCGCAGGAGGCATACTCAATGGCGAGCAGGCACGCGCCAAACTCGCTGCAGGTGCCACATTAGTCCAGATTTACAGTGGTCTGATTTACCGTGGCCCTGAATTGGTACATGAGCTGGTGCGCGAGTGTGCCAATGTATAAGTATGTGTCACCATGACCCATCTGAAGGAATCGCCTCAATCCTGATTCCTTGACGAAGCTTCTTGTATCGCAACAGGGAGATGACATCATGATCGTCGGCTGCCCCAGGGAAATCAAAAACCACGAGTACCGCGTCGGACTCACGCCCGCCGGTGTCCATGCCTTTGTGCAAGCGGGACACACCGTCCTCATTGAACAAGACGCCGGCTTGCGTGCCGGTTTTATTAACGCGGCCTATCAAAAAGTTGGCGCACAAATCGTCGTCAATGCCGCCTCGGTGTACCAAGCCGACCTGATTATCAAGGTCAAGGAATTACAGCCGGAAGAATTACCTCTGACGCATCGAGGTCAAATTCTTTACGGCTACCAGCATCTCGCCCCCAACCGCACCTTGACCGAACAACTATTGGCTGCTGAAGTGACGTGCATCGCCTATGAAACCGTCACCGATGACAAAGGTAATCTACCACTACTGGCACCCATGTCACGCATTGCGGGACGACTCGCACCCCAGGTCGGCTCCTGGGCTTTGCAAATGGCCAATGGTGGCAGTGGTGTACTTTTAGGAGGCGTACCTGGGGTTCCTGCTGGCAAGGTGATCGTCATCGGTGCGGGCAGTGTGGGTGCGAACGCCACTCAAATGGCCGTCGGCATGGGAGCTGATGTGACCGTCATCGACCAGAATATCGAACGCCTTGCCATACTCGATGCTCAATATCATGGACGCATCAAGACCTTGGTTTCCGAACCCCTCTCACTGGCTGAAGCCGTTAGTGAGGCTGATCTGGTCATTGGTGCTGTTCTGATTCCCGGCAAACTCGCCCCACGACTGATTTCCCACGAATTATTGCGTCAGATGCGAACCGGCAGCGTCATTGTCGATGTTGCCATCGATCAAGGCGGCATCAGCGAAAGCTCACGTCCCACCTCACACGCCGATCCCCTGTTCATCGAAGAAGGGGTCGTGCATTACTGTGTATCCAACATGCCAGCAGCCGTTGCACGCACGGCCACACTGGCACTCACCCAGGCCACATTGCCTCAAGCACTCGCACTGGCGCATCAGGGGCTGAAAGCAGCATTATCTGCCGATCCGGGGCTGGCTGCCGGATTACAACTCCATGCAGGTCACATTACCCATGCCGGACTGGCACAAGAACTCGGCTTGCCTCAAGGCGCATTCCCTTGACATGAAGGGGGGAGCATGGCCGTCGCTTCGATTTCAACGCATGCGCCCTCTTCAATAAAACCGCCAACCTGCACCGCCGTCATGGCAGGGTAATGCGCCCCCATCAGCTCGCGATAGACCACGCCAATTTCCTTCCGTCGATTCTTGTATTCGTCCTTGTCTGCCAGATACCAGTTGAGACGAACGATATGCACGGGTCGAGCCCCACCTGCAGCAAGAACAGTGATGACATTCTGCAAGGCCTGCCGAATCTGATCCACCAGATCAGTACTGCGAAAAATATGGCGCTCATCCCAGCCGACCTGACCCGCCACGAAAATCATGCCTCCCGCTGCAACGACACCATTGGCATAACCACGTGGTGACGGCCAGCCCTCCGGCTGGATCGTGGAAAAAGGCATATCAGAGGTATCGCTCTCGCCTTGCTCATTCGGTTCGTTTTTCATGACGCATCTGTCTTGAAGTGCAGCTTGTAACGCTGTAATTTGCTGGATTCCGTGCGAGGAAGCATGTCGACAAATTCGATCAAGCGCGGATATTTATAAGGTGCCACCTGTTGTTTGACGAAGTCCTGCAAAACTGCCGACAAAGAAGTATCGATCTGGATTCCGGCTTTTGGAACCACAAAGGCCTTCACTAATTGCCCTCTCATTTCGTCAGGGACACCGATGACGGCACATTCCAGTACCGCAGGATGGTGAAGCAGCGCATCCTCAACTTCCTGAGCGGTGACGTTATAGCCCGATGTCACAATCAGATCATCATTGCGCGCATGGTAATAAAAGTACCCCTCCTCATCCATCATGCCGACATCGCCCGTCAGATTCCATCCATCAACGACATAATCCTGCTGGCGTACATCGTCAAGATAGCGACACCCCGTCGGCCCTCGAACAGCCAGTCGCCCGAGTGTCCCTACAGGCAGCGGGTGGCCACGATCATCCATGATCGCGATCTCGTAACCTTGAATCGCCCTCCCGACAGCCCCCTTCCGGATCTTGTCGTGCGTATGGGAAATAAAAATGTGCAGCAATTCCGTCGTTCCCAGACCATCGATGATTTTCTGGGTCGTCGCTTCATACCAATGCTTGCGTGTTGCCTCCGGCAAGGGCTCTCCGGCAGAGACACAGCATCGCAAACTGCTCAATTTATAGTCATGTGCCAAGGGCGTCATCTGTCGCCAGAAAGTCGGCACGCTGAATAATATCGTGACATGATGATGTTCAATGGCCTGCAATATCCTTGGTGGCGTCGAGTTTTCAATCAAGAGGCTGGAAGCACCATAGCGCAGTGGAAAACATACTGCTGCACCCAGCCCATAAGTAAACGCCAAAGGCGAGGTCGCACAAAAAATATCGTTTGTCTGGGGTGACAAGATGTCCTCAGGAAAAGCATCACAAATCGCCAGGACATCACGATGAAAATGTACACAAGCCTTGGGTAGGCCGGTGGTTCCCGAGGTAAAGGCTATCAACGCCGGATCATCTGATTGAGTGTCTACATTTTCAAATGATGACAGCTCGTTTTCAGACATGTCAGCCATCAATGCTTCCAAAGAATCCCGATTTTTCGTCGCGTCATCATTGAAATACAGTGTTTTCGGTGCATTCCGGGCAGTAGCACAGGCCTGATCCATCGCCTCATGCAATCGCGCATCACACAAGGCAAATCCCACATGAGCCTTATCCAGCATCTGCACCAGCTCTCGTGATCGCAGCAAGGGCATACTGGTAATCACCACCCCACCCGCCTTGAGCACGCCCATCCAGCAAGCAACCAGCATGGGATGATTGTATCCACGCAACAAAACACGATTGCCGGGAATCAAGCCGAGTCTGTCACGCAAAATACGGGCAACCCCATTGGCACGGTGAAGCAGTTCACGATAAGTCCATGAACCTGTTTCGGTACGCAAGGCGATACGCTCCCCCCAACCTCGCTCAACCTGCGCATCCAGCAATTCAACGGCGCAGTTGAGTGCATCCGGATAAATACGCTCGATTTTGTCTAGGCATAACTGAGGCCATGCCTGAGCCTCAGGCAAATGGTCGCGCACAAAAGAATCTATCCGTGGCGTGGGGATGGATGCTGAGGTCACGATAGAGACACCATCGGCTCAATAATGAGGCGGAATCTCATCGCGCAGATCACGCTGTTCCAGCATCGAAGAAGCCTCGACAGACTGCACATGCTGCATGAGCCAGCGCAATTGCGCCTGCAAGCGATCCATCTGTTCCTGCTGACGAAAAACAACCTTGTTCAACTGATCCAGCTGGTCATCCGCCAGCGTCAGCTTGGCTTCCAGTTCATTGATACGCGTTTCCACACTATGGCTCATTCCAACACCCTGTCACAGACCACCTTCATCTGCCTGCATCACAAATTTTCTGAGGCTGTGGCAAGACTATAAAAGCCACAAAAACTTAAGACACAAGCACTTTCAGTAACGTTTGAGATTAACACAGACACGGTGCTTGGTGTATGATGATGAGGTTTCAGACTGGAATTGCAATACGTCCAGAACCATCAGAAATCTGATCCTGAATACACTCACCTTCATTCATAATCTTCGATTTTTCAAGGAACCCAGATGAATCGCTCCATGCTCCGCTCC
>CAYTHB010000082.1:0-12066 GCA_964437515.1 uncultured Sterolibacterium sp.
ACGGAGCACTGCTCCGTGCCGCCGAAGCCGGACGGCTGTGCAAAGCCGTCCGTGAAGGATGGGTGGGGTGGGCGTAATCGCGTGCTCTTGTTTCATAGTCTGCGGGTGGAGATGACTGACATGCGCGTCAGGGATTGCCATGCAATGAACGTTGAGCACGTTCACGAAGAAAGAAGTTATGAACGAAGGGATGATCGAAATGCATGACGGTTTCGATACTGCCGGACACGAGTATACGCTGCTCCGCCAGCGCAGCGACATTCGCCGACAAGCCGGCCACGGTCTCGAGATCATGAGTGACAAGAACCACGGTCAGCCCCAGTTCATCACTCAACATCCGGATGAGATTCACAAAGGACGCAGAACGATCCGGATCGAGTCCTGCAGTCGGTTCATCCAGCAGCAACAGTTCAGGCTCCAATGCCAGCGCACGCGCCAAGGCAACACGTTTGATCATGCCGCCCGACAATTCAGAGGGCATCAAGCGAGCATGGCGCGGCAACAACTCCACCATCGATAATTTAAGCATGACGAGGTCACGGATCAGGCCTTCATCCAAACGTCCCAGTTCGCGCATCGGAAAAGCGATGTTTTCATAGACATTGAACGCTGAAAACAAGGCACCTTGTTGAAACAGCACACCGAATCGCCGACGTAAAGTGCGTTCACGCACGACGCCTCCGCCAAACAAGGGTTCACCAAACATGCGAATCTGGCCACGGTAAGGCTTGAGCAAACCAATCATCTGACGCAGCAATGTCGTCTTGCCACTACCGGACCCCCCCACCAAGGCAAGAATTTCGCCTCGGTCGACCTGCAGTTCAAGCCCGCGATGTACCCAGACATCCCCGAAGCGGGTCGCTAGATCCCGTATTTCAATGACAGAATTGCTCATGGAGGATATCAATAGAACAAACCGATTTTTCGGGTCACGATGGCAATGATGGCATCCAGCAAGATCACCATCGTAATCGCCGTCACCACCGACGCGGTCGTATTAGCCGAAAGGCTTTCGGTATTGGGTTTGACGCGCAAACCGAAATGGCAGGCAACCAATGCCACCGTAATACCAAAAATATAGCCTTTCATCAGCCCGATCCACAGATTTGCAACCGGCACCACTTTAGGCAAAGTTTCAAAAAAATAGCCAAAGGAAATGTCCAGCTGTAATTGAGCCGCAATCATCCCGCCCCCTAACGCCACGCTACTGACCCACAACACCAGCAAAGGCATTACCACAGCCAAAGCAAGGACTTTGGGGAATATCAAACGCAAACTCTTTGACACCCCCATGGTCGCCAATGCATCAATTTCTTCCGTCACACGCATCACGCCCAGTTGTGCCGTCATCGCCGAACCGGATCGCCCCGCCACCAGGATGGCCACCAACAAAGGGCCCAGTTCCCGGATGATGCTCATGCCCAAAATATTTACGATGAATACTTCGCCCCCAAACTGCTTCAACTGTAACGCCGATAAATAAGACATGACGATCCCGATCAAGAAACCGACCAGGGCGGTTACCGGCATGGCACGCACGCCGCTCTTGTAAAGATTGGCGGATATTTCACGTCGAGGAATTTCACTAGGCCAGCGCAACAAATGAAAAAAGTCGAGCACCAGTTGCCCGATCAATGTCACAAAGCCTTGCAGATGATGCAAAAAAGCCATCAACAAAGCCCCCAGCAGCATGATGGAAGCAAATGGTGAAACGGGCGCATCTACAGAGTGTGACTGTGCTTCAAGATCGGCAATGCGTCCAAATATCCGCAAATGCTCTGGGTTAGCCGTCAAATGCTCGGGGAGTCGTCGCCCCCATGCACGCCACAGCAACAGTGCTCCAGCACTATCGATGATGTCGACCCCCACACAGTCCCACCCTCGATGGGGCTCACGCATCTGTGCTGTCAATGATGCCGACAACGCCGTCATGTGGGGAAGCAGTTTGACGAGCGTCCAATGCCCCGCCAAAACGACTGTCGTTTTTCCCTCTGCTTCAACCGAAAGTGAGATCGTGGGCTCATGTTCCTTTTCTGGAGCACCGCGTACCCGTTTCAACACAGAGATTCCCTTCGTTCGCGCCGTATCTTGAGATTCATGCCCAACGCACTCCACTGCTGCGTCTCTTCCTCAAGCATGGAAGCCGTCAAGGGGGATGCCGTCCACCACGCAATATCCACCGTTAGTTGAAAGCCTCGATTCGTTGATGCGACCTGGACATCCGGCAAATCGGTATCGAGACGCACGCGATGCAAAAGAGCCGCCAGACGAAGACAAAAAATCAGCAACCAGTCATGAGGCTCTCCACTCATGGGTTGCACACGCTCGAGCTTGCCACGATGCCCCAACACAATGCGCGACAAACGAAGCTGATCCTTGTGTGAAAACCCCGGCATATCCGCGTACTCAATAATATAAGCACTATGTTTGTGATAGCTTGAATGCGCCACCGAAATACCAATCTCATGCAATCGCGCTGCCCAGACAAGCAACTGTGCATCCTGCTCGTAACGAACATCCGTCTCTGGCATCAATTGCTGCAGAAATTTCATGGCAGTCTGACTCACACGTGCCGCCTGACGGCGATCCACTGCGTAGCGCTGCATGAACTGGCTAACCGTCGCCTCCCGCAGATCGTCATGATGGTAACGTCCCAGCAAATCATAAAGCACCCCCAATCGCAGCGCGCCTTCAGAGAAAGCCATACGTTCAAGCTCAAACTCCCTGAAAATGGCTGACATGATGGCCAAACCACCCGGCAATACTGGTGCACGATCGGTGCGCAAGCCCTCCAATCGCAAAGCCCCGACATCACCTGCCCGCAAGAGCAGGCTTCGGAGCCGCTCCAGCCCGGTGCGTGTAATTTCCGGTACCCCATGACTATCTGGCTCATTGAGCCCATTTAACGCCAGAATCTCGACGATAGCCTTGGCTGTTCCTGATGAACCAATGGCCTGACTCCAACCGGTCTCCCGATAGGGTGCAACGATAGTTTGTAACTCCTGACGCGCGGCCATCTCTGCCGCCTTCATGCTGGCCTTATCAACACGCCCCCCCGGAAAATAGCGCATGGAATGGCTGATGCAGCCCATGTAGAGCGATTCCAGCTGTATCGGTGTAAAGCCATGTCCGATAATGAACTCGGTCGAGCCGCCGCCAATATCCACCACAAGCTGTCGCCCATTCGTCATTGCCATCGTATGCGCCACCCCCAGATAGATCAGACGTGCTTCTTCACGACCCGACACAATCTCGATAGGAAAACCCAAGGCAGCCTCGGCCAGCGGCAGGAAATGTGCACCGTTTTTGGCCACACGAAAAGTATTGGTTGCTACAGCACGCACATCGGCGGGATCAAAATCGCGCAAACGCTCACCAAAGCGGCGAAGTGCATCCAGGGCACGCCCTTGGGAAGCGGCATCCAGCTTACGATCAGGCATCAGCCCGGAAGCCAGACGCACCAGTTCTTTGAAGGAATCGAGCGGATAGATCTGATGCCCCACGATCCGTCCCACCTGCAGACGAAAGCTGTTTGAACCCAGATCAACTGCCGCGATCAATTCATGCTTCACGATAACATTCTACGTTTCCGATAAGATCATCACATTTTACACACGACCACCCTACCGTACTGAACGCCACACTGAAATCCCATGAAACAAAGCGAATGATCCAATGATTTCACGCTGCCTCTTCTCCATGAGATATGGTATTCCGAAAAACAATATCCCAATGTAGAATGATTTTGTATGTAACATGATTTGCGTCATTACCTTGTTGCGCTGTATCCATCATCCATCACATCGAACAAATGTCGATGATGCTTCGTTCACCAGCACCCTGCCCGCGTTAATCTCATGTCCATGATTAAAAAACCTGTCTTGTCTCGATTAAAGCTCACCCTCTCCCTGCTGGGCTTGATCTCCCTGGGGGCCCATGCCCAAACCGCCCCCTCCGATACCAATCCAAACCCATCGGATGTCGACGCGACCAGCATGACTGAATCGTCCCCCATCCGATTTAGCGGCTTTGGCACTTTGGGTGCAGTGCATGTACGTGGGAATGGCGCCACCTTCATTCGTGACATGACACAACCCAAGGGGGCCAATAATCAGGGCATTTCTTTCGACATTGACAGTCGCTTGGGCTTGCAGGTCAACTATGCCATTTCAGACAACTTTGAAGCGGTCGCTCAAATCGTCTCTCGCTATCGTCAGGAAAACGATTTCAAGCCTGAGCTCACTTGGGGCTTTCTCAAATACACCTACGGCGATCTGCTGGAAGCTCGTGCAGGGCGTACCGGGTTCGATGCCTATATTGGTTCCGACACCCGTGATGTCGGCTACTCTTTCCTGTGGTCGCGTCCCCCGGTCGATTATTACGGCGCGCTACTTTTCCCGTTCCAGGACGGTTGGGATGTCGTATTACGTACATCCTTGGGGGATGGCATCGTTCGAACCAAGTTCTATACAGGCATCATCCGGCAGGAAACGAGTTCCTTGATGCAGCAAACCCAATGGGCAGGGAATCCCCCTCCCATGCCAAGTCTGGGTGCAACGCAACAACTAGACAAATCCCGCATTACCGGGGGATATTTCGAATATCAGGACAATCACTGGACAGGGCGTTTCGGCTTGGCCGAGCTTCAGCTTACCCGTGATAACCCCTCTGGAAACATGATCGTTCCTCTGTTTAATGGAGCAGCCGCCGCCGCATTTGCTCAAGGCAATACCGCTTTGGGAAATTACATGACCCGCTTTGCAAACGCGACCAGGGTGGGGGACTCCCATGTCAGGTTCAAGAATATCGAACTGGTCTACGAAGACGGCCCTCTCAAGATGCAAGGAGCCATATCGCGTATGACCACCTCATCCTTGGTCATTCCGCAGTTGCGCTCTGCCTTCATTTCTACGGGATATCGTTTCGGCAGATTCACGCCTTATGGTGTCATTTCCCGCATTCGTGCCGACAAACATCACGAGCCGGCTGAAATGACGCGCCTGGGTGAGAGCAATCCTGTTTTCACAGATACGGCGCAATTCATCCTCGCCACGGCAGCCACCAACCAGAACACTTATACCCTTGGCCTACGTTACGATCTGACCGACAACATGTCGCTCAAGCTGCAGTCCGACTTTGTGCGCAACAAGGATTGCTCGCCCGTTGCATTACCCTTGAGCCGTCCCGGTTCTGCCTGCCCACCGCCCTTGCTCTGGCCGAGAGTGCCTGTGGGCTGGGATGGTCGAGCCAATATTTACAGTGCCACTCTGGACTTCATTTTCTGAGGAGGCGCCATCATGAAAAAAATACTTTCTCTCTTCGGACTAACCACTGCGCTGATCTGCATCACACCATCGGCGCTCGCTGCATCCGACATTGTTGTCATCACCAACCCGGGCAGTGGTGTCGAACGCCTGACACGCGATGAAGTAACGGCCATTTACATGGGGCGCTCAAAAAAGCTCGCGTCGGGACTGCAAGCCATCCCCATAGACCAAGCCCCCACCAATCCTGAGAAAGCCCGTTTCTATCGTGATCTCATCGACAAGGAACTCCCTGAAGTCAATTCTTACTGGGCACGCCTCACCTTCTCAGGCCGTGGAACACCGCCACGCCAAGTAAATAGTATTTCAGAGGTCATTGAAACCGTGGCGACAAACAAAGGAGCCATCGGCTATATTCCACGCGCCAATATTGACCGTCGTGTTCGTGTCGCTCTCGATCTGGGAGCCCCATAATCACATCCGCAATGTTGATCATCACATCCTCCCCTTCTCCATCGCTTGATCGCAAACGTGAGAAAGGGATGAGATAGCGCATCGAAACAACAAAACTACGGGACTGACACCCCCTCCATGAAAAAAATCTCCGAGATCATCCCCTTCTTTCACACCAGCCTTGTCGTCCGCAGTGCCTCACTGGTTCTGCTGTTTTCAGGTCTGGTGGGCTTGGTCATGCTGAGCATCATCACCCGCTTCGTGGAACCGACCATTCAGGACTCACTCACCAAGCGTCTGGGTGATCTGGTCAGAACCGTGGAAAGCACGACCAGTATTGCCTGCTATACCGGGGATGACAAACTGGCTGAAGAAGTTGCCAAGGGGCTCTTGATGAGCCCGGATGTCGAACGTGTACTGATCGCCGGCGACCAAGGCGTTCTGGTCGACATCAACCGCAATGCCGTCGATCATCCCCAGCCCAAGAAACCACAGCCCTTGGCCGATCCATTGGCCGAAGTTCCTAAAGCCCCCACACCGCCAGACTCCAGCTTTCCTGCAGGGACAACCATACGCCATCTGGTGTCTCCCTTCAAGGCAGGCAGCTTCATTGGCAAGATCGTCGTCCTTCGCAACCAGGCTTCCATTGACGTTCAAGTCAATGAAACCATGGACTTCATCCGCCTGCTTATCATGATTCAGACATCGGTCATCATTCTTGTCGTGATTTTCATTGCCGTCGGTTACATTGCACAACCCATCCACCGCATTTCCAAACAACTCGGCGAGGTTTCTGCTGAAGACGGTGAAAAGCTCGTCACCCCAGCCGGGCACCAGACCAACGAAATCGGCAAGCTCGTCAATAACGTCAATGCTCTGATCGATCGACTGGTACGCGGCCTGGTCTCTGAACGTGAATTACGCTTGCAACGTGAAATCGAGGAAAAGCGTTTTCGTGCCATTTTTGAAAATGCCGAAACCGGAATTTTCGTCATCACGGGTCACGGCATCCTAAAGTCCTTCAATCCGGCCTTCAGTCGCTCGCTCTGGCTAACGGACGAAATCCTCCGTTCTTTCCAGGAAGGAAATGACATTCCATTGACCGACCATGTCGGCGAACAAAGCATGTCGGTTCGTACCATCATCGAGGATTGCCTCAAGGAGCGTCGCACCAAAACTGCCGAACTGATGTTGATCGGCCACAATGGCAGTGGTGTGCGCTGGGTCAATATGATTCTGAATCCGGTTGAAGACGACCTGATTCAAGGGGTGATCAACGACATCACCGAAAACAAGATGCGCGAAGCGCAAGCCAACAAACTGGCGCTGACCGATACGCTCACCGGCATGGGTAACCGGCTAGGTTTTGAACGCCAGATTGATGCCCTGATTGCCGAACGCAAACTGAATCCTGAACAATGCTTCACCTTGATGCTCATTGACCTCGACCATTTCAAGGAAGTCAATGACACGCTGGGGCACGATGCGGGTGACGCCATCCTGATCAGCGTGTCCCGTCATATCGAACATTCAATCCGTAAAGCTGACTTTGCCGCTCGTCAAGGTGGAGATGAGTTCGTCGTTCTGCTGCCTTTCGTTTCTGATGAAAAAATCGTGGCTCGACTGGCCAACTCCCTCATCACCAATATTTCCAAACCGGTGATGACCCCTTCCGGTGCCGAAGCCCGTGTGGGAGCGAGTATCGGCGTATCCATCGTTAACGAACCCAATCTCAAGCGCGAAGAAATCATCAAACGCGCTGACCTCGCACTCTATGCCGTCAAGGAAGCCGGACGCAACGCATTCCGCATCTACGACAAGGCGACCATGCCCTCCAGCGCACCCAAGGCTGATGCATAAAAAGCACCTACTCAATATTGTTGCGCCATCACATCATTGCACCATCGCGCCATTGCCTGTGCCCACCTGAGCAACTCCTGATCCCACATCTGACTGGCGGTTTTTGCCGGATTCCATCTCGAACCCGCAATCATGTCACCACAAACCCGCCCCCATTCTGTTTCAGACCACTATCTCAATCGCGAGCTTTCGCTCCTCGCCTTTAATCGCCGCGTTCTCGCGCAAGCCGCCGATATCCGCGTGCCCTTGCTGGAACGGTTACGCTTTCTTTGCATCGTCTCCAGCAATCTCGATGAATTCTTTGAGATCCGTGTCGCGGGGCTGAAAGAGCAAATCAAGTTTGGCAGCACTGTCAGCGGTAGTGACGGGCTATTACCTGCTGAAGTATTGCGACGGGTGAGTCTCGAAGCCCACGCCATCATTGCCGATCAATACGCCCTTCTCAACGACGACATCCTCCCTGCACTCGCGCAGGAAGGGGTTCAGTTCATACGGCGCAATCTGTGGACACCCGAACAAAGTGAATGGATACATCACTATTTCCAGCATGAAGTCATGCCACTACTCACGCCCATCGGCCTGGATCCTGCCCACCCCTTCCCTCGCGTACTCAACAAAAGTCTGAATTTTGCCGTCGAGCTCACAGGGACGGATGCTTTTGGGCGCAACTCGGGTGCCGCCATCGTTCAAGCACCCCGTGCGCTTCCCCGCGTCATCCAGCTCCCTGCCGAACTGACGGGGATCGATTACGGCTTCGTCTTTCTTTCATCGATGTTGCATCAGTATGTCGGTGAGCTTTTTTCGGGTATGCAGGTGCTAGGCTGCCACCAGTTTCGTGTCACCCGTAACTCCGATCTCTTTGTCGATGACGAAGAAGTCAAAAATCTGCGAACCGCCCTGCAAGGCGAATTACCTCAACGCAACTTTGGCGATGCCGTGCGTCTGGAAGTCGCCGATGGTTGCCCGGAAACCGTCGCCGATTTTCTATTGCAGCAGTTCATTCTGGAACGTGCCGACCTCTACCGCGTACCGGGCATCGTCAATCTGGTGCGCCTCAACACCATCCCCGATCGGGTGGAACGCCCCGAGCTCAAATATCCACCCTTCCAGCCCAACCTCCCCA
The DNA here is from genome assembly GCA_964437515.1 of uncultured Sterolibacterium sp. GTDB lineage: Bacteria > Pseudomonadota > Gammaproteobacteria > Burkholderiales > Rhodocyclaceae > Sterolibacterium. Next base: position 8,701 of record CAYTHB010000082.1, read on the forward strand.
AGGTGCTGGCCAAACGCTACGACATTTTCGCCAGTCTTCGCAAACAAGACGTACTGCTGCATCTGCCCTTCCAGTCCTTTACACCCGTCATCCAGTTCCTTCAACAAGCTGCCGATGATCCGAACGTCGTTGCCATCCGTATGACGGTCTATCGCACCGGCACAGATTCCGTGTTGATGGAGCATCTGCTACGCGCCGCACGCCAAGGCAAGGAAGTCACTGTGGTCGTCGAACTGATGGCACGTTTTGACGAAGAAGCCAATCTCAACATCGCTGCAAGACTAGAAGAAGTCGGCGCCCATGTGGTGTATGGCGTATTCGGTTACAAAACTCACGCCAAAATGTTGCAGGTACTCCGCCGTGAAAATGGCGGCTACAAACGTTACTGTCATTTGGGGACAGGCAACTATCACCCACGCACCTCGCGTTTTTACACCGATTTTGGTCTATTCACCTGTCACGACGAAATCAATGCCGATGTCAATGAAGTCTTCAAGCAACTGACCGGTTTGGGTAAAGCCCACGCACTCATGCATCTTTGGCAAGCCCCATTTTCCCTGCACACCAACATTCTCGCCGCCATACGCGCCGAAACTACTACCGCACGTGCCGGACACAAGGCGCAAATCATCGCAAAAATGAATGCCCTGGTCGAACCGGAAATCATCGAAGCCCTTTATGAAGCCTCACAAGCCGGGGTACAAATCGATCTCATCGTGCGCGGCATCTGCATCCTGCGCCCTGGAATTCCTGATCTTTCAGAGAATATCCGCCTACGCTCCATCATTGGCCGCTTTCTCGAACACACCCGCATTTTTTATTTTCATGCCGAAGGAGCAGAAAACATTTACCTATCGAGCGCGGACTGGATGGAACGCAACGTCTTCCGCCGCATCGAAATCTGTTTTCCCATCCTCGACCCCAAACTCAAGCGGCGCGTAATGAAAGAAGGCTTGCGCCCCTACCTCACCGACAACGCTCAAGCCTGGGAAATGGATAGCGACGGCAAGTATCAGCTCAAACCCACCCGCCGCACCCGCAGCTGCGCGCAGGAAGACCTGCTCGCCAGTCTGGCCATTACGCTCTGAAAAACGCCTGCCACATTTCCCTGCAAGGCTTGAAATCACTTTCAAGAAAATAAAAAGACAGACGACTCTATCGGTTCCGATTTTTGGGGCCACTGCACTCTGCGCGCCAGGCAACTGTTTCGGCTTCGATCTCTTCAGATGAAACAACGTCGCCGACATTGGCCGCGTCGAGGCCGATTTGCACCTCACGATGGAACCAAGCCTCATGTTCTGTGGCTTCTTGCTGTTGCTTCACAAAGTCACGCATAAAGTCTCGTAAATGAAAAGTTCATTCACGGTCAGATTAGCGGTTTGCTGCGTGATGAATCACGGTATATCCATATAATCATGAGAATCGTAACCACACATCAGGAGAAACCCATGGCTGAACCCGTCATCGCCCAGAAAAGCCCTTACCCCGTCGTTGTCGAAGCTGGTAAAACTTACTGGTGGTGTTCCTGTGGAAAAAGCAAGAGCCAGCCGTTTTGTGACGGTTCACACAAGGGCAGCGAATTCAGTCCGGTCGAATACAAGGCCGACAAAAGCGGCCCGGTATATTTCTGCGGCTGCAAGCACAGCAAGAATGGCGTGCTTTGCGACGGCACACACAACACGCTGTAACTCACACGACTCAGACATACCGCATCACCCGCCTTCCTCGACCTGCCGTTGAGGAAGGCGGTAAAGCATTACTCTTCCAGCAGACTACGCAACATCCACGCCGTTTTCTCATGGACTTCAAGACGCTGTGTGAGCAGATCAGCTGTGGGCTGATCGTTTGCTTCATTGACCAGCACAAACAGCTTGCGTGCCGTGCGCGCCGTGGCTTCTTGCGCCAACACCAGATGACGAATCATCTCTGTCGCTGAAGGCACGCCCTCGACTTCCTTGATCGATGCCAGCTTGACAAATTCCTTGTATGTTCCTGGTGCAGCCACGCCCAGCGCACGGATACGTTCAGCAATGATATCCAGCGCATTCCATTGTTCAGTGTATTGCCCCATGAACATCAGATGCAGGGTATTAAACATCGGGCCGGTCACGTTCCAATGAAAATTGTGTGTCATGAGATACAGCGTATAGCTGTCCGCCAGCAGTTCAGACAAGCCTTTAGCGATCTTTTCACGATTGGCGGTGCTGATACCAATATCAATCGAAAGTGCGGATTTTTTCTTGCTGGCCATACGACGTCCTTTCCTGAAATAAGTGAGTTGAAGTCATGGAGTATAGCCCGCTTCACCTCCACATCTAACGACCAAGCTCACCGACGGTGATGGAGCATAGCGGCATTGCCATCCGGTACAGCGCCTTTCTCGAGTTTTTTAAATATGTAGTAATTTGACCCTATATTAGCTTTGCAGAGAAGAGGACATTTCAGCTTTGGATTGACACATGGTAGCCGTCTCCACCCACAGAAGATGAAACAAACGTTACCCTAGACACCCACACCACCTATCCCCCACAAGGGGCAGCTACTGATTGGTTCGCTACGCTCAAAGCTTCAACCCGACTCTGATTTTTGTATTTCACGCTAACGTTTGACATGGCAATCCCACCCAGAAAAATCGGTACTAGCGAAACGGCAAGAATCGTGATCGTCCCTGATTTATGGGCGTGCCGGCATAAAATCAATCGAGTCTGACCTCCATGGCACGGAGTCAGTGATTATGTGCAGAGAGTCAATGCTCGATGCGCTTGAGGTCGCGGTAAAAATTCTCGTGTGGCCCAAGCATCAGCAGCTTGAGCGTGTCCTCGTCAAGAACTCGATAAGCCAGCAGACAGAGAAGACTACTCATACGAAATTTGTAAACCTGCACACCAGCAAGGTCACCGACTTTGGTTTCACCGGCTTCAGGTTGACTGGCAATGGTGCGTACCGCTTCGTCGAGCGCAGCCTTCTGCTGCTTGTTCAGCTTTTTGACGATACGTTCAAAGGTTGGCGTGACAAGGATGCGCATCAGCTGAACGGGTACTCACCCACAGCTTCTTCCTGATCGGCGATCAGGATGTCGCGGATGACACTGAACGGCAAGTCAGGGTTTTCAGCGGCGATCTTGCCGATCTGCGACCAGTATTCGATCTGCTTGGGAACCGAGCGGTGCTCGATGCTGCCGTAGTGCTTGGCACTTTCGACCAAGGCTTCCGGTAGCTTTACATTGATGGCCATGATCCACCTCCATTGAATGAGTTTATTTTAGTTCGATACGGTCCAAAAAGGAACCAGTCGCTAATCAAGATCAATAGAGTTAGCGTGAAATACAAAAATCAGAGTCGGGTTGAAGCTTCGAGCGTAGCGAGC
>CAYTHB010000083.1:0-12031 GCA_964437515.1 uncultured Sterolibacterium sp.
CCGGAAACGACGATCTTGGCTGCGCCCAGTTCAGGACGCGCGCTCTTGACGATTTCACGGGCAATCACCTTGCTCAGACCGGCATCTGCCGCTGCGGCAATCGCTTCAACCGCCGCAGCACTGCCCCCCTCAGCCGCCACGGCATCAAAGCCCGTGGTACGCACGGTGATGACCTTGACCGCATCGGCACTCTTGACCGTCGCCATGGCATTACCGGCGTAGGTCGGACGCACGAAGGTGTCGGCGGATTCAACCGCAGTGATTTCGGAAATCTGCGCGACATCCAGCAGCGCAGCGACACGCGGCAGCATGTTCTTGCCGGTCACCGTCGCCGGAGCGAGGATGTGGCTGTAACCAGCGGCATTGGCGACGACCAGCGCGGCGACGTTTTCTGCGGTCTGCTCGGCATAGATGGCGTTATCCGCCACCTTGACTTTGGCAACACCCGCAATCTTGGCAGCGGCAGCGGCCGCGTCACCACAACCGGCACCGGCCACCAGCACATGCACTTCGCCACCAATCTTTTGGGCAGCGGCAACGGTATTCAGCGTCGCGCCATTGATCGCGGCATTGTTGTGTTCAGCAATAACGAGAATAGCCATCAGATCACCTTCGCTTCGTTCTTGAGTTTGTTGACCAGTTCTTTGACATCGGCCACCTTCACACCCGCACCGCGCTTGGCGGGTTCGGCGACTTTCAAGGTGGTCAGACGCGGGGTCACATCGACACCCAGATCAGCCGGCTTCAGCGTATCGAGCGGCTTTTTCTTGGCCTTCATGATGTTCGGCAGCGTGGCGTAACGCGGCTCGTTCAGACGCAGATCGGTGGTAATTACCGCCGGCAGCTTGAGCTCGAGGGTTTCCGAACCCCCGTCGATTTCACGCGTGACCGTGGCTTTGCCATCGGCAATCACCACCTTGGAAGCAAATGTGGCTTGCGCCCAGCCTGCCAGCGCGGCAAACATCTGGCCGGTCTGGTTGGAATCGTCATCAATCGCTTGCTTGCCGAAGATCACCAGTTGCGGTTGCTCTTTATCCGCCACGGCCTTGATCAGCTTGGCAACCGCCAGCGGCTGCAAATCGGCATCGGATTCAACCAAGATGCCACGATCCGCGCCGATGGCCATGGCGGTGCGCAGGGTTTCCTGGCAGGCGGTCACGCCGCAGCTGACGGCGATGACTTCAGTCGCAATGCCGGCTTCCTTGAGGCGCACGGCTTCTTCGATGGCGATTTCATCGAAGGGGTTTACGGACATTTTCACGTTGGCCAGATCAACTCCGGTGCCGTCAGCCTTGACGCGCACCTTGACGTTGTAATCGACCACGCGCTTTACGGGGACTAGTATCTTCAAGTCAGCATCCTCATACGTTACATGGAAAAATCAGCTACGAAACCTGCGAAATCTACGAAATGCGACCTTGAATTATGCTCCAAATTTAACGAGTCATGGGACGCCTTGTGCTCATTTTGCCCGGTTTTGAACGACATCCCTGTTTCAAACAGAGCCTCATTACGTGCGTTGAAAGCCTGCCAATTCATTAAATTCCGCTGCAAAGCCCCCATTCATCTTGGTAGATTGTGCCTCTCACGGTAGAATGGTTCGGCTGGTATAGCCATAATCCAGCGCCCTATCATCTGACGCTTCCCCGGAGAAAAATCCATGAATAAGCTCATCGCCACCGCCTTGGCCACCCTTCTAGCTACGGGCATTGCCTTTGCCCAAACACCCGTTGCCCATAATGACTGTGAAGCCAAGGCCGTCAGCAAGGAAGGAAAACCGCTTGTCGGTGCTGCCAAATCCGCATTCATGAAGAAATGTATGCGCACAAACAATCCCGACGATGTGCGCTCGGCTCGAATGGCTCAACAAGAAAAAATGAAAGAGTGCAATAAGGAAGGCGTGGGCAAGAAGGGTGAAGAGCGCAAAAAATTCATGAGCGAATGCCTGAAAAAATAAAACAGTTCTTTTTTAACAGGTTGGCAATTTTGTACTTGAAACGGAGGCAATCGATTGCCTCCGTTTTTCTGGAGCAGCATCGTTTCAATGATATTTCATACACTTCTTGGTGTTCCCATCGAGTTTTTCCTGTTCGGCCTGACCTTGCTGGGCGTCATGCTGTGGCACAAACATAGTCTTCGGATCGGCCTGTCAGGTATGGTGGCGATTGCTGCCTACAAGATATTCTTTGGTACTTTCAAGTCAGGCCAGGGGCTTGCAGGATTCATGACGCATCTGGGGCATGAATGGGTGATGCTGGCCAATCTACTGGGTTTGCTCATGGGGTTTGAGCTGCTGTCGCGTCACTTCGAGAAAAGTCGGATTCCTGTCATCCTGCCGCGTTATCTACCCGCCGGATGGAAAGCCGGTTTTGCCCTGCTGGTGATGGTGTTCGTGCTGTCTGCCTTTCTCGACAATATAGCAGGCGCCCTGATTGGCGGCGCCATGGCACATCAGGTGTTCAAGGCACGCGTACATATTGGTTATCTGGCAGCCATCGTGGCCGCCTCCAATGCAGGGGGCGCAGGTAGCGTGCTGGGTGATACGACAACCACCATGATGTGGATCGATGGTGTGAGCCCACTCGACGTCCTTCATGCCTATATTGCTTCTGCTGCCGCACTCTGCTTTTTTGGCGTCATTGCCGCGCGCCAACAGCATGCTTACGCGCCTATGATTCGCGGTGCTCATGCCCATACCCATGTGGATGGCGCACGACTGACCATCGTGCTCGCCATTCTGGCCGCAGCCATGCTGACCAACATTCTCATGAATGGCACTTTCAGTGCCTATGCGAATGATGCCCCTTTTCTGGGGCTGGCGGTCTGGCTCACGATTCTGCTGACGTCGGGATGGCGTCGTCCAGATTGGGAAGTGTTGCCTCATACTTTCAAAGGCACACTCTTCCTTCTGTGTCTTGTACTGGCGGCTTCGATGATGCCGGTGGAACATCTACCCACGGCGTCATGGCATACGGCTTTAGGGCTGGGGTTTGTATCTGCCGTGTTCGATAACATTCCCCTGACGGCGTTAGCACTCAAGCAGGGAGGCTACGACTGGGGCGTATTGGCGTATGCGGTTGGATTCGGGGGATCCATGTTGTGGTTCGGCTCTTCGGCGGGTATTGCATTGACCAATATGTATCCCGAAGGCAAATCCGCCGGACTCTGGCTGCGTCACGGATGGCATGTCATCGTTGCCTATGTGATCGGATTTTTTGTGTTGCTGACCACCTTGGGATGGGAGCCTCACGAACCGCATAAATCACCTTCCTCGCTCCCCTCCATTGCTGCACCACCCTCTTTATATCCATCCGTAAATAACACGCCATGAAGGCCATCCTGTTATTTGCCCACGGCGCACGCAATCCCGAATGGGCGCGCCCCATTCATGCGGTGCGGGATGCCATTCGACACCGCGAGCCCGGCATACCCGTTGAAGCCGCCTTCCTCGAATTCATCTCCCCTACCCTGCCGGACGCCGTTGAACAATTGCAAAAAACGGGGTGCGATGAAATCGTCATCGTCCCCATGTTCATGGCACAAACGGGGCATACGCAACGTGATCTGCCTGCACTTCTTGATGGTTTGCGAGATCGTCATCCTACGCTGAAACTTCGCGTGGCGGCTCCCATCGGCGAAGCCCAATCTGTGGTGGAAGCGATTGCGGACTACGCGTTGCGTTCGTAACGACGTCGAGATCGTCTTATTTTCGTTGCCTGTGACTGCACAAAGGCACGCGCACGCGTGACTCCCATCCGCACGGCGGTTGAAAATTGCAGCAGATCAAACTCAGGTTGCCGAGGTTCCGACACCCCACCAAGCCCCGTCGTGTTCGTGTTGCTGTCAAAAACATGGGCGTAACCCGCGATGGCTTCCAGATCTTCTTCATGGCCATACCAGCTCGTCATGGAAAGATACTTAGCGGCCAAACCCACCTTTTTTTCATCAAACTCAGTCAGCAACAGCCAGTCATGCGCATCGAAAGCCAGGCTTTGTTCGATGCAGAACTTGGCAAGCGCTTCGGTCGTCAGCATGCCCATATCTGTCTCCTCTCCCCAAGGTCATACAGATGCAATGTCATGCAACAAAATGTGATGCCTGCAATGATCAATAACACCATTGCAGGCATCACCACATCATGACCTGCTGTTTACCTACATGTAATTCTGACCAGCAAATACATCAGTGGCATTTCAATTTCCAAGTTCCTCAAGCCGCGTGCCGTATGGCTTTTTCTGCTGTGCCGTGGGTTCCATTAATGTAGCGCATCAACTGCTCATTGGAGAATTCGAGCTCTTCGATGATGTCCTTGACCAGATCGCCAATGGAAACCATGCCGATGAGACGTTCCTGATCCACAACCGGCAAGTGACGCAGGCGATTGTTCGTCATTAGTGCCATACATTCCTCATTGCTGTGCTCGGAGGAAACGCACAGGACAGGTGATGACATGATGCGGGATACAGGCGTGTCTCTTGATGAAAGCTCATGCAATATCACTTTTCGCGCATAATCACGTTCTGAAACAATCCCTACGATGGCATCATTCTCCATGACCAGCAAGGCACCCACATTTTTTTCAGCCATCAGCTTCAATGCCTCGTAAACCGTTGCCTTGGGCGCAATAGAATGAACCAAGGGCGACTGTCTGGATTTCAGGATGTTTGAAATGGGTCTCATGTATTCCTCCATGCGTAAAAGTGTATATAACCAGCCATGCAGCCATGCAGCCATGAATAGGTCATGCGGTTCAACAAGCAACAGACACTTCTTTCTGTCCTGCACACATTTCGGTTTCGTACATCGCTGATTGGCTTGAGCGAAATCAGGTCGACATCTTGATTGTAGGAAACATTCCAGAATGGTAAAGGGTGAGACGATAAATTCTTCTCTGTAATCGCAGAAAATGCTTCACACAACACACAGCACAATAGTTGACCTTTTTATTCAGTTATTGATAATTCCCAATCCTGTCAACACTATTTGTCTACCCTGATTCGATGCTTGACCGTTTCTTCATCACTCAGCAGCCCCCCTACCCTTTGCTGTGGCAACAGCATGATGGCTGGCTCGTTATCTTGTCGATACTGATGTCCATCAGTGCCTCGATCATGGCATTGCACATGACAGTACTGGCACGCGATGCACAAGGTCGTGTTACGCGACAAATGGCTATTCTCTCTGGTACGCTCGCTTTGGGTGCCGGCATCTGGGCCATGCATTTTGTCGCCATGCTCTCCTTTCAGCTCTGTGTACAAGGAGGCTTCAATCTCTGGATTACGATCCTTTCGGTGATGCCCAGTCTGTGTGCGGCCTGGGTTGCATTGAATCTCCTGATGCAGCCGAAACTCTCACCTTTACGGCTTCTCGGTGGCGGGATTCTGGTCGGAGCGGGGATTGGTGCGATGCACTACATCGGTATGGAAGCCGCTGCGATTGCCCCGCTCATACGCTACGATCCCTGGATGTTTCTGCTTTCCATTGTTGTTGCCGTCGTGCTGGGCATACTGGCTTTATGGATACGGTTTGGCCTACAGCATTATCTTCATGCCAATACATGGAAAATTACCGCAGCAGCAGGTACCGTCATGGGATTTGCCATTGCAGGAATGCATTACACCGCCATGGCAGCACTTCGCTTCGTCCAGGTTCCGAGTGACCATGCGCCCACAATTCTGGGCTTACCGGAACAGATCTCGCTGTCGCTAGCAATTGCGGGGGTCACACTGGCGACCAGCTTGATGGTCATTGCGATGAACGCAAACATCCGAAACCGCCAGATGTACACACGCATCCAGCGCAGCGAATCACGGCTTCGCGCTGTTGTGGATACTGCCGTGGATGGCATCATCATGATCGATGCGAGCGGAATCGTGCAGTCCATGAATGGTGCGGCTGAACACATGCTGGGTTGGTCAGCGACCGAAGTCATCGGACATAACGTCAATATGCTCATGCCTGAGCCTCACCGCTCAGCGCATGATGGCTACCTCTCCAATCATATGACGACAGGGCATACCCACGTCATCGGTGTCGGGCGTGAGGTCGAAGCTCAGCGCAAGGATGGCAGTCTCTTGCCGATTCGCTTGGCAGTGGGTCGGGTGGAAATTCCGGGAGCCCCTTTATTTGTCGGCTTTCTCACCGACATCAGCGCGCGCCGCGCCATGGAAAGCTCTTTGAAGCATAGTGAGGAACAGTTCCGCTCACTCGTGGGCAATATTCCCGGGGTCACTTTCCGATGCCGATATGACGCAAACTGGAGCATGTTGTTCATTAGCGATGCCGTCGAAGAACTCACTGGCTGGAGTGCTAAAGATTTTATTGCAGATCACATCCATTACGCTCAACTGATTCATGGGGATGACGCTGAACGTGTGATGCATGAGGTCGGTGAAGCACTGGATAAACAACACGCTTATCGTCTCGATTACCGCATCCAGCGTCGTGATGGGCAGATACGATGGATTTCGGAAATCGGGCGTGGCATTTACGATCCTCATGGTCGTGTCCAGTGGATTGATGGCGTGATGCTCGACGTGACGGAAGTCAAAGCGCGTAATGCCGAATTCGAAGGAACAGTCGCAGCGATTGGACGCGCACTGGCGGTGGTCGAGTTTGATCTTTCGGGTCGCGTACTCACTGCCAACAATAACTTCCTGATCTTGACAGGCTATACCCTAGAGGAAATACAAGGACAAAACCATGCCCTGTTTTGCTCAACTGAACAAAATTCCTGCGCAGAGCATGAACATTTTTGGAAACGTCTCACCCAAGGTATGCTGGATTCGGGGGAGTATTTGCGGATAGGTAAAGGGGGACGCCCCGTCTGGGTTCAAGCCTCCTATAACCCCATTTTTGACGCAGATGGCAAGGTCTACAAAATCGTGACTTTTGCAACGGACTTGACCGAGCGACGCAGCATGGAAGAAGCACTGCGTGTTGCAAAAGAAATCGCAGAGCAAGCCGCCGCGGCGCGTAGCAGCTTTCTGGCCAATATGAGCCATGAAATTCGCACCCCTATGAATGCCATCATCGGCTTCAGCGAAGCCTTGCTGGATACCTCACTAGACACCGAACAACGTCGTCAACTCGCCATCGTGCAGCAGGCTTCACATTCCATGCTGCGCCTGCTCAATGACATCCTCGATACAGCCAAACTCGAAAAAGGGGCGGTCAGACTTGAGGCCATTGATTTTTCCATGCGGGAACTGAGCCAGCAGGTATTGGCTGTCCTGAACATCAACGCCGGGAAAAAAGGGCTGGAACTCAGGCTGGATTATCCTGAAGATGAACCCGTTTACTTTCAAGGCGATCCCTTACGGCTACAACAGATTTTGATGAATCTGATGGGCAACGCCATCAAGTTCACCGAGCAAGGGCATGTCACTTTACGGGTGCGGCATCAAATGCCCCCTGAAAATACAGATCAAGCAGGAACACTGTTGATGGAAGTCGAGGATACCGGGATTGGCATTGCCGCCGATCAACTGGAAAGTATTTTTGCGCCCTTTGCACAAGCCGATGCCACCACGACACGACGCTTCGGCGGGACAGGATTGGGAACGACCATTTCCCGCCAGCTTGTCGAACTCATGCAAGGTCACATCAGCGTACAGAGCGAACTTGGCAAAGGTAGTGTATTCAGTGTCCGTGTCCCGCTGAAACCCGGAAAGCCTGCTCAAGCCACGACACAAAATGCAAATATCTCTTTGCCTCCGCTTCACATTCTGGCCGTCGATGATGTTTTCGATAATCTCGAACTCCTGCAATTGACCTTGTCACGCCAAGGTCATCAGCTGACGCTGGCTCAAGGGGGAGAAGAAGCCGTGCAGCAATGCAAGGATGGACAGCACGCTTTTGATGTCGTGTTGATGGATTTGCAAATGCCCGGCGTGGACGGACTTGAAGCCACACGTCGTATTCGTCAACATGAAAAAACCGCAGGTCGACCGGCCATCCCCATCATTGCTTTATCAGCCAGTGTTCTCGAAGAAGACCGTCGCAATGCTCTTGCCGCAGGCATGAATGGATTTGCTGACAAGCCGCTCAATCCATCAGAACTCACTGCAGAAATTGCTCGCTTGCTGGGAATTCAGACCCGAAACGATCCGCTTGTAACTGCCCATACGCTGACATCCACGCAAACACCGCCTCCCCTTCCGGATTCATCCCGCACGTCTGAATCATTGGATGCCTCGACGGTGATTGACTGGCGACAGGCCTTGCTACTTTGGGAAGACGAGCCTCGATTACGCACTGCCATCAGGCGGTTCATCACTGAAAACATCCATCTGGCTCATACCCTGCCTATTTTGTATGAGAGCCGTGATTGGGTCGCCCTTCGTTCGCTGGCACACCGGCTGCGAGGCGTCACAGGAAATCTGTCGCTCGTTACGCTCCAGCATGCGCTGGCTACACTGGAATCTGCTGCCCGAGGCGAAGATGCCGCTGCCGTACAACAAGGCATTGATATGATATTGCCCGCATGGAATGAGTGTATGCGCACCTTTCCGGTAACAAATCTGCCTCAAGCCACTACGGACTCACTGGATTCAAAAAACTTGGCTGTTACGAAGCCTGAACAAATTGAAACACTGCACAACTTGATCAAGCAATCACAACAATTTCTTGAGCGAGGCGAAATACCCGATATCGCCTTGCATGCGCTTTCGGCACATCTGCCTGCGGCCTGGATGGCCTCCCTGCACGAAGCGCTAGACCGCTTTGATTTTCAGACCGCCCTACATCAGCTGAACCATCTGGATGCCCAAATAACACCCGGCCATAAGGACACTTCACCATGACTCCACAAGACGAACGCCCATGCCTGCTACTGGTCGATGATGAACCGACCAATTTGCAAATCCTGCGCCAGATTCTGCAGGCCGACTATCGTCTACTCTTTGCCACGGATGGTGCGGCTGCCTTGCAGATTGCGAAGAAAGAACATCCGAACCTCATTTTGCTGGATGTCATGATGCCGGGAATGGATGGTTATACGGTGTGCTCGAACCTCAAGACCCATCCCGAAACAACTGGAATTCCTGTCATTTTCGTCACTGCACTGGATGGCACGGACGATGAGACACGCGGTTTTGAAGCAGGTGGCGTGGACTATCTCACCAAACCCGTTCGTGCCCCCATTGTTCGCGCACGCATCAAAACCCATCTTTCGCTCGTTCGTGTGGACGAATTGCTGGAAACACGGCTTCAAATCGTCCAACGTCTGGGGCGAGCCGCCGAATTCAAGGATAACGAGACAGGCATGCATGTGATTCGTATGAGTCATTTTTCACGCCGCCTCGCCCTGGCAGCAGGCTGTAATGAAGCATGGGCGGAAGATCTGCTCAATGCGGCTCCCATGCACGACATCGGCAAAATCGGTATTCCCGATGCCGTCTTGCAAAAACCTGGGCCACTGGATACGGAAGAATGGAAAATCATGCGCCAGCATCCTGAGTTTGGTGCCGAAATCATCGGAGAGCATGAGTCTGGCATGTTGCGCATGGCACGTGCCGTAGCACTCGGACACCACGAAAAATGGGATGGCAGCGGCTACCCCCTAGGACTTACCGGCGAACAGATTTCGCTGGAAGCCCGTATCGTGGCACTGGCCGATGTGTTCGATGCATTGACCTCAGTACGTCCCTACAAAAAGGCATGGGCGCCAGAAGATGCCATGAAGCACATTCAGTCTCAATCAGGAAAACATTTTGATCCGACACTGGTCGAACTTTTCGTGCCCTTGCAGACGGAATTGCTGGTGATACGCGATCGCTGGGCAGATTGAAAAGGTTGAACAGCGTGAATGGCTTGAATGACTTGAATGGCTTGACGTTACATTAAGTAACATTAACCCGAATAGAAGCTATTATTCCGACAGGATACGCAGTTTTATAATGTCCGGTCTGCCATTTTCCCTGTTCTCCTACTTACGGAACCTTGCGCCATGAAAACCTCTATCCTTACTGTGCTTTGTCTGTCGCTCTCCAGCCTTTCAGCTTACGCTGCACCGGGCGAATACTGGGAAGTCACCACCAAAATGGACATGCCCGGAATGCCCATGCAAATGCCGGCCATAACAGCCAAGGTCTGTGTTCCTGCTGGCAGCGAGAAAAATCCGCAATATATGCAGCAGAAAAAAGACAGCCAGTGCCAGATGACTGACATCAAAACATCGGGCAACAAGGTGACATGGAAAGCCACATGTAACGAACACGGTGAAACCATGACAGGTAGGGGTGAAATCATCCACGAAGGAAACAGTAGTTATCGCGGCACGATGCATCTGAAAGGCACCACACACGGACAGTCAATCGACATGACGCAAAACTACAGCGGTCGGAAGATCGGTGGTGCTTGCGATACCGAAGAGCAAGTAAATGCGCTCAAGAAAAAAACCGATTCAGTGTGTGATTCCGTCAATGGCAATACCGCCAGTGCAATCCAGGCCGCGTCCATGTTCTTCAAGGGAGGCACTTGTCAGGCTAAGAAAGATCAGTTCTGCAACAGTATTCGACGTGATGCCGCACACGACGCCACGACCTATCAGACGCTCATCAGCCATGAAAAAACCAACCGCGCGCAAATCACCAGCGCATGCAGTCTGGATCTCGAAGCCCTTCGTGTTTCGGTTTGCAAGGCAAATAAACAGGGCGATATGGGCTTCCTGAAAGAAAATTGTCCTGAGGAAGCCAAGGCCAATCTTGAACATTCACGCACCAGTGGAGGCCGCACTTATACCGGAGCCGGACGTTCTTATACGGGACAACGCTCTACGGGCAGCAACTCCGAAAGCAATCTCCCCGCCACAGGCAATACCAATATGGATGCCGTGGTCGAGGGTGCCAAAAAGCTGAAAGGATTGTTCGGCTTTTGATGAGCCGATTCTTTACGCGGTCATACATCGGACTGCTGTTGACGACGCAACTGGTATTTTCAATACCCGTTGCTCAGGCACAACTCGTTTTATTTAATCCTGGCAACCTGACGCCGGATCCCTTTCCACAAGTGGCACGGGCTTACTGGGTACAAGCAGACATCGTAAGCCCTCATACTGACCTTGCCACTGAAACCACGAAAATATCCACGCCCTCATCCAATGTGCTTTGGGCTCGACAGCCTGATTTGCGTCTGCCTCCCGCAAGTTTGACCAAGCTGATGACGGCTTTGCTGGTAGTGGAATCCTCCACAGCGAAGGACGTCGTGACGGTTGATGCTGCCACAAAGCGCGAAACCGGGACACGATTAGGTTTGCGCCCAGGCGAACAGTATTCGGTTGAAGACTTGCTGGCAGCGACCTTGATTCACTCAGCCAATGATGCCTGTCACGCCCTGTCTGCCCATATTGCAGGAAGCGAATCCCATTTTGTTGCACGAATGAATCGTCGAGCCCGTGAGCTCGGCTTGAAAAACACGCGTTTTACCAATGCCTGTGGCCATGATGCACAAGGTCATTATTCCAGCGCACGCGATCTGGCCGCATTGGCTCAGCGTGTATTGCACTATCCACGTTTGATCTCTCTGGTTGATCAGGTTGAAATGTCGATCAAAACACGGGATGGCCATCGTTCATTTTTTTTGAAAAGCACCAATGCCCTCCTCGGGCGTTATGACGGCGTTCTGGGCATGAAAACCGGCTACACGCCCAAGGCGGGAAAATGTCTGATTGCCTACGCCATTCGTGGACAACGCCAAGTCTTGCTGGTCATGCTCAACGCCCCGAACCGCTGGTGGGATGCCGTGGATATTCTTGATCTAGCCTTTTCCCATGTCGAGCATCCCTCTTGATGCGGACGATATTCCGCTCTCCCGCGCCGTGGCTAATACTCACTGTACTCGCTGTATTCATCGCCTACGCCAATGCCTTAATCAACGGCAGCTTTCAATTTGACGACTACAACGTCATTGTCGACAACCCTCGCGTACACGATTGGCAAGCCTGGTGGCTCGACCTGCATCAAGGCGGCATACGCCCCCTGCTCAAATTCACCTACACCCTGAACTGGACGAGCGGCTGGGGGGTGACAGG
>CAYTHB010000084.1:0-11596 GCA_964437515.1 uncultured Sterolibacterium sp.
CACAGCCGTCCGGCTTCGGCGGCACGGAGCAGTGCTCCGTGAAACCCCGCCTACGTTCCCTCAAGGGGCGGCTACTGATTTGCTCGCTACGCTCGAAGATTCAATCCAACATCGCGACTCTGATTTTTGTATTTCACGCTAAAGCAGCTTTATTTGGCGCGTAAATGTATTGCACGCCAAATAAAATGGCGCGATACTCTGTCGCGCGACAAATAAAAGGATGGCGATGCCAAAAGTGATTCGATCAGAGGAGTTCGACCAGATAGCCGAAGTTGTCGGCCGATTTCCTGATGGCGCAAAGCTTGATGAAATATTGGGAGCTATTAGCTGCGGATTGTCGGAACGAACGCTTCAGCGCCGCCTTGCTGATTTGATTGCCGATGGACGTGTTATCGGCGGCAGAGAGCAAAAGTCATTCAAGTATCGGCTTGCACCCATCACGGGCACATTGGAGGTCACAGAAGAAAGTGACCGCATGGAGGCACAAGGCGAGGTCTATCTCCCGACTTCCCGCGAAGGAGCGGAAATCAAAGCCTACGTGCGCCAGCCGATCCAAGGGCGCCGTCCTGTTAGTTACAGCATCACATTCCTCGAAGCCTACCGGCCAAACACCACGTGGTACTTGCCAGAAAACTTGCGCCAGCAGCTGCATACCTTGGGACGATCCCCTGCAGATCTTGCGCCGGCTGGCACTTTTGCCCGTGACATTCTCAACCGCTTGCTGATCGATCTGTCGTGGGCTTCGTCGCGCTTGGAGGGCAATACCTACAACCGGCTCGACACGGAACGATTGATTCGGTTCGGAGAAGTCGCCGAAGGCAAGGATGCAATCGAAACCCAGATGATTTTGAACCACAAGATGGCTATCGAGTATCTGGTTCATGACGCTGATCGTGTGGCCGTGAATGCCGAAACCATCATTGCCGTTCACGCGCTCCTGTCAGATGGCCTGCTTGCCGACCCGATGGCGTGCGGCAAGCTACGTAACCGTGCAGTTGAAATCGGTGGCAGCGTCTTTCTGCCAATAGCGCTGCTGCAGCGCATTGATGAATTGTTTGGGATTGCGCTCGGCATGGCCGCCGAAATTGAAGACCCCTTCGAGCAGGCGTTCTTCCTGATGGTCCATCTGCCCTATCTCCAGCCCTTCGAGGATGTAAACAAGCGCGTGTCACGTTTGGCAGCCAATATTCCCCTGATAAAGGGCAACCTGAGCCCACTATCGTTTATTGATGTGCCGGAGCGTACCTACGTCGATGCCTTGTTAGGCGTATACGAACTGAACCGCATCGAGTTGTTGCGCGACGTTTTCGTCTGGGCCTACGAACGCTCTTGCCAACAGTATGTGGCGGTCAAAAGTCAGCTTGTGCCGCCCGACACTTTCAGGCTGCGCTATCGGATCGCATTGGCTGAAGCGGTGTGTGCCGTCGTCCGAGGTGGTCTGCCCGCAACAATGGAGACGGTCTATCAGTCGATGCCAGCATTGGTCGTGCCCGACGATCAGGAAGGCTTTGCCAAACTCGTCATGGATGAGTTCAAGACTATGCACGCCGGAAACGCGGTCCGTTTCGGACTCAGGCCACTGGAGTTTGAGGCTTGGAAGCAACAGCTCCAAACGCATGATGCAGCTACAGATGTGAGCCCTGGTGATGGATTACGCAGATCAACATTCACTGGTCGCAGATCTCCAGGCTGAAAATTCTCACCTGACCGGTTGGGTTTTTTCTTGCCCGCCGCACCAGCACTGGCGGGGCTTTCGGCGGGGTCTTGACAGAATCTGGTACCCGGCTGCTCGGTAGACTTTGCGGTCAATCGCGAAGGCGATGTTGTAATTCACAAGGTGGGCGCGAGGCCGAGTCGCAAACCCGATCGATTCGAATCTGCCCGTGGCAAACCCGTCGCGATATGTAATTGATTCTATTTGCTATTGATTCTATTGATTGCGTTAACGCGCCCAGGTGGAACGTGACCATCAGACCACGTGGGACAGCAGGCTCTCGTAAGGAATCTTCAAGCCATCGTGCAGGCGCTTTACCATGCGCAGGCTCAGGGTGCGTTTTCGGTTGAGCACCTCGGAAACCCGACCGCTCGATCCGATATAGGGTTCGAGATCCTTCGCCACCAAACCCTGCTGCTCCATGCGGAACTTGATCGCCTCGACGGGATCTGCCGGGCCGACCGGGTAATGCTTGTTTTCATAAGCCTCCACCAGCACCACCAGCACCTCCATCTCGTCCGCCTCGGGCGAACCCTCGGACGCCTGAAAAATTGCTTCCAGACGGACGAACGCGGCCCGCAAATCGTCATCGTTCCGGATCGGTTTAATATTCATTGACGGTCTCCACATCGATCATGTCGTAACGCGCATGCGTGCCGACGAACTTTACCCAGGCAATCCCCGCCCGATATTGCATTTCCACCACCAGCCGGTATTTGTTGCCAGCGATGTTAAACACCACACGGTTGTTGCCGCAGATGCTGGCGCTCCGATACTGCGCCTTGATATCCTGCGGCGAAGTCCAACTCGCCGCCACTGCTTCGTCGTACCAGCTTTCCAATGGGCCTTGCGCATCCGCGCAACCGGGACGCTCCCAGAACGTTCTCAAAGTACTTTTGGCAATAATGCGCATGGCCGAATCATAACTCCCAAAATGGGAGAATTCAAGATATGCTCAATAAAAGTCTGCGCTGGCGGCGACCGAAGGACGTGCAGAGCAAGGCAATGTAGACGGCAAAACCCCAGCTGCCTTGTGAGCGACGGGGGTTTTGGTTTGCTGCGCCCTCGGTGGGCCGAGGGTCAGGGGACTGGACAGAAATTAACCGTAGTTTGTCCCCTTTTTTGAGACAAAATGTGGCAATGCAAGACTTGGCTCTGTTTTTTCTTCTGTTTTTTCCTCGCCCCTATTGACAGGAGTGGCTAATGGGTGACCCCGTTATTTTGACCCCTATCAGCGCCTGCGCGAGGTTGTTGAGTCATACAAAGTATTGTATAACTCGAGCATGAGCGATCTCAAACCCGTCAGCTTCATAGGCTCCTCTCTTGAGGACCTGCGAGCCTTTCCGCTTGCGGCCAGGCGCGAGGCAGGGCATCAGATTGACCAAGTGCAACATGGACAAGCACCGGATGACTGGAAGCCCATGAACACCGTGGGTCAAGGCGTAAAGGAAATCCGGATTCGGGATGCTGCCGGTGCTTTTAGAGTGATCTACATCGCCAAGTTTGCCGAAGCGGTTTATGTGCTTCACTGCTTCCAGAAGAAGACCGAAAAGACCAGCAAGCTCGATCTGGAGTTGGCAACTAGGCGATATCGTGAGATGTTGAAGGAGCGAGAGCAATGAGCAAGCAACAATACGCCAGTATCTGGGATGCCATTGAGGACACTCCGGAGGAAGCCGAGAACATGAAACTGCGCTCGGCCTTGATGGCATCGCTAAAAAACCATATTACCCGTAGCGAAATGAGCCAGGCGCAGGCCGCCAAAATTCTTGGCGTTACTCAGCCCCGCGTATCAGATCTGATGCGCGGCAAGATCAACCTGTTTGGTCTGGACGCGCTGGTGAACATGGCGACAGCCGCTGGACTGCGCATCGAATTGCGTGTGCTCGAAACCGGCTGACCTGACACAGACTTGCCAAGCCACTCGCGCGTCCAATCGCGAAATGTGGCAATGCAAGACCTACCCCAAAGACTTGTTTCTGTGCCCGGACGGGCGGAGGCCGGGTCTCGCCCCGGCGGGCGAGTGGCTTTCTTGGAGCGTAAACCTTGCGGCAAGAAAGTCACCAAAGAAACGCACCCTGCCGTGCCGGGCCTACGGCCTGCCCTCGACTCCACCATCAACAAACGGCCGGTTTCTAAACTCGCTACGCTCAAACAACCGGAAAACCCCGTTTGTCGATAGTTCCGATCGGCGGCACAGAAGGGATTGATCGTGCTACTGAAATGCGATAATGCAAGACCTGACCCCAAAGGCGTGACCTTTAGAGGACTCCCGGGGGTCGCGAGATCAATCAAGTCTTGACATCATCGCAGGGCCTATAGATTCTGCGACGATGAGCAGAATGACGGTGCAATCCTTAATTGCTTGGTGAATATTTATTCACGACCACCCTGACAACGCTGAGTTCAACGATATCCACCCCAATCTCAAGTAGTTCAGTAGTAAACTCCCCGCCACCAGACACACCAAGGGCTTGGAATCGATCCCAAGCCCTTTTCTCTTTGCAAAATTGGCAAACAATAAAGTTGTTTCATGGCTCGACGCGACAAACATCAGCTAGGACGTGCGCTTGCGATTAGCGTGGGGCTGCATCTGGCCGTGCTGTCTTTGCAATTTGGTTTGTCCGGCAAGAGTTGGCCTGCATTGGGATGGGATTGGGGCAAACGTGAGGCCAGTGTCCCCTTGCCTTCTCGGCGCGTTGAATTGCGTGCGGGGTCGGTGGAAACCGCGGTCACACCCAGCTCTCCCTTGCCGGTTCAGTTACCCGTGGCACGCACGACAGCCACTCCGGACATGCCACATACGCTCATTGTGACCTTGCTGCCGCCGCCCTTGCCCAAGTCGGTGCCAACGCCGCCCGTATTACCACAACCGGCGCAGCAACAGCTCACACCACCACCCGTTCCGGTGGTGCATAAGAAAATCCGTGGCAAGAAAGGCTCGCCCATTCTGAGTGTGGCGCAAGCTTCATCGGATGAACCATGGTTCGTTCCACCTATGGCCACAGGTGATAAAACGGGTAAGAAGGCCGAGGAGGAACCATCCACACCCCCACCGCCCTCTCCAGCGATCACCGAACCCAAGCAAACGCCACCTTCGCAAGACGTGCTCACGCCTGCACCTGCCCTTGCTGAGACCGAAACGCAAACAAAATTGCGCGAGCAAGAACAGCAAGCTTTACACGCACGCGAACGTGCTGAGCAAGAGCAGCGCCAACTCGCCGAGCGCGCGCAAGCCGAGCGTGTTGCTGCACGCGCCCTGCAACGCCAGAAAGAAGAAGCCGAGGCACGCGCAGAAGCGCAAGCGGAGGAAGTTCGGCGCAAGGCTGAACAGGAGGCGATGGCGAAAAAAGCGGCTGAGGAAGCTGCCAAAGCCGAGGCGGCCGCCTTGCGTCAGCGTGCTGAAGCGCAGGCGAAGGAGGAGCAAGAACGTGCACGTGCGCTTGAAAAAGCACGGCAGGAACAGGAGCGGCTGCGCCTTGCCGCAGCACAAATGCGTGAGGCGGAAGAAAAACGCAAGGCGATGGAGGCGGAACGCCTTGCCGAAGAACAGCGTCGCGAAGCAGAAAAATTGGCTGAAAGGCGCAAGGCTGAAGCACTGGCCGCAGCAGAAGCCCAGGCACGCGCCGAGGCACAGGCTCAGGCGCAAGCAGAAGCCGCTGCCCGCGCTGCCCGTGAGGCAGCCGCACGTTATCAGCAAGAACAGCAGTCCCTTGCCGCAGAACGCGCTCGTGCAGCGACATCAAGCAACGCCAACACCAACGCTTCCACCGCAGGTAAAAATGATGCTGCGCGCAAAGGTGCTTCTCTCGCCACACAGGCACTGAGTATGGCGCGGCGGGGAGACGATGCCCTGCCGGGCAAAGCACCGACCGACAAAGACAACGCCCATCTGGCAGAACGCCCTGCCCGTTCGAGTTTTTTGGGTCGCAATCCCAATGAAATCCAGCTCTCTTTTTATGGCGATAGCTGGGAAGAGAAAATCCGTCGTATCGGTAATATCAACTACCCCCGTGTGCCACGCGATTCCGCCTATGGCTCCGTCGTCGTTTCGGTACGTATCCGAAGCAATGGCAGCCTGGAAAGCGTCAGCATCCTGAAAAGTAGCGGCAATCGTGAGATCGATCAGGCAACACGCCGCATCATCGAAATGTGCGCGCCGTTTGCAGCTTTCCCCCCCGATTTACGACGTAATTTTGATGTAATCGAAGTTCGGCGCACCTTAACTTTCCCGGATCACCCGCCTTTATTCATCAGCCAGTAATAAAACGAAAAACAAGTATTGACGTGCATAATTTCGATAGCACTCACTAACTAACAATCCCTCAACACCCTCTCTTTCGATTGCGTAGTCCGTCTGGATGATGGGTCAGACTCAAGGGCTATGTTAGAGTCAATCTGTTAACCTGAATGTATTTTTAATTTCTAACCGAGGAGCAAGGAATGAGCGAACTGGACGGCAAAGTTGCCATCATCACCGGCGGTGGCGCGGGTTTGGGGCGTGAGCACGCCCTGTGTCTAGCGAAAATGGGGGCACGCGTGGTCATCAACGATTTGGGCGGTTCGCCTGCAGGTGAAGAGCCGGCGCGCAAGACGGTGGAAGACATCAAGGCCGCCGGTGGCGAAGCCACGGCTTATTTTGGCGACTGCGCCGACTGGGGTGTCACCGAAGGCCTGCTGAAAACCGCCGTCGATACTTATGGCGACCTCAACATCTTGGTAAATAACGCCGGTTTCTGCAAAGACGCCATGCTCTTCAACATGACCGAGCAGGAGTTTGACAGCGTGGTGCGTGTGCACCTCAAGGGTCATTTCTGCAATATGCGTCATGCCGCCAAATACTGGCGCGACAAGTCCAAAGCCGCCGGTGCACCGGTGTATGGCCGCATGATTAGCACCTCGTCGGAAGCCTTCCTGTTCGGCTCGGTCGGTCAGCCCAACTACGCATCGGCCAAGGCTGGCATCGTCGCCATCACCATGGGTGCCGCGCAAGCTCTGTTCAAGTCGGGTGTGACCGCTAACGTCATCTGCCCGCGCGCACGTACTGCGATGACCTCCACCGGCCCGATCGCCGCGATGTTCGAGAAGCCCGAAAGCGGCTTCGACTACTTCGCACCCGAGCACATCAGCCCGCTGGTCGGCTATCTCGCCAGCCCGCGCGCCGCCAATGTTTCCGGCGAAGTGTTCGTCGTCTGGGGCAAGCAGATTTCCGTGGTGCAACGCCCCACGGTCGGCCCGAACTTCGACAGCAAGGAAGCCTGGAGTGTCGACGGCGTGGCGCAACATCTGGGCGACTACTTCGCCAAGCGCACGCCGATCAAGGACGGTTTCGCCGTCCCGGCGATGTAAGGAGCGGATGCCATGCAAAAGTATAAATTTGACGACATCGCCGCGCTGCAAGCGCTGGTGAGCGAAACCTGGGGTGAGTTCAGCAATGAATTCCACGTCACCCAGGAGATCATCAACCAGTTTGCCGAACTCACTGGCGACAAGTATTTCCTCCACGTGGATACCGAAGCCGCGAAAAACGGCCCGTTCGGCACCACCATTGCCCACGGTTTTCTCACGCTGGCATTGATGCCGCAAATGAAAGTGCCGGATACCTTTGAAATCGAAGGCTTCAAGTTCATGATGAACTATGGCTCGAACAAGCTGCGCTTTGTCGGCGCGGTCACCTCGGGCAGCAAGATTCACATGCGCTCGCGGGTGGTCAAGGCCGAAGCCGGAGCCAAGGGCGGCATGGAGCTGACGCGGGAGTTCGCGATTCATGTCGTCGGCGCGGAAAAGCCCGCACTGCTCTACGAAATGATCATCAAATACCTCTAAATCCATCGCCCATCGGCACTGGGGCTTTGTCAACATCGCCTCGTCGTGCAAGAGCACTGCCTTCGGCTCGTTTTCGCGCCCCAGCACCGATGGACGACGGATTAGCCCGTACTCATCATTGAAATTTATTAAAGGAAAACACCATGCGTGAAGCCGTCATCGTTGATGCCATCCGTAGCCCGATCGCCCGGGGCAAGCCCGTGGTGGGCGAGCTGTCCGGCGTTCATCCCGTCATCCTGCTCTCCAAGCTGCTCGACAGCCTGGTGACCCGCAATGGTCTGAAGCACGCGGATGTCGAACAAGTCATCGCGGGCTGCGTCACGCAGGCCGGTGAGCAGTCGAACAACCTCGCCCGCAACGCCTGGCTGTGGCTCAACAAGGGCTTCTCGACGGGGGCGACCACCGTGGATTCGCAGTGCGGTTCCGCACAGCAGGCCAACGCCATGATCTCCGCCATGATTCAAGGCGGTTCGCTGGATGTCGGCATCGCCTGCGGTGTCGAGTCGATGAGCCGCGTTGGTCTGGGCATGAACGTGATGAGCGGCCCGGGCTATTTCCATCCGGAAGGCTGGCCGTATGACATGACCCGCGAACAATTCACCAGCGTCGAACGCATGGTCAAGAAGCGCGGCCTGAAGCGCGAAGACATCGACTTCTTCGCCTTTGAATCGCAGCGCAAGGCGGCTGCCGCCTGGGAAGCCGGTCACTTCAACCGCGAAATTCTGCCCATCGAAGCGCCCATCCTCGGTGAAGACGGCCAGCCCACGGGACAGACCCGCATGGTCACTCGCGACCAGGGCCCACGTGCCACCACGCTGGAAGGTCTGGCTGGACTGAAGACCCTGCAGCCCGAAGGCACGACCACCGCCGGTAACGCCTCGCAAATCTCCGATGGTGCTGCCGCCATCCTCTGGATGAGCAAGGAAAAGGCTCAGGCACTCGGACTCAAGCCGCGCGCCCGCATCATCTCCGATGTGTGTGTTGGGACGGATCCCTACTACCTGCTCGACGGCCCGGTCGATGCCACCGAGCTGATCCTGAAGAAATCGAAGATGTCGATGAAGGATTTCGACATCATCGAAATCAACGAAGCCTTCGCCACCGTCGTGCTGTCGTGGGCTCAGGTCTACAACCCCGACATGAGCAAGGTGAACGTAAATGGCGGCGCGATTGCGCTGGGTCACCCGGTCGGTTCCACCGGCACGCGCCTGATCGTCACCGCGCTGCATGAACTGGAGCGCACCGGCAAGCAAACCGCCTTCATCACCATGTGCTGCGGCGCAGCGGTCGGCACGGGAACGATCATCGAGCGTCTGTAATCCACCCTGCCTGCTTCAAAACGGCGGTTCAGTCGCAAGGCTGAGCCGCCGTTTTTATTCATGCACCATGTAAACAGAAAGGACACGCCATGAATATCGAAACTGCGACCCTCGCAGGCGGCTGCTTCTGGTGCCTTGAAGCCGTCTTTGTGCGACTGCGCGGCGTGGAATCCGTCACCTCGGGCTATTGCGGGGGGCATACACCCCATCCCAGCTATGAAGCCGTCTGTTCGGAAGAAACGGGACACGCAGAAGTCGTTCAAATCCGCTTTGACCCGGATGTCATTTCTTATGCCGATCTGCTCGACATATTTTTTGCCATCCACGACCCGACAACACCCAATCAGCAGGGCAATGACATCGGCAACCAGTATCGCTCCGTGATTTTCACGCACGATGCGCAACAGGAAGAAATCGCCCGATCCACGATTGCTGCCCTCGAAGCAGCGCATGTTTTTCCGAACAAAATAATCACCCACATAC
Source organism: uncultured Sterolibacterium sp. (assembly GCA_964437515.1). Lineage (GTDB taxonomy): Bacteria > Pseudomonadota > Gammaproteobacteria > Burkholderiales > Rhodocyclaceae > Sterolibacterium. The sequence continues at coordinate 9,343 of CAYTHB010000084.1, forward strand.
AAACCGCAGCACCTTTTTATCCGGCGGAAGCAGAACATCAAAACTACTATGCCCTACATCCACGGCAAGCCTATTGCCAGTGGGTCATCGCGCCCAAGCTGGAAAAACTTGCACATCTGTTTTCTCCGAAACTGAAATCCTGAATCTGAATCCTCAATCTTTATTCCTGAAACCTCACTCTTGAAATCGCAAAACTCGCCCCCATGTCGAGTTTTGCGATTTTTTTCAGGAGGGTACGATGTCCGCAAGCACCACCAACACCGAACAAGAAACACTGGGCTTTCAAGCCGAAGTCAAACAGCTACTACAGCTGATGATTCATTCGCTTTACAGCAATCGCGAGATTTTTCTGCGCGAGCTGATTTCCAATGCCTCCGATGCCTGCGACAAGCTGCGTTTCGAAGCTCTACACAACAGTGCGCTGTATGAAGACGATAGCGAGCTGAAAATCCGTATCGCTTACGATGCCGAAGCTCGCACCCTGACCATCGCCGACAACGGTATCGGCATGAACCGCGATGACGCGATTCAAAATCTCGGCACCATTGCCAAATCCGGCACGCGCGAGTTTTTCTCCCGCCTTTCTGGCGACCAGAAGCAGGATGCCAACCTGATCGGCCAGTTCGGTGTCGGCTTCTATTCTTCCTTCATCGTCGCCGACAAGGTCACCGTTTATAGCCGCCGCGCCGGTGAAGCCGCCAGCCAGGGCGTGCGCTGGGAATGTGACATGAAAGACGAGGGCAGCGGCCAGTTCACCGTCGCCATCGTCGACAAGCCCACGCGCGGCACCGAAATCACCCTGCATCTGCGTGACGACGCAACGGAGGGGAAAGACAACCTGCTTTCCGGTTATCAACTGCGTTCGCTAATCCGCAAGTATTCCGACCATATCCTCCAGCCCATCGTGATGAAGAAGGAAAGCTGGGACGATGAGGCCAAGGCGCAGAAAATCACCGACGAGGACGAAACCGTCAATCAGGCCACCGCCTTGTGGGCGCGCTCCAAAGGCTCGATCGAGGATAAGGAATACATCGAGTTCTACAAGCACGTCAGCCACGACTACGACGAGCCGCTGACCTGGGGTCATGCCCGTGTCGAAGGCCGTTCTGAATACACTCAGTTGCTCTACATTCCCTCACACGCGCCCTTCGACCTGTTCGACCGCAATTCACGCCACGGCGTGAAGCTCTATGTGAAGCGCGTGTTCATCATGGACGATGCCGAGCAACTGCTGCCGGTCTATCTACGCTTCGTGCGCGGCATCATCGACAGCAACGATCTGCCGCTCAATGTCTCGCGTGAAATCCTCCAGGAAAGCAAGGATATCGAGGCGATTCGCTCGGGCAGCACCAAGCGCATCCTGGCAATGCTGGAAGATCTGGCAGAAAACCAGCCGGAAAAATTCACCACCTTCTGGCGTGAGTTTGGTCGTGTGCTGAAGGAAGGTATCGGCGAGGATTTCGCCAACAAGGAGCGCATTGCCGGCCTGCTGCGCTTTGCCTCGACGCAGCACGATACGCCCGCCGAAACCGTCGCACTGAAGGACTACATCGCGCGCATGAAGGAAGGTCAGGACAAAATTTATTACGTCACCGCCGAAACCTTCAATGCGGCGAAAAACAGCCCACATCTGGAAGTGTTCCGCAAAAAGGGCATCGAGGTGCTGCTGCTCACCGAGCGCGTCGATGAATGGGTGGTCGGCAACCTGCCCGAGTTCGATGGCAAGCAACTGGTTTCCGTCGCGCGCGGCGGTCTGGACTTGGGCACGCTGGAAGACGAGGCAGAAAAGCAGGAGCAGGCGAAAGAAGCCGATGAGTTCAAGGAATTCACCGACAAGATCGCCCAATCACTCGGCGAGCGCGTCAAGGAAGTTCGCGTCACTCATCGCTTGACCGAAAGCCCGGCCTGTCTAGTGGCGGATTCCCACGACATCGGCGGCAATCTCGCACGCATGCTCAAGGCGGCGGGACAGCAAGCACCCGATGCCAAACCCATCCTCGAAATCAACCCGAAGCATGCGGTGGTGCAACGTCTGAAGTACGAGGAAAAGCGTTTCGATGACTGGACCGCGGTGCTCTTCGATCAGGCTCTGCTCGCCGAAGGCGGCCAACTCGACGACCCGGCCGGTTTCGTCCGCCGCATCAACCAACTGATGCTGGAGATGCAGGGCTGACGCGAGCTTGTCGCAGTCAGACTAACCTAACGATCATGGTAGCCATCTCCACCCACAGAGGATGAAATAATCGTTACCCGA
>CAYTHB010000085.1:0-11364 GCA_964437515.1 uncultured Sterolibacterium sp.
CAGCGGCGGCGGGGCAGGAGGTGCGGCGGTGATCGGAGGCACTGAGCCGTGGCGCAGTTCTTTCGCGCGACGGCGGTGGTTGAGTACGCGAGGCGGTAGCGACGGCGCGGGGCTTGCGGGCCTTTTGCAAGCGCCGTGACGGAGCGGGCAGAGAGATTGCACGCATCCGTCATCGTCCCGATCCCATCAGTAGCGCTCGCTCCTGTATGGGGCAATGTATGGGGCAGTTTTGAATTTTCGGAGTCAGAAGTAAAAAGGGTTTCCAGCTTGTGACTGGAAACCCTTGGTATTACTGGTCGGGGCGGCGGGATTCGAACTCGCGACCCCTTGCACCCCATGCAAGTGCGCTACCAGGCTGCGCTACGCCCCGAAGACAAAAATTATATCAGAGCTGTCGCGGAAAATCTGGGAAAGTCTGAGATTTTGTGTATTTTTAGATGCGTAGGGATTCAACGATGCTGAGGAGTTCGGCGCGTAGTGAGAGGGCGGCGGTCGGAATGTCGAGCGGCGCTTTGTGATACTCATGATGCTCGCGATGTTCATGGCTGCTTACGCGCAAGGGTTTGCTGTTGTCTTCTTCAAGGCGGCTGCGTGCGCCGCTGATGGTGAAGCCTTCCTGATAGAGCAGTTCGCGGATGCGGCGTACCAGTAGTACTTCGTGATGCTGGTAATAACGTCGGTTACCACGTCGCTTGACGGGGCGCAGTTGGGTGAATTCCTGCTCCCAATAGCGCAGGACATGCGGTTTGACGCCGCATAGCTCGCTGACCTCGCCGATGGTGAAATACCGTTTGGCGGGGATGGGCGGTAGGGGTTCGTTAATGCCAGAGGCTGCCATTGCTTCCGGGCTTCAGGGTTTCGACGGTGGTTTTCAGTTTCTGGCTGGCATGAAACGTGACAACACGACGTGCGGTGATGGGAATTTCTTCGCCGGTTTTCGGGTTGCGTCCCGGCCGTTGCGGTTTGTCGCGCAACTGAAAATTGCCGAAGCCAGACAGTTTGACGCTGTCGCCTTTTTCCAGTGCTTCGCGGATTTCTTCAAAAAAGCTTTCAACCATATCTTTGGCTTCGCGCTTGTTCAAGCCGACCTTTTCAAACAGCAGATCGGCTAATTCAGCCTTGGTAAGTGTCATTCTTGCTCCTGAGCCCTAGGTCTGTCGGGCTGCTTATTATTGTTTTGTAATGATCTTTGGATTAGCGGCGCAGCGTGGCAGAGAACTGTTGAACGGCAACATCAATCAGCGTTTGCACAGCCGCATCCACGGCAGCGTCGGACAAAGTTCCCTCAGTATCTTGCATAACTATGTGGAAAGCAAGGCTTTTTAGCCCTGGCTCGATGCCTTGACCTTGATATAAATCAAAGAGTTCGATGGCTTGCACGATGCCGGGAGCTGCGGCTTCTAGGGCGGCTTGTAAGGGTTGCAGGGCTTGTTCATGCGGTAGTAGCAGAGCCAGATCACGCTCGACGGCGGGGAAACGCGAGACAGTGCGATAGCTTGGCAATGCGCGCTGCATGAGTGCTGTCAGTTCGATTTCAAAGACCACGGGAGCCGTGCCCAACTCATATTTTTGTACCCAGGCGGGATGCAGTTCGCCGATCAGACCGATATTTTCCTGCCCCAGCCAGATGGTTGCCGAGCGTCCAGGATGCAGGGCAGGGTGGCTGGTTTTTTCAAAGCGCAATGGAGTCGTTGTGGATGCGGGAAAGAGGGATTCCAGATCGCCCTTGAGATCGAAGAAATCCACGGGGCGGGTTTTTTCTCCCCATTGCACGGGAGCCGCCGGGCCGGCGCAGAGTGCGCCCAGTCGTTGGGGTTGGCGGAAACCGGCGACAGCTTGTGCGGCGGCATCACGGAGGAAGCAGCGGCCAATTTCAAAAATACGCACATGGCTGGTGCGGCGTTTGAGGTTGTAGGCCAGTGTATTGACCAGTCCGCCGATGAGACTGGAGCGCATCACGTTCATCTGGCTGGCAATGGGGTTGGCTAGTGCGATGGGTGCGTGGTTGGCGCAGAAATCGGCTTCCCATAGGGCATCGACGAAGCTGTAATTGACGACTTCGAAGTAGCCGCGTTCGGCTATTTGATGGCGCAATGTCATCACCGGACGTTGCTTTTCCGGTTGGGCGCGCATTTCCAGCAGGCCGCGTGGCGCGGGTGAGGGAATATTGTCGTAGCCATGTAGCCGCGCGAGTTCCTCGATCAGGTCTTCCTCAATCTCGATGTCATAACGATAGGAAGGCGGAGTGACGATGAAGTCGTCCGCTTCGCGTTGCAGCGGGAAGCCCAGTCCTTGAAGGAGGGTTTCGATCTGTGTGGTATCGAGCGGAATGCCAAGTACCTTGCGTGCCCGCGCGCTACGCAGGCGTACCGGATGACGTTGCGGCAGATGTTGTTCCGCCTGTGCTTCGACGATAGCACCGGCTTCGCCGCCACAGATGTCGAGGATCAATCGTGTGGCGCGCTCGATGGCGGTGCGTGGCAATGCAAAGTCCACGCCGCGTTCGAAACGGTAGGAGGAATCGCTGGAGAAGCCCAGTTCGCGCGCCTTGCCGGCAATTGCTGTGGGTGTGAAGAAGGCACTTTCGAGAAACACCGAACGGGTGTCGTCTTGCACGCTGCTGTCTGCACCGCCCATGATGCCGGCCAGTGCCAGCGCATGCTGCTCATCAGCGATGACCAGCATTTCAGCGGTGGGCTGTATGGTTTGTTCGTTCAGCAGTTTGAGCTGTTCGCCGGGGCGGGCGTAACGCACATGGATGTCACCATGCACGCGCGCGTCATCAAAGGCGTGCAGCGGTTGCCCTAGTTCGAGCATGACGTAATTCGTGACATCGACGATGGCACTGATACTGCGAATGCCGCTGCGCTCCAGGCGGCGCACGATCCACGCGGGGGTGGTGGCGCGCGCATTGACGTTGCGGATGATGCGTCCGCAATAACGGGGGCAGGCTGCCGGGGCGTCGAGATGAATGGCGCGTACTTCAGCGTGGCTGGCGGGGATGGCGGTGATCTCGGGCAGGCGCAGCGGTGCGCGACTCAAGGCGGCGACTTCGCGGGCGATGCCCGAGAGCGACAGGCAATCGGCGCGGTTGGGTGTGAGTTTCAGGGTGATGCGCTGGTCATCGAGTTGCAGATGTTCGCGGATGTTCTGCCCGATGATGGCATCGGCATCCAGCGGCAAGAGGCCGCCCGTGTCTTCTGTGGTCATGCCCAGTTCGCGTGCCGAGCAGAGCATGCCGAAGGATTCGATGCCGCGCACCTTGGCTTTTTTGATGGTGATGCCGGGCAGTGCCGCGCCGATCAGGGCGCAAGGCACTTTCATGCCCGCTGCTACATTAGGTGCGCCGCAGACAATCTGCAGCGGTGCGGCTTCGCCCGCATCGACCTTGCACAGATTGAGCTTGTCGGCATCGGGATGTTTTTCGACCGAGAGCACTTGAGCGACGACGACATTGCCGAAGGCCGGAGCAATCGGCTCCATTTCTTCCACTTCAAGACCGGCCATTGTCAGCAGATGCGCCAGTGCCTGGCTGTCCAAGGAAGGTTTGACGAGACTACGCAACCAGTTTTCAGAGAATTGCATGATGGAGTGTGAATAGATTGAGCTTAGCTGAATTGAGCGAGAAAACGCAGATCGCCTTCAAAAAACAGGCGCAGGTCGTTGATGCCGTAACGCAGCATGGTCAGGCGGTCGAGCCCCATGCCAAAGGCAAAGCCGGTATAGCGTTCGGGGTCGATGCCGCCGTTTTTCAGGACATTGGGATGCACCATGCCGCAACCGGCAATTTCCAGCCAGCGACCTTCGAGCGCGCCGCTCATGAAGGCGACGTCGATTTCGGCGGAAGGCTCGGTAAAGGGAAAGAAGGAGGGGCGGAAGCGCACCTTGAGTTCGTCGCTCTCAAAAAAGCGGCGCAGGAAATCGGCGATCACGCCCTTGAGATCGGCAAAGCTGACTTGTTCGCCCACCCAAAGGCCTTCGACCTGATGGAACATGGGCGAGTGCGTGGCATCCGAATCGACACGATAGACGCGGCCGGGAGCGATGACGCGGATCTCGGGCATGGTCGGCAAATGTTGGTGACGCGCGACGTGTGCCTGCATATGGCGAATCTGCACCGGGCTGGTGTGGGTACGCAGCAGCACGCCGGGTGCATTTTCGAGATAGAAGGTGTCGTGCATCGAGCGCGCCGGATGATTTTCCGGGGTGTTGAGCGAGGTAAAGTTGTACCAGTCTTCCTCGATCTCGGGGCCGTCGACGACATCAAAGCCGATCGAACCAAAGAGTTGCTCGATACGTTCCAGCGTGCGTAAGGTGGGGTGCAGTGCGCCACGGCTGCGAGTGCGTCCCGGCAGGGTGATGTCAAGAGCTTCGGCGGCGAGTTGTGCGGCCAGCGCGGCTTGCTTGAGGGCATCGCGGCGCGTGTTGAGCGCGCCTTCGATGGCATCCTTGGCGCGATTGATGATGGCACCCGCTTCGCGACGTTCTTCGGGCGGCAGCTTGCCGAGGTTTTTGAGTTGTTCGGTGAGCAGGCCGGTTTTGCCCAGATAGCGGGCTTTCGCCTGTTCGAGCAGGGCGGCATCGCTGATCCCGGCAAATTCTGTGCGGGCCTGCTCGGTGAGTTGCTCGATGGCTTGCATGAGGTTTCAACCTTCGTGATAGGACATGGCAAAGCGGGGTGGTGCTGGAAGCATGTACTGTATGTGCTGCAATGTGTCGCCCAATAAGTGTCGCCCAACAAGCGAAAAAAGGAGGCCAGGCCTCCTTTTTTCCTGAGCGACCTGAATCAGGCTGCCAGTTTGGCCTTGGCCTGGTTGGCAAGCGCAGCAAAAGCAGGCTTGTCGAACACGGCCAGATCAGCGAGCACCTTGCGATCGACCTCGATGGCGGCTTTTTTCAGGCCGTTCATGAGGCGGCTGTAGTTCATGCCCAGCTCGCGAGCACCCGCATTGATACGGGCAATCCACAGGGCGCGGAACTGACGCTTGCGCTGACGACGGTCACGATAGGCGTATTGCCCGGCCTTCATCACCGCCTGTTTGGCGATGCGATAGACATTTTTACGACGGCCGCGATAACCCTTGGCGGCATCGAGAACTTTCTTGTGACGCGCGCGCGCCGTTACACCACGTTTGACTCGGGACATTTCAAGCTCTCCTTATGCGTAGGGCATCATTGCCCGGACGGATTTCACATCAGACGCAACCACCGCCGTGATACCGCGCAACTGGCGTTTGTTCTTGGTGGTCTTCTTGGTCAGGATGTGGCGCTTGAACGCCGATCCACGTTTGATGGTGCCGCCTGCGCGCACCTTGAAGCGCTTTTTGGCGCTGCTCTTGGTTTTCATCTTCGGCATCGAAGATCTCCTTTTTAACATGGCACCGGGTGGTCTTCTCCGCGAAAACACTTGGATGACCCGCAGCCACTTGTAATGCCTGCCGCGTCAGTGACTGACGTGACCAGCAATTCTTGCAATACAACAAAACGATTGGAAAAACTTAATGCGCGGAGGCAACAATCTTTTCCGCCGGTTTTTCCTTGTTTTCCTTCTGTGTTGATGTTTCCTTATGAGTCGGTGTTTCCTTATGGATCGGTGCTTTCTTGGCCGGAGCCAAGACCATCACCAATTGACGACCTTCCATTTTGGGGAACTGTTCCACCACGCCGTAATCCTGCAAATCTTGTTTCACTCGCTCCAGAAGGCGCACGCCGAATTCCTGGTGTGCCATTTCACGACCACGAAAACGTAGTGTGATCTTGGTCTTGTCGCCTTCCTGCAAGAACTTAATCAGATTGCGCAACTTGATCTTGTAATCGCCCTCATCGGTGCCGGGGCGAAACTTGATTTCCTTGACCTGAATCTGTTTTTGCTTGAGCTTGGCATCGTGTGCACGCTTGGCTTCCTGGTATTTGAATTTGCCAAAATCCATCAGGCGGCAGACGGGAGGCTGCGCCATGGGGGCAATTTCTACCAGATCAACGCCGCTTTCTTCAGCCATGGCAAGGGCTGCGCGCAGCGAAACAATACCGAGTTGCTCGGAGTCTATGCCGACGAGACGCAGCTCGGGGGCGGTGATTTCGTGGTTGACGCGTTGCGTCTTATCCTGGGCGATGGTTCAAATCTCCAAAAAATAACAAAAAAACGGCCGTCGCGCTTAGACTAAACGCCATGAACGCCCCGTATGCTGCGTTCCTGCAGCAGGCGCTCGATTAACGCTTCTATGGACATTTGCCCGAGATCTTGATTGCCTCGGGCACGCACGGCGACCATCCCAGCGGCCATTTCGTTGTCACCGACGACAATCTGATAAGGCCGCTTCAACAAACTATGTTCGCGGATTTTATAGCCAATCTTCTCGCCACGCAAATCGGCTTCAACACGCAGACCGGCTGCGCGCAGCTTTTCTGCCACAGTGGCGGCATATTCGCTCTGCGCTTCGGCGATATTCATGATGACCACCTGTACCGGAGACAGCCAGAGCGGCAGCGCGCCCGCGTGGTGTTCGATGAGGATGCCGATGAAACGTTCCAGCGAGCCGAGTACGGCGCGATGCAGCATGATGGGTGTGTGGCGGGCATTGTCTTCGCCGACATATTCGGCACCGAGGCGCATCGGCATCGACGGGTCGACCTGTACCGTGCCGCACTGCCAGGAGCGTCCCAGCGCATCCTTGATGTGGAATTCGATTTTTGGCCCGTAGAACGCGCCTTCGCCGGGCAGCTCTTCCCATTCCAGCCCGCTGGCACGCAGGGCGGAACGCAGGGCGTTTTCCGATTTGTCCCAGTCGGCATCGGAGCCAACGCGATCGTCCGGACGCAGCGCGAGCTTCACGGCAATGTCGGTAAAGCCGAAATCGGCATAGACCTTGCGTAGCTGGGTGTTGAAGGCGGTGATTTCGGCTTCGATCTGGTCTTCGGTGCAGAAAATGTGGCCGTCGTCCTGGGTGAAGCCGCGCACCCGCATCACGCCATGCAGCGCGCCGGAAGGCTCGTTGCGATGACAAGAGCCGAATTCGCCGTAGCGCAGCGGCAATTCGCGGTAGGAGCGCAGGCCGTTGTTGAAAATTTGCACATGGCCGGGACAGTTCATCGGCTTCACCGCATAGTCACGGCTTTCCGATTCGGTGATGAACATATTGGCGCGATAGTGCCCCCAGTGACCGGACTTCTCCCACAGGCTGCTGTCAAGAATCTGCGGGCAGCGCACTTCCTGATAGCCGTTGTCACGATAGACCTTGCGCATGTACTGCTCGATTTCTTGCCAGATGATCCAGCCGTGCGGATGCCAGAACACCAACCCCGGGGCTTCGTCTTGCAGATGGAATAGATCGAGTTGTTTGCCAAGTTTGCGATGATCGCGTTTTTCGGCTTCTTCCAGTCGATGCAGATAGGTGTCGAGCTCTTCCTTTTTCGCCCACGCCGTGCCGTAGACGCGCTGCAACTGGGCATTTTTCTGGTCGCCACGCCAATAGGCTCCGGCGACTTTCATCAGCTTGAAAACCTTGAGCTTGCCAGTGGAGGGGACGTGTGGGCCGCGACACAGGTCGATGAAATCGCCTTCACGGTAAAGCGAAACATCTTCTCCGGCGGGAATGGACTCGATCAGCTCGGCCTTGTAATGCTCACCGATGGACTTGAAGAATTCAATGGCTTTGTCACGCGCCCAGACTTCGCGCGTGACGGGGAAATCCTTCTTCGCCAGTTGCGTCATGCGCTGTTCAATCTGCTGCAGGTCTTCCGGCGTAAAGGGGCGCGGGCAGGCAAAGTCGTAATAGAAACCGTTTTCCACGGTCGGGCCGATGGTGACCTGGGCTTCTGGAAACAGTTCTTTAACCGCGTAAGCCAGCAAATGCGCAGTCGAGTGACGGATAATTTCCAGTCCGTCATCATCTTTATCAGTGACGATGGCCAGTTGTGCGTTTTGCTCGATGCGATGGGAGGTGTCGACCAAGCGGCCATCGACACGTCCTGCCAAAGCGGCTTTGGCCAGTCCACTACCAATCGAGGCGGCGACCTCTGCAACCGTCACCGGTTGCGGGTAGTCGCGTTGTGAACCATCGGGCAGGGTGATTACCGGCATGATCGTAGAGTTCCTGTATTCCTGTGTTTCTGTGTTAGAAAAAGGCTTGCAAATAGGGATGCAAATGAGCCGGAAATTATATCAGACGAAACATGGGAAGCCTGTTGCAACAGAGTCGTCTGCCGCACCAGCGTTCCGTAAAACCCCGCCTACGCCCCTTCAAGGGGCGGCGACTGATTGGCTCGCTACGCTCGAAGCTTCAACCCGACTCTGATTTTTGTACTTCACGCTAAGACGAATGAGATTCAGCGTGATAGCTTGAGTGTGAATCGCTTTGTTGGGTTGTGGTCAATATTTGGCGTACTGTCGTAACCCTGTCTTGCAGCTGCAAAGGGTTCAGCCGTTATTGTTGTTGTTATTGTTATTGTTGTTGTTATTGCTGCTTTGTTCGCGTTTTTGTTTTTCTGCAGCGGCAGCGTTCATGCCGGGTAGGGTCATGACCAAGCCGGCGGTGCCGAGCATGATGAGTTTCCCTGTACCCGCATAAGCTTCAGCATCGAGCGCCGATAGCTTCCGACCGTCGCACCAGATTGTGCCACGATATGTCGTGGCGGGCAGGCTGAGGCTATGCACGACGGTCTTGTCGAGATGGCAAAAAATGCTGCCCTTTTGAAAGACGGCAAAAGCTTTTTCGGGTGGGGATTTTAATAGCCAATACACCAACCACTCCTCCGCTTCGGTGCGTTTTGGGCTATCAGGAATGCGGGCAGCATTGAAAAAACACTCGACGGTGTAGGCGATGCGCTCAAGTTCTTGCGGAGCCACGATGGTTCTCCTTGTATCCATTCATGCCCGATGCCTCAGGGCAGATAATGAAACTCGAAATTCTGAAAAGGCAAATTCAGTGCCTGAAGGTGGTAGAAGGCGTTGTTTTTTTGTTTCAGGTAATGATAGTCGCGCAAATAAAGTGTCGTGACGAGCAGATTATTGGGCACGCCACGCAGAAAATGCGCGCGGTGCTGGGCGATCAGTTCGCTCAGGTCGGCCATCAGGTAAGCCTCACCATGACGCGCGCTCGGCGACAAACAGCGCAGAAATAATTGATAGGTGAAGATGTGTTCCTGTTTGGTGCGCTGCTCGTCGCCGTACACTACGGGCGTATCGCGCAGCAGTTGAAGGTAGAGCGTGTTGCGGATCGGTTCAGAACAGTTTGCCTCGAAGAGGTCGCGCCGCATGTGCAGCACGATCCGATCGCTTCGACTCAGGGTATGCCAATCCTGGCGTAATTTGAGGATCTGCGATTGCAGTGGGATCGATTCACCATTGAGTTCGAGGATGAAGGCCGTATCGCTGTAGAGTTCACCAAGGATCGGGTCGGCTGCGATCAGTGCATTCAGGGTATTGCGCGCCTCACTCAGTTCGTTGGGCAGGCGAACAAAGGAAGAAGGGGAAGCCGGCGGTGCAGATGTCACGAATGGCTGTGCCGGGTGCATGTCGAGCGCATAGGCATTGGCGGTGGCGCGTTGTGCATCGGGCGATTCGATCGGGAATCGTAGCGGGTTATCGCGGTAGATGGCGCGTTGCAGTGCGCAGGTGTAGGAACGTCCCGGTCGCGCCAATTTGCCTTGGTGCTTCACTACGGGGCAGCCGCTATGACAGAGTGCCAGATGGCCACACTGACGGCAATCTTCATCAAAACCATATTGCTGGTGAATGGCAGCGATCTTACGTGCGCCGCTGGCAAGAATATCTTCGACCGAATCATTGAAGATGTTGCCGTAGTGGAAAGCCTCGATCCCCTGACCGCGGACGCACGAGTAGACCGATCCGTCACTTTGTAGCAGGAAGAATTTTTCGCCGCAGTTTTGCGCGTGGGTGCAGTAGGCCGGGGTGAATTCGTCGAACCAGTGGCGGCGCAGTCCTTCTTCGAGTTCAGTGCCGACGAATGCGGCATGCAGCGCGTCGTAGAGCGCGACCTGCTGTTCAGGTGTGGCCGGTAGCGGTGCTGTAGCACCCTTGCTACGGGTATTCAGCTCGGAGGCGAAGGAAAACATGATGTTGAACGCGTTCATGTCGACACCCAGTTCATGGTGAATGTAGCGGATGTCGTCGACGATGGCGGGGATATCGTCTAAATGTTCGGCTGACAAAGTGGCGGAAATTTTCTTGGCGTGCGGATAGCGTGCCAGCAGTCGCAGGTTTTCGAGGGTACGATCCAGCCAAGGCTGGCCGTCACGCGTAGTGCGATGACGGGCGTGCATGGCCAATGGCAGGTCGATGCTGGCACTGATCGAGACTTTGTGGCGATCAAACAGGTCGTAGAGTGGTGCAAACTTGTAGAGATTGGTTTTGATGTGCGGCGCGGCTTTGCGATGACCGAGGGCACTGATGGCATCGAAGCGATCGAGATAGTGACGACGAATCAGGGTGAATAAGGCATCGAGCACGGTCGGCGGGAGCGTGGTGACTTCGCCACCGTGCAATGAGACGTTGAACGCCAGCACTCCGGCGGTATTCAACACATCGAGCGCGTGCTGCAAGGTGCTGACGGCGCGTTCAGCGTCGAGCTTCAATGCCGCCTGCGTAGTCTGCGCGCCGAGGTAACAGTAACTGCAGCTCAGGTTGCAGCACAACGTCGGTACATACAACAGGTGGATGTTGCGCTGGTAAGCGGAGGGCGGAGGGGACGTTGGGTGTGTTGGGGGCGTTGGCAAAGACGACATGACAGTAGCTTAAGTGTGGTTCAGTTTTCTGGCAGCGCGGTCGAGATGATTGCCGGGATGCCATGCAACTCGGCCTCCGGCGCGGCACGTCGAACCCGTTCGATCAGGCGGGCAGATGCCTTGGTGAACTTCGCAGCCTTGTTAGCCGCAATCTTGTGTGACTTTCGCGCATTGGTCGGGAAATTTTCGCGTTCCAGAATGAAAGTTTTTTTGCTGCACGTCACCAGTGTCAGCGTGCCATCGGCTTCTTTCAAATCCAGGCGCACCACATTGCCGAAATAAATGATGATGTCGCCGCAAAGCAGGTAGCGCGGGCCAACGTAAAGTATTCGCGGAGCGCTGAAGTAGGCAATCAACGGAATCAAGAAGGCCAGCGCACCCGCCGGAAAGAAGAAGCCAGCGACAAGCAGTGCCAGCGCAGCAGAAACCCAGGTGAACCGCCAGCGGGCAGGAGAAACCACGGCCGGCCTGTTATGGTGATATTTGAAGGCGGAAAAACGTTTCATGTCCATGGCGTTATGTCGGAAGAGTCTGGCAGGCCGCTCAAACGGAGTCATGATAACGTACATGGTAGCCGTCTCCACCCACAGAGGATGAAACAAACGTTACCCTAGACACCCA
>CAYTHB010000086.1:0-10971 GCA_964437515.1 uncultured Sterolibacterium sp.
ACGTCCGACCCCTGCCTTCGGAGGGCAGTACTCTATCCAACTGAGCTACAGGCGCGTGAGCCGCTCATTGCATGGCGATGAGCGGCGTTTATTTTACACTGCGCACCGGTTATTTTCAGAAAAATGATGGCCTGATTCACCGCAAATCGTCTGGTTACGAGCAATAAACAGTGGGGTCAACAATACCCGCAGCGTTAAAGCCTTCACGACGCAGACGACAGGCATCACACAGACCACAGGCACGCCCCAGAGCGTCGGCCTGATAACAGGACACCGTCAATCCATAATCGACCCCAAGACGGTTTCCAAGCTGAATGATGTCGGCTTTGGACAGATCGACAAGGGGCGCATGCACATGCAATGGACGACCTTCTACCGCAGATTTTGTGGCGAGATTTGCCATGGTTTCATAGGCACGGATGTACTCTGGTCGGCAATCCGGATAACCCGAATAATCCACGGCGTTGACACCCACAAAAATATCGCTGGCATCGAGTACTTCGGCCCAAGCGAGAGCCAACGACAACATGATGGTGTTGCGGGCAGGCACATAGGTCGACGGGATGCCGGGCTGCAAGCCACCCGTTGGAACGGCAATGCTCGCATCCGTGAGGGCAGAGCCGCCAAACGCCGTCAGATCAAGTTTCAAGGTGCGATGGGCAACAGCCCCCAAGGCGGATGCCACCCGCACGGCGGCGGCCAGCTCGGCATTATGACGCTGACCATAATCCAAGGACAGGCAATGACAGGCGTAGCCTTGACTCCGCGCCAAGGCCAATATCGTGGCTGAATCCAACCCACCTGAAAGCAGCACGACGGCATTATGCGTCGCAGGAATGTTCGATGAAGTGGAATCGTTCTCCGCGTTATCGGCCACGTTCGTTGCCCCAAAGTATCTTGTGCAGTTGCACTTGAAATCGTACCGGCAGGTGATCCTGCAATATCCATTCGGCCAGTTGTACCGGCTCCAGTTGCCCTTGCACGGGAGAAAAGAGCACTGTGCAAAGGCTAGTCAGTCGATGTTCGGTGAGTTGCGCCTTCGCCCACGCATAATCTTCGGCGGTGGCCAGGACGAACTTGATTTCGTCTCGCGCATTCAACACAGCCAGGTTTTCCCAACGGTTCTTCGCCTCTTCACCCGATCCAGGTGCCTTGATGTCCATGATGCGTGACACTCGGATATCGAGCCCGGCAATATCGAGCGCACCGCTGGTTTCCAATGTGACGTCATAGCCCGCATCGCACAAGGCAGACAATAACTCCGGGCATTCCTTTTGGGACAGGGGCTCTCCCCCTGTCACGCAAACCGTACGGCAGTTCAGCATTGCCACACGATCCAGCACTTGCACCACCGTGAGTGATTCGCCCCCGGTAAAGGCGTATTCGCTATCGCACCAGGAACAGCGCAAGGGGCAACCCGTCAAACGAACGAAAACGGTCGGCAAACCCACGCGCGTGGATTCGCCTTGTAAAGAGTGAAAAATCTCATTGACCAGCAGCATTCAACCTAGAAACCGTAGTTGGACGCCGTCGATTGCACGGTGAGGCTTATAAATCGTTCGAGATTCACAGAAATAGCGGTACCTTTTATCAAGATAAGCGGTCAACTGCGGTTTCTAGGTTCAACTCCATCCACGGCAATGGAAATCTGGTCTCACTTTTTCATCACACGTGAACGCGCCGATTGTGCCGCCGTGCTGGCAGGATATTTTTCGACCAGTTGTTCAAGAACCTTACGAGAGGCCTTGAAATCGCCCATTTCTCGAAAGCTATTGGCTTGTCCCAGCAAGGCATCCGGGGCTTTGGCATCCGCAGGCCAGTTCGCAGCTAACCGCCCGAACAAATCACTCGCCTTCTGGAAATCGCGTGACTGATACAGCGCAGAGGCAGCCCAATAGTGGGCATTGGGTAACATCGTGCTGTTGCCATAATTTGCAATGAAACCGTTGAATGCGGTGTAGGCTTCTTTGTATTTGGTGTTTTTGAAGAGCATCAACGCCGATTCATAATCCCGCATTTCCATTGCTGGATCGCGGGGGGCAGGCGTCGCAGGAGCGGCAGAAGCCAGCGATGCATCGCTGGCCGCTTTATCTGTACTCGCCGATTCAATCTTGCGCAAACGACCATCCAGATCAATATAAAAATCTTTTTGTCGTTTCTGTGCCGTTTCAAGATCAAAAGTTAACACTTCCATCTGCCCCCGCAAGGTGGCAATTTCGGTTTTGATCTGCTCGATCTGATTAGCCAGGTCGAGCTGGCTGCGCGTCGTCGTCGTCGTCGTCGTGCCGAGTGCATCAATGCGCTTGGCCTGCTCCGTCAGGTCTTGTCGCAGACTTTCAATACGGGTGCGCGCTTCATCATCATCAAACAGACCCGCATGGGCAGAAGCAGTCATGAAGCCCGCTTGGCATGCGGCTACGCATAGCAACACATTCAAACGCCGCTTCATCAGAATTCGCCGGGGTAAAGAATGTCTGCACGACGATTTTCTGCCCAGCAGGCTTCGCCATGCTCAGAGCAACGCGATTTTTCTTCGCCCAGACTGACGGCCTCCACCTGTTCTTCACGTGCCCCCAATAATTGCAATGATTTTTTCGTCGCTTCGGCACGTTTTTGACCCAGTGCCAGATTGTATTCGCGACTACCCCGCTCGTCGGCATTCCCTTGTATCAACACCTTGAGCTTGGAATTGTGCTCCAGAAAACGGCCGTGCGCTTCGACCAGCGATTTGAATTCATCTTTGATGATGTACTGATCAAAATCGAAAAACACACTGCGTTTAGACAGAATGCTCTTGGGATCCTTAAGCTGGGCGATATCGCTGCCATCCAGCGTAATTGCGGTGACCGGTGCGACGTGGGGTGTATCAACCGATACGGCTCCCGGCCTGCTGTCTTCCACCTTGACCGCCGCCTGTTCATCGGAAACTTTAGGCTGAGTGCTACAGGCAATCAGCATCAGGGTTGCTGTAAGAATGGCAACGGGGGTGGTAATTTTTTTCATGGCTAGGCTCCAGACAAGATGACTCATTTAGGGAAAGGCCCCCAGGCCGGCTCACGGACATCGGCAGCCGGTACAGAGAGTTTCTGTTTGACACGTCCGTCGCTGGAAACCGCAGCAAGCACGCCGCGCCCGTTGATTTCAGTGGCATAAATGATCATCCGCCCATTCGGCGCGAAACTCGGCGATTCGTCCTTGGGCGTATCGGTGAGTGTTTGTGATTGTTTACTGGCCAAATCCATCAAAGCCAGCTGGAAACGGCCATTATTACGGGCGATGTAGGCCATGCTCTTGCCATCAGGCGACAAACGCGGCGTCACGTTGTAGCTGCCTTCAAATGTGATACGCTGAACCTCACCACCGCCGGCGGGCAGTCGATAAATCTGGGGACTACCCCCACGATCCGACGTAAAGTAGATGAACTGGCCATCCGGTGAAAATTGCGGTTCGGTATCAATGCCCTTGGAGGATGCCAAACGCATCACGCCGCTGCCATCCGCATTCACGATATAAAGTTGTGACCCACCGTCCTTGGAAAGAACGACGGCTAAACGTTTTCCATCTGGTGACCAGGCAGGTGCAGAATTGGAGCCTTTGAAATTGGCAACCACATAACGGCGACTGGTGGTCAATGCATGGACATAAACGACCGGCTTTTTGGCTTCAAAAGATACATAGGCCAGCTTCGTTCCATCGGGTGACCATGTGGGAGAAATAATGGGTTCACGCGATATCAGTGCCGTTTGTGCATTCATTCCATCCGCATCGGCAATCTGAAGCTCATAACGCCCAGTGCTTTTGACAACATAGGCAATGTGTGTGGAAAAAATACCAGGCTCGCCTATCAGTTTTTCGTACACATAATCGGCCGCCCGATGCGCCACAGATCGGAGTTGTGTGGGTGTCGAAATATAAGACTGGCTTCCGAGTGAGGCTTGTTTGAGGACGTCCACTAAACGCATGCGTGTTTCGAAACGGCCATCGGCCGTTTGTGCAGGCTGAACACTTCCACTGACCAAAGCATCAGCCCCTCGTGCTTTCAAATCCGCAAAGTTGGCCGGCGTGGATTCGGTCATGGGTGTCACACCCGCTTCCACCAAGCGAAACAGGCCACTACGCTCCAGATCGGCACGCAAGACTGAATTCAGTGTCTGAATGCCCAGCCTGTCCCCAGAAAAATCAGCAACCGCCACCGGAATACGATTAGCACCGGCTCCTGTAATTTCAATGGAAAGCTGCGCGCGTGCCGACACTGAAAAACAAATCAGTGTCGCTCCCAACAAAGCCCCCCAGGAACGCCTGAGATTAAAAGATTGCGGAGCGTGGGAGGGGTGGGAAAAGTGCAGGAAATTCAGCATGTCAAAATTATACGTTGGTTCGTGTATTCAAATATTCAATGTTCAATCTTCCAGCGGATGAAACTTGAGCTCCAGTTCCCGTGAAAAAAGATCGGAACGCTCAGGTTTGGGCAAGGGAGAAGATTTACGGATTGCTCGCTCGACCGCTGCATCATAACCCGCATGGCCACTTGATTTTTTCAATTTCACATCCAGAATTTCCCCACTCGGGAACTGTGTGACATCAAAAATGGCTTCTGGGTTCCCTTTGATGTCCTGCGGCAAAACAATATTGCTTCGAATGCGTCCACGGATGCGGGCAATGTAATCACCCATTGCCTTGGCCGTTGCCGCACTGGCAGCGGCTTTCTGCAAATTCGCCAGCTCGCGCGCCGCATCATTGGCATAATCCACAGCTCTTCGCTGCGCAGTCGCCTGTTTGATTTCCTGCTCAAGCTGTTTGCGAAACGGATCGTCCTGAGGTGTCGGCACGTTCGGTGGCACAGGCAATACCGGTGGAACCACCTTGACTAAAGGCTTGGGCTGTTTTTTTTCTTCGTCTTTCAATGCAATATCAGGCTTATGCGCAGGGGGTACGGGCCTAGGCTCGACTGTTGGCTTGGGAATTGGTGCAGGTGTCACCTCATGCGAAGCGGGGGGTGGGATCGGTTTGGCGATTTCAGATGAAGGTTCCGTTGCCCGTACCAATTCCACTTCAACGGCATCATTCGTATGTGTCGTCCATCGCACCCCCAGAACCAAAAAAGCCAGAAGCAGTAGATGGACGGCCAGCGTCATGCTCAATGCCAGATATTTCCCCCGTGACTGCCGCTCCGTTGCCAGCGGCATGTCGTCATCCTTCAAGGCAGCGACCTGAGACATGAGAGGAAATCGCTCCTTTATCGTGTGGCGGCAGGCTGCACCAATAAGCCGATTTTGGTGAGCTGATTTTTCTGTAGCTCATCCATAACATTCAGTACCGCTTCATACCGCACACTTTTGTCTCCGGCAATCAAAATGGCCTGTTGGGGGTTTTTGATTTGCGCGGCTTTCAGACGCTCTACCAGTTCCTTTCGATCCAATCCGATTTCACTTCCACCCTTGCTACGGTCACGCAACGACAATCGAGCATCCGCATGAATAATGACTTCCAGCGGTGCGACCGGTGGCTGAGACGCCTTGGCGACACTCGGTAAATCCACACTGCCGGTTTGTATCATCGGGGCGGTCACCATGAAAATCACCAACAGTACCAACATCACGTCGATGTAAGGCACTACGTTAATCTGATTCATCTGCCGTCGCTGCTTCATGGTTACACCTCCGCTACCGTCGCTACTGTTACGTTACCGCAACTGGCGCTGCAGGATGTTGAGAAATTCTTCCATGAAACTTTCAAGACGCACTGAGAGCCGATCAACATCATGAGCATAGCGGTTGTACGCCACCACGGCAGGAATCGAGGCAAACAGGCCGATGGCCGTGGCCACCAAGGCCTCGGCAATCCCCGGCGCAACGGCTGACAGCGTGGCGGAGCTCATTTGCCCCAGCCCACGGAAAGAATGCATGATGCCCCACACCGTACCGAACAAGCCGACATAAGGCGACACAGAACCCACCGAGGCCAGAAAAGAGAGATGGGCATCCAGCGCATCGATTTCCCGCTGATAGGTCGCCCGCATGGCACGGCGCGCGCCATCGACAATCATCGATGGATCGGCTGTTTTCTGCCCGCGCAGCTTCACAAATTCCCTGTAGCCCGCCTCGAAAATATGTTCCAGTGCACCGCTGCCATGCCGGTCATGCACGGCAGCCTGATAAATGGCATTGAGATCGCCCCCGCTCCAAAATTCACGCTCGAACTGATCGGTTTGCGCACGCGCATCGCGCAAAGCAAACCATTTGCGAAAAATCCAGTACCACGACATCACCGAGACACCCACCAGCAACAGCAATATCAGCTTGACCACCAGACTGGCATTGATTACCAGTTCGATAATGGATAAATCTTGCGTCATATTCATTATTTCATTCCCGCATCAGGGTTCAGTATTTTCATGCGCCAGTTGGCGGAACAGCCCGAGCAAATCGGCAGGCAAGGCACTGGCACGCCCGCCGCGTGACGGATTCACACAGGCAATCCGCATCAATCCTTGTGCCAGCATTTCTGTGCCGCGCAGCACACGTTGATCGAACACCACCTGGGCACGACCCACCGTCGCCACACGCGTATCAATTTCCAGCAGATCATCTAGGCGCGCGGGTTTCAGATACTCGACCGCTGCCGAACGCGCGACGAATGCCACACCTTGCGCCTCGACCATGCGTGACTGCTGGAAACCGAGCACCCGCAACCATTCGGTACGAGCACGCTCCATGAATTTCAGGTAATTGGCGTAATAAACCATACCGGCTGCATCTGTGTCTTCGTAATAGACGCGCACCGGAAAAATAAAGTTCCGCACAATTTTTTCTTCAGACACTATCACCATCCCACAATTCCGGCGCGCGCACGCCTTTCGGCTCCAGCCCAAAGTGCCGCCAGATCGCTGGGGTTGCCACCCGTCCGCGCGGCGTGCGCTGCAAATAGCCTTGCTGGATCAGATACGGTTCCAAAACGTCCTCGATAGTATCGCGCGCCTCGCCTATCGCCGCCGCGAGATTATCCACGCCGACCGGCCCGCCGGAAAACTTTTCCAACATCGCACCGATCAGCTTGCGATCCATCAGATCCAGCCCCAGCGGATCGACATCCAGCATGGTCAGTGCCGCATCCGCCACCTCCCGGGTAATGCGACCATCTGCCTTAACCTCAGCATAATCGCGCACCCGACGCAGCAGGCGATTGGCAATCCGTGGTGTGCCGCGCGAACGTTTCGCCACTTCCATCGCACCCTCTGCCGCGATATGCACTTTGAGCAAAGCCGCAGAACGCGTGACGATCTTCGCCAGCTCCTCCGGCGTATAAAACTCCAGTCGCGCCACAATACCAAAGCGATCGCGCAAGGGATTGGTCAGCATCCCCGCCCGCGTCGTCGCCCCTACCAAGGTGAACGGCGGCAGATCGAGCTTCACCGAGCGCGCCGAAGGCCCTTCACCGATCATGATGTCAATCTGGAAATCTTCCAGTGCTGGATAAAGAATTTCCTCCACCACCGGCGAAAGGCGATGGATCTCATCAATGAACAGCACATCATGCGGTTCAAGATTGGTCAAAATCGCCGCCAGATCTCCTGCCCGTTCCAGCACCGGCCCGGAAGTCTGGCGCAGATTCACGCCCATTTCATGCGCGACGATATGCGCCAGTGTCGTCTTGCCCAGCCCCGGCGGGCCGAACAACAACACATGATCGAGTGATTCCTTGCGCTGCCGTGCCGCATGAATGAAGATTTCGAGCTGATCGCGGATCTTCTGCTGGCCAACGTACTCCTCCAGCATCTTCGGCCGCAAGGCGCGCTCCAGCACATCCTCGTGCCCCGAGACCGCCGCCGCATCAATCAGCCGCGTCTCACTCGCCGCTCCGGCACTGCTACTCAACTTGTCGGTTTCTATGACCATAGCCGGGAAGTTTACCGCGAAAGCCGCACAAATCCTTGCATCAGGTTTTAGACAACTGCTTCAATGCCAAACGGATACCTTCTGAAACCGCCACCCCTTCCGGTAAATTTTTCAGCGCGGGGATCACCTCACGTTCGCTGTAACCCAGTGCCATCAAGGCATTAAGGATGTCATCGGCGGGTGCGGGCGTTGTTTGGTCAGCAGCCACCCCAGCTGCTGCCGTTTTCGGCAGGCGGTCGCGCAATTCGAGTAGCAGGCGTTCGGCAGTTTTCTTGCCGATACCGGGAATTTTCACCAGTCGTCCGGTTTCTTGCAGTGTAACGGCTTGTGCCAGTTCACGTACCGACATGCCCGACAACACCGCCAGCGCAATGCGCGCGCCCACGCCGGTAATTTTCAGGAGCTGACGAAAGGCAGCGCGTTCGTCTTCGGTCAAAAAGCCATACAGAAAATGGCCGTCTTCACGCACGATCATGTGCGTTTGCAAGGCAACTTTTTCACCGGCGGCCGGCAGGTTATAGAAAGTGCTCATCGGCACGTCGATTTCGTAGCCCACCCCGCCCACGTCGAGAAGGATTTGCGGAGGGTTCTTGGCGGCGATGAGGCCTGTCAGACGACCGATCATGAGGATGCTCCGAATTAGAAATAAGCCAAGGCAGCGATCAATAGCAAGCCATGGGTCAGGACGGCTGCGATGGTGAAACGTATCGCTGGCTTCAGGTATTGCGGGCGTTCCGCATATTGCCACAAGCCATATGCGCCATGCAGGGTCAGCGGGGCGGAGAGCATGGCCAGCAGGGCGACTTGTGGCAGGGCATTCACCCAAATACAGGCCAGCAGCCAGAGATACGCCAGCAACCCCAGCATGAGATAACCCCAGCGGGCATGGCGGCGACCCCAGCGTACCACTAGTGTCCGCTTGCCGACCTGCGCATCACTCGTTGCATCAGGAAACTGGTTGATATACAGCAGATTCGCCAGCAAGAGCGCGTAGCTCAAGCCAGCGACTACGGGAAATGCAGCGTAAGCACCGCGCTGCACATAATCCGCGCCGATAATCACCAGCAACCAGACGACAGTGACCACCCATTCGCCCAGACCACGACTGGCGAGCGCCAGCGGCGGGGCAGAATAGGTCCAGCCTAACCACAAGCCGAGCACGCCTATGCCTAGCAGTCCGCTGCTTGACTGACTGGGCAACTGATAAATCAGCAGCAAACCCGCCAGGATCACGACACCCAACAAACTCCCGCCCAGAATCGCCATCTGACGCGGCGTAAACCAGCCGTCTTGGATGCTGCGACTGCCCCCGGTAAACGGAAACAGGCGTTCCTCATTGGCGGTATCTGCACCATTGAGGGCATCGTAATAATCGTTCAGAACATTCGCACTGGCATGGGCGCAGAGAGCGAACACCAAGGTCAGCAGGGCATGTGTCGGGTGCAACGCGATGCCATTTGCGTGGGCAGTCGCCCAGCCCAACAACACCGCGACGAAGCTTACTGACAAAAATGCGGGGCGCGTGGCAAAGAAGACGTGACGGATTTTCTGCGCGTTAATCGCCACGCTCATAGCAAGCGCCCGCCGCGCACACGTCGTCCGCTCGTCGCCAATGCGCCGAGACCTTGTCCTGCATGGGCATGGCAAATCGCGCAAGCGAGGGCATCTGCAGCATCCACGCTCGGCATGCCATCGAGCCTCAGCAGTTTTTGCACCATATGCCCCACCTGTTCCTTGGCAGCTTTACCGTGGCCGACCACGGCCTGCTTGATCTGCAAGGCGGTGTATTCCGCCACTGGCAAACCGGCCAGCACCAACGCGCTGATCGCCGCGCCGCGTGCCTGCCCGAGCAGCAAGGTCGATTGCGGATTGACGTTCACAAACACTTTTTCAATCGCGCTCTGCTGCGGTTGATAGCTCGCAATGATTTCCGCGATACCGTCGAGGATGACCTTCAAGCGCGCAGGCAAGTCCTCGTTTTTCGGGCTGCCTGCGCCTGCGCCACTCGTGCGGATGCAGCCACTGCCAATGTAATGCAGGTGGTTGCCCTGTTTTTCGATAATGCCAAAACCCGTCACCCGCAAACCGGGGTCGATACCGAGTATGCGCATCAAGAAATCTCTCGGCTGAACGCGAAAGCTCAGTCTTCGATGACTGCGTTGGTATACACCTCTTGCACATCATCGAGCGCATCGAGCGCGTCGAGGAGTTTTTGCATTTTCACCGCATCATCGCCGACAAAGGCATTTTCGGTGGACGGCTTCATCGTCACCTCGCCCAGTTCCGTCGCAAAGCCAGCATTTTCCAAGGCATCCTTGACGGCAACAAAATCATTCGGCGGGGTCAAGACTTCGATCGAGCCATCTTCATTGCTCAATACATCTTCCGCACCGGCTTCCAACGCGGCTTCCATCAGCGCATCTTCGTTCGTGCCAGGCGCGAATATCAGTTGACCACAATGTTTGAACAAAAAAGCCACCGAACCATCCGTCCCCAGATTGCCGCCATTTTTGTTAAAGGCATGACGCACATCAGCCACGGTACGCACCTTGTTATCCGTCAGACAATCGACGATCACCGCAGCACCATTGATACCATAGCCTTCGTAACGGATTTCCTCGTAATTCACGCCTTCCAGCTCACCCGTGCCGCGCTTGATCGCATTCTTGATGTTGTCGGCGGGCATGTTTTCCGCTTTGGCACGATCAATAGCCAGTCGCAGACGCGGATTGAAATTCATATCGCCGCCTGCCATCTTGGCGGCCACGGTAATTTCCTTGATGAGCTTGGTAAAAACCTTACCGCGCTTGGCATCCTGCCGCCCTTTACGGTGCTGGATGTTGGCCCATTTGGAATGGCCTGCCATGATCGTATCCTTTATTGATGCGTCAGCAACTGCCTTGATGACGCGAATGATTGCCAATGGAAAATTCTAGCAGCCTTATGAAGGTGATGTATTGCTGGTTTCTGGTTCTCCGCTCAGAAACCATCCGTCTGTCGCTTAAACACCGTAGTTACGCATCGTAAACGGCCAAAGCCCTCTTACGAGGGCTTTGGTTTTATGGGGAGTCTGGCG
>CAYTHB010000087.1:0-10818 GCA_964437515.1 uncultured Sterolibacterium sp.
AAGCCGCGATCGACGCAGTGGTCGCCGACATGCGCTCGGGCAAGCCCATGGACAGGTTGGTATGTGGTGATGTCGGCTTTGGCAAGACGGAAGTTGCCCTGCGCGCCGCCTTTGTCGCGGTGGCCGGAGGCAAGCAGGTCGCGGTGTTATGCCCGACCACCCTGCTCGCCGAGCAGCACTATCACACCTTTGCCGACCGCTTTGCCGATTGGCCAGTGAAAGTCGCCGAACTGTCGCGCTTTCGCAGCGAGAAGGAACAGACACAGGCGATCGCCGATCTGGCGGAAGGCAAGATCGACATCCTCGTCGGCACGCATCGTCTGCTCTCAAAAGACGTGCAATTCACCCGGCTCGGGCTGGTCATTCTCGATGAAGAACATCGTTTCGGCGTGCGCCAGAAAGAAGCGTTGAAGGCCTTGCGTGCCGAAGTCGATGTGCTGACGCTCACGGCCACCCCCATCCCGCGCACGCTGGGGCTGTCGCTCGAAGGACTGCGTGATTTTTCAGTGATCGCCACCGCGCCGCAACGTCGTCTGGCGATCAAGACCTTTGTCTCGCGCTGGACGAGCGGCTTGATCCGCGAGGCTGTGCTGCGTGAATTCAAGCGCGGCGGGCAGGTGTATTTCCTCCACAATGAAGTGGAGACCATCCACAACATGCAGGAGCGGCTGGAAAAACTGCTACCCGAAGCGCGCATCGTCGTCGGCCACGGCCAGTTGCCCGAGCGCGAACTGGAGCGCGTGATGCGTGAATTCACCCAGCAGAAACACAATCTGCTGTTGTGCTCGACCATCATCGAAACCGGCATCGACAATCCGCATGCCAATACCATCATCATCAATCGCGCCGATAAGTTCGGCCTGGCACAACTGCACCAACTGCGTGGGCGCGTCGGCCGTTCGCATCACCAAGCCTACGCCTACCTGCTGACCCACGAGGATGCCAAGCCCTCCAAGCAAGCCGAGAAACGCCTCGAAGCCATCCAGATGATGGAGGAACTCGGCTCGGGCTTCTTCCTCGCCATGCACGATCTGGAGATTCGTGGCGCGGGCGAAGTGCTGGGCGAGAACCAGAGCGGCGATATTCACGAAATCGGTTTCGCGCTGTACACCACCATGCTCAATGCCGCCGTCAAATCATTGAAGGACGGGCAGGAGCCTGATCTGGCGCAGCCACTGGGCGTGGTGTCGACCATCGACCTGAACACCCCCGCGCTGCTACCCGATGCCTACGCACCCGACGTGCATGAACGCCTGACGCTCTACAAACGTCTGGCCAACGCCGAGCACCTCGACGATGTGCAAGCGATGCAGGAGGAGCTGATCGACCGTTTTGGCGAACTCCCTCCGCAAGCCCATGCCCTGCTGGAAACCCATCGTTTGCGCATCATTGCGCGTCCTTTGGGTATTCTCAAGGTCGATGCGGGGCTGCACGCGATACAATTACACTTTTCTGCCCACGCGCCTATTGATCCGGTGCATCTCATCAGCCTGATCCAGCAAGACCGGCATCTGAAATTCGCCGGCCCGGAAAAGCTGAACTGGAAGCGCGAAAGCCCGTCACTGCGCGAACGCGTGCTGGCGGTTCGTGAACTTTTGAAAAAACTGCAAAGCCCAAGCCAATGAACGCACCCAAACTTGAAAACCTCAACGTCGAATCACTCACCAGCATGCCCACGCCGGAGGAGATTCACGCCCTGCTACCCTTGTCCGACAACGCTGCCCGCACCGTGGCACAAGGTCGTGACACGCTGCAACGCATCCTCGACCGGCAAGATCCGCGTCTGTTCGTGGTCGTCGGCCCCTGCTCGATTCACGACCCGGTAGCCGGCATGGACTATGCCAAGCGTCTGAAAAAACTCGCCGACGAAGTGAGCGAGACCTTGCTGATCGTCATGCGCGTGTATTTCGAAAAGCCGCGCACCTCCACTGGCTGGAAAGGCTACATCAACGACCCGCGCATGGATGATTCCTTCCACATCGAAGAAGGCATGAAGAAGGCGCGCGAATTTCTGTTGGCGGTGAATGAACTCGGCTTGCCCGCCGGAACCGAAGCCCTCGACCCGATCTCGCCGCAGTACTTGGGCGACCTGATCGCTTGGACGGCAATCGGCGCACGCACCAGCGAATCGCAAACGCACCGCGAAATGTCCTCCGGCCTATCCACCCCGGTCGGCTTCAAGAACGCCACCGACGGCGATCTGGATGTCGCCATCAACGCCATCATCTCAGCGGCCAATCCGCACAGCTTCCTCGGCATCAACGCCCAGGGCAAGACCTCCGTCGTGCGTACCCGTGGCAACCGCTACGGCCATGTCGTGCTGCGCGGTGGCGGTGGCCGCCCGAATTACGATTCGGTCAGCATCTCGCTGGCCGAACAAGCCCTCGCCAAAGCCAAGCTCGCGCAGAATCTGGTGGTCGACTGCTCTCACGCCAACAGCTACAAGAAACCCGAAATGCAGCCACTGGTGCTGGCCGACTGCGGACAGCAGATCGTAAACGGCAACCGCTCGATTGTCGGCGTGATGATCGAAAGCAACCTCGAAGCAGGCAACCAGCCGATCCCCACCGATCTCGCCCAGCTCAAGTACGGCTGCTCGGTCACCGATGCCTGCATCGACTGGAACACCACCGAAACCGCGCTGCGCGCCATGCACCAGCAACTGAAAAACGTGCTGCCGGGACGGAACCCAAAACAACAGTGACTTAAGTACTGAGGCCACACACACCATGCCCGCCATTGCCCTGCGCGCTCACTACGATGGCAAACACATTTGCCTCGATGAGCAATTCGAGCTACCTCCCAATGCACAATTATTGATCACTGTGCTGCCATCGAGCGCAGGCAACGAAGAGGCATGGTCTCATCTGGCTGCACAAGGCCTCAATCGTGCTTACGGGTCGGATGACGTTGAGCCTGAATACACATTGGCTGATGTCAAGTCATGAAAGAAGGCGATATTGTTTTAGCATCGCTGCCGCAAGCCGATGCCCAGTTCAAAATTCGCCCGGCATTATTTCTACGACGTATGCCGCCCTTTGGTGATCTTTTAGTTTGTGGTATCAGTTCGCAGTTACATCAATGTGTTTCAGGCTTTGATGAACTGATTGGCTTTGAGGATGTGGATTTCTCACAAACAGGACTCAAAGCAAAATCATTATTTCGTCTTGGCTACCTTGCCGTTCTGCCAGAAAGCCACTTTAACGGAGCGATCGGCAGTATTTCCCCGGAGCGTCACCATCGCCTGCTTGAACGCCTTGCCGCACACATTGCTCCTCACGCACTGCACGCACCTCTGACCGAGTACAAAATCTCCTAACCCCATCAACAAACCGCGAGCCTTCCATGCCTCTAATCAAACCCTTTGCCGGTCTGCGCCCCGCTGCGGGTCAGGCCACTGCTGTGGCTGCACCGCCTTACGATGTCCTCTCATCCGACGAAGCGCGGGGGCGCGCGGCAGGCAAGCCGTGGAGCTTTCTGCATATTTCCAAGCCGGAGATTGATCTGCCGCCAGACACCGACCCTTACGCGCCCAGCGTGTATGCCAAGGCCATGGAAAACCTGCAAAAGATGCTCGACGCGGGGATCCTCAAGCAGGACGGGCAGGATTGCTACTACGCCTATCGCCTGCAAATGGGTACGCATGTGCAAACGGGGCTGGTGGCAGCGGCCTCGGTGGCGGATTACGACACCAACCGCATCCGCAAACATGAATTCACCCGCCCCGACAAAGAAGATGACCGCGTGCGCCAGATCGAGGCTCTGAATGGTCAAACGGGGCCGGTGCTGCTCGCCTATCCCTCCTCGACGAACGCCGATGCGCTACTGACTCAGGCAAGCCAAGGCACGCCGGATGCGGATGTCACCGCCGATGACGGCATCCAACACATAATCTGGGTGGTACGCGATGTGCTCTTGATCGAGAAAATTTCCGCAGCTTTCGACGCAATGCCCGCACTCTATATTGCCGATGGCCACCACCGTTCCGCAGCAGCTTCGCGTGTCGCCGCTGCGCGCAAACCGCAGGGTGAATCGGCGTATTTCCTCGCGGTGATTTTCCCGCACCACGAAATGCGCATCATGGATTACAACCGCGTCGTCAAAGATCTCCATGGCCTTGACGAAGAAACCCTGCTGGCGCGCATCCGCGAGAAATTCACGGTGACCGCCAGCGATGCTCAAGTGCGCCCCGCCCAAGCCGGCGAGTTCGGTATGTACTTGAAAAACCGCTGGTGGCGACTCACCATTCAGCCCCAACTCATTCCCACGCAAGACCCGGTGGCGCGTCTCGATGTCAGCCTGCTCTCCGATCACCTGCTCGGTCCCATCCTCGGCATTGCCGATTTGCGCCGTGACAAGCGCATTGATTTCGTCGGCGGCATCCGTGGCCTGAACGAATTGGAAAAGCGCGTGAATAGCGGCGAGATGGCCGTTGCCTTTGCCCTCTTCCCCACCCAGATGACCGACCTGATGGCCGTGGCCGATGCCGGTGAAGTCATGCCGCCGAAATCGACGTGGTTTGAACCCAAGCTGGCAGATGGATTGGTGTCTCACATGCTGTGAGCGTGGAAGCTGTTGCTCCGGTTACGCTCCGTTCATGAATCGGGCAATGATGCCCGGTTCATGTTTGATTCATGAGCTGCCATGTTCCATCGACATACATTTCCAGTGGCTGGAAACGGGCTTTGTAGGCCATTTTGGGGCTGTCCTTGATCCAGTAGCCCAGATAAACGTAGGGCAAACCCATGTGAGCGCATTGGGCAATTTGCCAAAGAATCCCATAGGTGCCGTAACTGGCTGCTAGAACATCGGGGTCGTAAAAGGTATAAACAGAGGACAGCCCATCCTGTAATACGTCGATGATGCTGACCATGCGCAAAGGGGCGGCTTCGTGGGTGTGAGTGCTTTCGCGAAATTCGATGAGATGGCTCTCGACATGGCTTTGCAACAGGAATTGGGCGTATTGCTGGCGGCTGTCGAGATCCATGCCGCCTCCGTTATGGCGAGCCTGCTGATAACGTTGATAGAGGGCGTAATGCTCTTCACGAAAAGCGAGTGTGCGTTGATAGGCAAGCAGTGAATCGTGTCGAGCCAGTGCGCGCCGCTGGCTTCGGTCGGGAGAAAAATGGGCGACAGGCAGGCGCACGGGGATACACTCTTGGCAGTGATCGCAAAAAGGCCGATAAGTGAATTCACCGCTCCGTCGAAAGCCGTTTCTCACGAGTCGATCATAGGTTTTCTGGTCGATCAGATGATTGGGAGCAGCGACCTGCGAGCGTGCCACACGATGAGGCAGATAGGAGCAGCCGTGAGGGGCTGTCGTATAGAACTGCAGTTGCGAGAGATGAGATTCGTTGAGCTTGCTCATGAGTGGGGTGTTTTGAAGATGTCTTTTACGGCATGAATATCCCAAAGGCCGGGGCAGAAATTTTCCTGTGTTAAGCGAGGTAATTCTTCAACAAATGCTTGACGAGGGATGGCTTGTGCGCCCAATGAGGCGAGGTGGTCTGTTTTCATCTGACAATCGATGATGGCAAAGTTCAGTTGTTTGAGATGATGACATAAATGTGCCAGTGCGATTTTAGAGGCATCCGACTGTCGCGAGAACATGGATTCGCCATAAAACACGCGCCCTAATGCAACACCATAGAGACCACCGACCAACTCATCGCCCACCCAGGTTTCGACCGAGTGCGCGTGACCAAGTTGATGGAGACGGGTGTAGGCCGCCTGCATTTCTGTGCTGATCCATGTGCCACCTTGATGGCGACGTGGCGCAGCGCATTCGGTCATGACGCGAGAAAAGCTGCTATCCAGCCGCACTTCGTAGGCTTGGCGGCGCAAGGTTTTTGTCAGTGAACGCGAGATTTTGAGTGCGCCAGGCAATAGCACCATGCGCGGATCAGGGCTCCACCAGAGGATGGGTTCTCCTGCGGAATACCATGGAAAAATGCCATGTCGGTAGGCGGCCAGCAAGCGTGTGGGGGTCAGATCTCCTCCTGCCGCTAGCAATCCATTAGGGCCTTCTGGCTCACGCAAGGCGGAATCAACGGGTGGGAAAACAGGTTGTCGTGAAAGCCAAGGGATCATGGGAGGCGTTATTGTCTATTGTGCTAGCCGGGATAATCGGGGTGCTGCCGTCAGCAAACGGCGTGTGTAGTCTTGTTGGGGGTGCGCGTAGAGTTGGTCGGCATCGGCATATTCAACAGAACGCCCTTGGTGCATGACAAGGACTTCATCCGACATATGATGAACGACGGCCAGGTCATGTGAGATGAATAGATAGGACAGGCGGAATTCATCCTGCAAATCCTGTAACAGATTGAGCACTTGCGCTTGTACGGAAACATCGAGCGCAGAGACGGATTCGTCACAAATTAGAATGTCGGGCTTCAGGGTCAGGCAACGTGCAATGGCGATACGCTGACGTTGCCCGCCGGAAAATTCATGCGGATAACGGTCGACGGCATGGGCAGGTAAGCCCACATGATCGAGCAGTTGCGCCACATGCTGCCGACGTGTCGCAGCGTTATCACCAATGGCGTGAATCAAGAGCGGTTCTTCAAGAATCTGACCGATGGTAAAGCGCGGATTGAGCGATGCGTAAGGGTTCTGGAAAACAATCTGGATACGACGTTTGTAAGGCTGGAATTCTTTTTTCGACAAGCCAAGAATGTCGCGCCCTTCAAACAAGACCTCACCGCCGTTCGCCTCATGCAGTCGCATCAGCGTCAGTCCCAGCGTAGTTTTGCCCGAGCCGGATTCGCCAACGATACCGAGCGTGCGGCCTCGGCGTAATTGAAAGGAAACATCTTTCACAGCCCTGAAGGTGTCGTGTTGCCATAAGCCGCGCGGCGTCTGGAAATACTTGCTGACATTGCGGGCTTCGAGAATGATTTCGTCCTCGGGGTGAATGCCGCGCTGACGTTCTTTGTTTGGGGGTGTGCTTGTTTTGTCCTGTAAAAAATCATCGATGACGGGCAAGCGATAAGGGCGTTTGTGCACATTGGCATTGGGGCGACAGGCCAGCAGGGCGCGGGTGTAGTTGTCATGGGGTGCGTTAAACACTTGTGCAGTCGTGCCTTGTTCGCGAATCTCACCGTGGCGCATGACGATGACGCGATCGGCAATTTCATTGACGATGGCCAGATCATGGGTGATGAACAACATCGCCATGTGATGTCGCTGTTGCAGCGTGGACAGCAGTTCGAGAATTTGCTTTTGTATGGTGACATCCAGTGCCGTCGTGGGCTCATCCGCAATGAGCAAACGGGGCTGGCAGGCGATGGCCAGTGCGATCATCACGCGCTGCTGCTGTCCGCCCGAAAGCTGAAAGGGGTAGGCGTCGCATTTCGTGGCCGGGTCGGGCAGGCCGACTTCGTCGAGTAGTTCGATCGCGCGTGTGCGTGCCTGACGTGCCGTTAGCCCCAGATGCAGTTGCAAGGACTCCATGATTTGCGCACCGGCCGTGAAGACAGGATTGAGCGAACTCATCGGTTCCTGAAAAATCATCGAGATTTCTCGTCCGCGCCGCTGACGTAATTCGGCTGGGGACAGCGTGAGCAGATTGCACCCCGCATAGATTGCCTGGCTTGCGGGGGTGATGACGGCATTTTCGGCAGGCAGCAGGCCGAGCAAAGAGAGTGCGGTAACGGATTTTCCACTGCCGGATTCGCCAACCAGCGCGACGGTGGTATTTTCTGGAATGTCGAAGCTGATGTTTTTGACAGCGACAACCGCCCGTTCGGGCGGCTGTTTGCGCCCTTGACGAAAACCGATGCCAAGATCACGCACCGCGAGGAGTGGGGTGGGAGGAATAGGTTCCATACTATTTGAGCTTCGGATCCAGTGCATCGCGCAAGGCGTCGGTGAGCAGCGAAAAGGCCGTCACGAGCACGCTCATGGCGGCTGTTGCAGCGGCGAGTTGCCACCATTTGCCGAGAATCAGTTCGTTTTGTGCTTCATTCAACATGCTGCCCCATGAAACGGCATCGACGGGCACACCAAAGCCGAGGAAGGAGAGGATGACTTCGGCCTTGATGAAGCCGACGACCAGCAAGGAAAGCTGCACCAAAGCAACGTGGCTGACATTGGGGAAGATATGCACGAACATCTTGCGTGCGTCCGAAGCCCCGATGGCATCAGCCGCCATGACATATTCGCGTGATTTGTGTTTCATGTATTCGGCGCGGATGAGGCGAAATACGCCCGTCCAGCCTGTCAGCCCGAGGATCAGCACGATGCTGGCGAGTCCTTTGTCTTTGGGCATGACGGCGGCAATGGCGAGGATCAGCAGCAGGTAAGGGATGGACGTGAAGATGCTGTAGAACCAGTTGAGCAGGTCGTCGATCCAGCCGCCCCAATAGCCTGCCAGTGCGCCGAGCAGTGTGCCGATGAAGGTGGCGATGAAGGCGGCGACCAGACCTACAAAAATGGAGGTGCCTGAGCCTTTGATGGTTTTCTGCAGCACATCACGCCCCCATTTGTCACCTCCCCACGGCAGCGTGGCGAGACGTTCATAAGATGGGGTGGGAGCTTGCGTTTTTTGGCGGGCACGAATGGCGTGCAGATCTGCGGCAAGCGGGTCGGCGATGCCGTAATCATTGGGTGCGTCTGACGCAACTACAGAGCCATGCTGTAACTGAGCTTTGAGTTCCAGTAAATCAGCGGCCAGCGGGTCGAGTGGGTTGGTGGGAACATCCTCATTGCTGGCGGTATCGGAGGTCGTCAGGGGACGGTCGATGGCATCGGCCTGCAAACCGATGCCCGTCGGCGGGGCGTAATTGACCCCGACTTCGCGTGACCAGTCGCGAGCGATGAGATTGCTGATGGAAGCCAGCATCAGTAACAGAAAAAAGGCGACAACCGCGAGCGACAGCATCGCCAGACGATCTGCACGCAAGCGTCGCCAGGCGAGTCGCCACAGGCCGGGGGAGAGTGTGGATGCGTCTGTGTCTGCGGTCATTTGAGCTGCACCCGAGGATCGACCCAGCGGTACATGAGATCAGCCAGCAGATTGAAGATCATCGTGGCCAGCGCGACATACACCGTGATGGCTTTGATGACCGGAAAATCGGAGCGATCCACTGCCATGATGATTTCACGCCCGATGCCGGGGATGGAAAAGAAACGCTCGATGAGAAATGCGCCGATCAACAAGCCCGGCAGATTGGCCATAACATAGGTAATGATGGGAATCGCGGCGTTACGCAGCACATGCCACCAGAGGATGCGATGCTCGGAGAGCCCCTTGGCGCGGGCAGTACGCACATAGTCCTGACCGATTTCGTCGAGCATGAAGGTGCGGTAGAGGCGCAGATTGGGGGCGATGCTGACCGCCAGTGCGATGAGGATGGGTAAGGCAGCATAGGTCACGAGATTGCGCCAGAGCCCATCGCCCCAGCCTTGCACCGGAAACCAGCCGAGCTGGTAGGCGAAGAAATATTGAAAGACGATGATATAAACAAGGATGCTGATTGACATGGCGATGGTGCAAGTGACCATCACCAGACGATCGGTGAGCGAACCGCGCACATAAGCCACAGCCAGTGCCAGCGCGATAGAGAGCAGGACTTCGAGGATTTGCAAGGGCAGCAGTACGGTTAGCGAAGGCCCCATGCGACTACTGATGATGTGAGCCACGGGTTCGCCCGTGCTCCAACTGACACCAAAATCAGCGGTGGCGATTTGCCGGATGAAAATCCATAGTTGCACCCAGATTGGCTCGTCGATGCCCAGTTGACGACGGATATTGGCAATTTGCTCCGGGTTGGAAATTTTTCCCGCCAGCACATACGCCGGGTCACCCCCTACCCAGTTGAACAGGAAAAATACCAGGAGTACCACACCCAGCAAGGTGGGCAGCATCTGCCAGAGGCGGCGCAGGATGAATGAGATCATGGTAAATCAGTGACCGCTCGTCGCCGCTGGGCGATGCGCAGAATGTGTGCGAAGTGGCAAGTTAGCGTGAAATACAAAATCAGAGTCGGGTTGAATCTTCGAGCGTAGCGAGCCAACCAGTAGCCGCCCCTTGAGGGGCGGATGGGTGGGGTGGGCGTATCGGGTAACGATTATTTCATCCTCTGTAGGTGGAGAGAGTCACCATGATCGTTAGACATGCACGGCCTGGGCGACCAGCTTGACCCCCAGTGCTGCACATACACGGTTTACGGTATCGAAACGTGGCTGCGCATCCGGACGCAGTGCCTTGTACAGTGCTTCGCGGGTAATACCTGATGCCTTGGCAATTTCACTCATGCCGCGTGCCCGCGCGATGTCACCCAAGGCGGCGGCTAGCAGTGCTGGGTCGTTCGCGGTGAGTATGTCGGTGAGATAAGCTGCGATAGCCTCTTCATTGTTGAGATAGGGCGTGGCATCGAATTCAGGTAGTTCGGCAACCTTAATACGTTTGGTCATGGCGATTTCTCCAGTCAGTCCAACAGGGCAGACAATGCCTTGGCGCGCTTGATATCCCGCTTCTGGGTGTGCTTTGATCCGCCTGCGAGCAAGACAATCACCTGTGTGCAGCGCTGAACGAAATACACACGCCAGCCAGCACCCAAGTGAATACGAAGTTCCGATACACCTTCGCCAACCGGTTCGACATCGCCCATCAATCCCAATTCCAGACGCTTGAGGCGGGCGATGACTACGCTGCGGACGTTGATGTCAGGTAGTGCATCAAGCCAGGCGGAAAACTGCGGAAGAGGTTTCAGCGAGAACATACGATAAATGTAATCGAGCGATTACACGGTGTCAAGCATCAGTCTTTTCCAACATGGTATGAGTCTGAACTTGGGTGTGGATTTCCAAGAGGGA
>CAYTHB010000088.1:0-10403 GCA_964437515.1 uncultured Sterolibacterium sp.
TTGTGGAATCTGGGCGCATCGGTGGCACGGCAGATGGGGCGCGAGGATCTGGCGGAATTCTTTGGCACGCGCAACGAGTTTTTCTGTCTGGCACTCACCGAGCCGAATCACGGTTCCGACATGGTGGCGTACAACGATGCGAGTTTTCGCGACCCCGCCGGGCGCGCCGACCTGCGCTGCCGCCGTGAGGGTGAGGATTTCATCCTCAACGGGCAGAAAGCCGCCTGGGTATCCTGCGGCACGATTGCCGGTTGCGGCATGGTGTTTGCGACTTACGAGGACACGAAAATCGGTCGCGCGGGCGGCGCGGTCTTCCTGCTGCCACTCGATCTGCCCGGCATCACCCGTGGCCAACCGCTCGACAAACTCGGCCAACGCAGCCTCAATCAGGGCGAGATTTTTTTCGACAACGTGCGCGTGCCCGCGCAGTTTTTCCTCGCCGACGATCCCGAGCTGTATGCCATGATGCTGGGCGGTTTTTTGGCACATGCCAATACTGCGATGGGGCTGCAATTCGTCGGCGTGGCGCGCGCCGCCTTCGATCACGCGCTGGCCTATGCGAAGGAGCGGGTGCAAGGTGGCAAGCCCATCATCGAACACCAGAGCGTCAAGGCACGGCTGTTCCAGATGTTCATGAAGCTCGAATCGGCACGCAGCTTCGCACGACAAGTGGCGATCCAGCACTATCAGCGCATGGGCATGATTCCCTTCCAATATGCCGCCGCGTCAAAAGTACTGGTCACGCAGACGGCCTTTGAAATCGCCAGCGAAGCCTTGCAGATGTTCGGTGGCAACGGCCTGTGTCGTGAATATCCGCTGGAAAAAATCTTCCGCGATGCGCGCGCCGGCCTGATTGAGGATGGCGAAAACCACATGCTGGCACTGACTGCCGCAAACAACTTTTGAGAGGAGAAGCTCATGGAGCTATTTGATGCCATCGGCAGCCGCCGCTCTTACCGTTACCTCGACCCCAACCGTCCGGTCGAGATCGAAAAAATCCAGAAAATTCTCGAAGCCGCGCGGCTGGCCTCGCATTTCGGCAATAACAATGCGGCACGCGCCCTGGTGGTGAATCGGGCGACTGCCACCGAGGAGCAACTTGAATCACTGCCTTCGCCAGTCGGTGGCTATCAGATTCAGCAAGCACCGATCGTGATCCTCTGGTACATCGAGCAGAACGCGATGGATGCGGCGGCACAACGCCTGGTCGAACTCGTCGAAGTCGGCGCACTGGGCTATGGCCCCGAGCGTTTTGAGGAACTCAATGATGTGCTCGTGCCGATCATGACCGCCGCCTCGGAAAACCTGAAACAGCCGGGGCTGGTGGATATGGATCTGGGGCAGGCAGTGGCGCAAGCCACACTGGTCGCCATCGCTGAAGGATTAGGCTGCTGCTGCCAGGGTTCCGCTAACTGGCAACGCGTGGAAAAAGCCTTTGGCCTGCCGCCGAGCTGTCGCATCGTGGTGGCGCAAACCGTCGGCTATCCAGCGGAATCACGCGCCGCCGGTGGTCAGCGTCCACGCCTGCCCTTCGAAGAATTGTTTCAGTACAACGCCATCGACACGCCTTTCCCACGTTCGCCTGCTGTAGTCGAGGAATTGCAGCAGCAGAAAATGCTGCAAGCCCCCGCCAAGCTGCCGGGGCGCGAAGAAGAAATCGAGGCACTACGCCTGAAATACGACTTGCCGCGCAGCGGCATGATTTAAGGAAACTCTGCTTTATTTGAAACCGTTCGGGCTGATGGTGAGTAAAGTCGAACCATCGAAGCCCTTGTTTTTACAAGGAATGTCCTTCGACAAGCTCAGGGCGAACGGATTTAATCTGTGTTTCCTTAAGGAGTTCTTTAACAGACACCCGTGTTCATAGCGGATGACACTAATACTGACAATGTATATACTTAATTAGTACACAAGGCACTAGGAGGTACACCATGTCCAAAGAAGCCGTTTTCACCATGAAACTGGAGCCGGAGCTGCGTGCTGAGTTCATGGCCGAAGCTGAAGCCAGCCATCGCCCGGCCTCACAGATCCTGCGTGAATTGATGCGTGAGTTCGTGCAACGCCAGCGCGAGGCTCGCGAGTACGAAGAATTTCTGCAAGGCAAGGTCGAGAGTGCGCGGGCGCAGATCCGTGCTGGTGACTACGCCAGTGCGGATGATGTCGAAGCTCGCTTCGCTACGCGACGCGAGCAGTTGCTGGCCAAGGCAGGCAGCACTGGCGCATGAGGGTCTTCTGGGCATCTGCCGCAGAGCAAGACCGCGCCGACATCATTGACCACATCAGCCAAGACAGTCCCCTCGCGGCCATACGGATGGATGAGCTTTTCACAGAAGCGGCCGGCCGTCTGGCTGAACACCCGCACCTTGGCAAGGCAGGATTGATTCCAGGTACTCGTGAGCTAATTCCTCACAAAAGCTACCGACTGGTCTATGAGGTACGGGACAACACTGTTTGGATTTTGGCTATGGTGCACACTGCACGAATGTGGTCACCGAGGCAGCGATGAACCCTTCGCTACCCGCAAACCAGCAGCGTCCGGCAGTTTCCACCCATCCGCCTTCCACCCCTCTCCCTTCAACCGGACTCCGTTTTCGTTGTTTCACGCTCAGAAAACGTAGATTTGTTCATAAGCGTCCGAGTTTAGCCTGTCATCGCACATGTACTTGCACTTGCAGGCAATACAGCACTTTCCTAAGCGCAGCCAAAAAATCAAGGAGTAAGCAGCCATGCGCGTCAACGCCATCGTCGCCGGAGTCGGCATGACCCCCTTCGGCAAACATCTGGACAAGAGCCTCAAGTGGCTAGGCGGTCAGCCGGTGCTGGAGGCGATTGCCGATGCCGGCATCCACGCCAACGAAATTGAAGCGGCATATGTCGGCAACTGTGCCGCTGGGCTGGTGACCGGGCAGGAGTCGATTCGCGGGCAGGTGGTGCTGAGTTCCATCGGCCTGGGCAAGTTTCCCATCATCAACATCGAGAATGCCTGCGGTAGCGGCTCCACCGCGCTGAATCAGGCCGCCATGATGGTCTCGGCGGGCTATTACGATGTGGTTCTGGTACTCGGTTTTGAAAAGCTGTTTCATGAAAACAAGATGGTCAGCTACAGTGCCTTCAATGGCGCGATCGACGTGGAGGAACGCGAGCGATTCATGGCCGCCATCGCTGCGGGGCAGACGGAAGGAGCGGGCACGGGTGCGGGAAGCACTCGCTCGATGTTTGCCGACTTCTACGGCCAGCTGGCACGCGATTACATGGCCACGCATGGCACCGATATTCGCCATTTCGCCATGATTACCGAGAAGGCTTCGTTTCACGGCAGCCTCAATCCGCGTGCCCAATTCCAGAAAACGACGACCGTGGAGGAAGTGCTGGCGCAACCGGTGATCGTCGATCCGCTCACCCGGCCGATGATCTGCCCGCTGGGCGATGGCGGCGCGGCGGTGGTGCTGGTCAGCGAACGCAAGGCGCGCCAACTGGGCATCGCCAAACCGGTACGCATCGTCTCCTCCGTCGTGCATTCGTATTTTGCCCATCCCGATGGTGCGGCTGAAACCGTGACCAGCTTGTCGATTGCCGAGGCGTATCGTGAAGCCAGCATCGGCGCGAGCGAGCTCGATTTGGTCGAGCTGCATGATTCCTCGGTGGTCACCGAAATGCTCACCTATGAACATCTGGGGCTGTGCAAGGCCGAAGAAGTGCGCGGCTTCGTCGAGTCGGGTGCTGCCCGGCTGGGCGGGCGCATTCCCGTCAATCCGTCTGGCGGCTTGCTACGCAAGGGGCATCCGGTGGGTGCGACCGGCGTGGCGCAGATTGCCGAACTCACCTGGCAGTTGCAGGGACGCGCCGGGGCACGACAGGTCGCCGGGGCGCGGCTGGGGCTGGCGCACAACGGTGGCGGCAGTCTGGGTAATGAAACGGCGGTGATGAATATCAACATTTTGCAATGCTGAAAAAATGACAACACGCGACCCCGACAGCCGCAACGAATTCATCCTCGCCGATCTGATCGAAATTCGCGCCGAGCAAATGCCCGAGCGCGACGTGCTGACCTTCGAACACTGGAGTCTCGATGGCGGCAAAACGCCGGATGAAATCCGTACCTACCGCCAACTCGACACGCATGCCCAGCGACTCGCCGCCGCCCTGATGCAGCGCGGCATCGGCAAGGGCGACCGCTTCGTCATCATGCTGCAAAACCACCCCGAGTTTGTCGAGGCGATGATCGCGGCATCCATCTGCGGCGCGGTGTTCGTGCCGGTCGATCCGCGCGCCAAGGCCGACAAACTGGCTTATATGGTGAATGACTCGGGCAGTCGTGGCATCATTTGCGCGGATTACTGCCTGACCGAAGTGCAAGCGGCGCGCAGCCACATGCCGCAGGTGGAATGGGTCTGGGTGCTCGATAGCGGAGCAACGTCGACGCCGATGCCCGCATTTGCTCATGCAGCGCAGGTCGAAGCCCTCGCCGCCATCCTGAGCACCGACGTGCCGCGCGTCACCCCCGTCGCCGTCACACTCGACGATCCCTTGCAGATCATCTACACCTCAGGCACAACCGGCCATCCCAAAGGCATCATCGGCAGAAATCGACGCTTTGGCGGCACGGGGCTGATCGGTTCGCTGTTCGGCTACAGCGACGACGAACGTCCCTATACCGGCCTCTCGCTCACCCACAGCAACGCGCAAGCCACGGCACTCTGTCCGGCATTGTTCATGGGCTATCGCGCGGTATTCAGCCGACGCTTCACCAAATCGAAACTGTGGGAAGTCTGCCGGCGTTACGGCTGCACCAGTTTTTCCGTGCTCGGTGGCATGGCAACCGCGATTTACAGCGAACCACCGCGCGCCGACGATGCCGACAATCTGGTGCGTCTGGTCATCAGCGGCGGCATGCCTGCGGGCATCTGGCCAGCCTTCGAGCAACGCTTTGGCGTGCAGATTTTTGAAATCTACGGAGCCACCGATGGTGGCGGCATGGCGTTTCGTCGACCGGGTGAGGGGCCGATAGGCTCATTCGGCAAACCCATGCCCGGCTTCATCATCCGCATCCTCGACGAACAAGGGCAGGAATGCCCGCCCGGCGTGACAGGAGAAATCTGCTGCCGCGCCGAGATTGATAGCCCCTTGTCGGTCGAGGTCGATTACCACGGCAACCCAGCCGCCGCGCAGCAGAAAGTGCGTGAGGGCTGGAATCACAGCGGCGACATGGGTCATACCGATGCCGAAGGCTGGTTGTATTTCGATTACCGCAAAGGTGGTGGCATCCGCCACAACGGCGACTTCATCAACCCTGGCGAAGTGGAAAAAGTGATTGCCGAAGATGCCCAGGTCGATGATGTGTTCGTCTTCGGCGTGCCCGCCGCTTCGGGCGCGCCGGGTGAGTGCGATGTCGTAGCCGCCATCGTGCCCGTGGATCGCACCCGTTTCGATGCCGCCGCGCTATGGCACACCTGCCGCGCCGGGCTGGAGGCGAATTTCGTACCAAGCTGGTTTTTGCTGCTCGATGAAATCCCCAAAACGGCGTCAGAAAAGCCGCTGGAACGCGTGCTGATTGAGGAATTCCAGCGCAATCCGATGGCGTTCATCGCCGCTTCATGACACTGAGTTTTTCCCCCAAGTGCCTCAATTAAAGGCACAATAACGGGTTCTGTGCAGTCTCTGCCCGGCTGTCTGTTAGTCTGGCAGCGTGCGCTTCCTTACCTGGAGGAACCCTCTCATGAAACTCGGTCTGCAATTTGGTTACTGGTATGCCTTGCCGCCTGCCGATGGCAATGTCGAATTGGCGCAAGAAGCGGAGAAACTTGGTTACGACTCCATCTGGACGGCTGAGTCCTGGGGTAATGATGCCTTCACACCGTTGGCATGGCTGGGCGCGCATACCTCAAAAATTCGTCTTGGCACGGCGATCGCGCAGATGTCGGCACGCACACCGACCGCCTGTGCCATGGCAGCACTCGCGCTCGACCACCTCTCGCATGGGCGCATGATTTTGGGGCTGGGCGTATCCGGGCCGCAGGTGGTGGAAGGCTGGTATGGCCAGCCGTTTGCCAAGCCGTTGGCACGCACACGGGAGTATGTCGATATCATCCGTCAGGTGATGCGTCGCGATGCGCCGGTCGCCAATGCGGGCGAGCACTATCCGCTGCCTTACA
Organism: uncultured Sterolibacterium sp.; assembly: GCA_964437515.1. GTDB lineage: Bacteria > Pseudomonadota > Gammaproteobacteria > Burkholderiales > Rhodocyclaceae > Sterolibacterium. The sequence goes on from CAYTHB010000088.1 coordinate 6,153, forward strand.
CCGGTGCGGGTTCGACCGGCATGGGCAAGCCGCTGCGTTCCATCACCCATCCGCTGCGCGCCGATCTGCCGATTTTTCTCGGCGCGGAAGGCCCGAAGAATGTCACGCAAACCGTGGAAATCGCCGATGGTTGGCTGCCGGTGTATTACAGCCCCTTCCGCCAGGAAGTTTATGCAGACCAGTTGAAAGGCATGAAGCCCGGTTTTGAAATCGCCCCGCTGGTGCAGGTGAATTTTGATGATGATCTCGAAACTGCGCTGATTCCGGTGAAGATGACGCTGGCGTTCTACATCGGCGGCATGGGCTCGAAGGAAAAGAATTTCCACAAGGATCTGATGTGCCGCATGGGTTTCGAGGCCGAGGCCAACGAAATTCAGGAACTGTTTTTTGCCGGCAAACGAGAAGAAGCAATGGCCAAGGTGCCGACCCAGTTTGCCGATGAAATCTCGCTGTGCGGCTCCAAGGCGCGCGTCAAGGATCGCTTGCAGGCGTGGAAAGATTCGCCGGTGACCACACTGCTGGTTATGGGTAACGGCGGCCTCGACATGGTGCGTACCATGGCTGAACTGGCTCTGTAAAAATCACGCAAACCTATCAATCAAACAAATCCGGAGAAGCGTATGAGCAGCAAGAAAAGAACCTACAACCTGGCTGACCTGTTCCAGATCGTCGTCGAAACCAAGCCGGACGATGAGGCACTGGTGTGTGGCGAACGTCGCCTGACCTTCCGCCAGCTCGACGAGCGTTCGAACCAACTGGCACTCTGGCTGAAGAGCAAGGGCGTGGATGCGAACGACACCGTGGGCATTCATGCGGTGAATTGTGTTGAATATGTGGAAATCGCGCTGGCCGCCTTCAAGATTCGCGCGCTACCCGCCAACATCAACTTCCGCTACACCGTTGAAGAAGCACGCTACATCTATGACAACGCCCAGTTCAAGGCGGTGGTGTATAGCGCGGAACTGGAAGATGTGGTGAAGGATTCCCTCTCCGCCTCGCCCAATATCAAGGCCGTGTTGCGTATCCGCGATGCCGCGACCGCTGCACCGGCGATTGCCGGTGCTGTGGATTATGAAGACGCGCTAGCTACGGCGAGCGGCACGCTCGACGACATCGTCCGCTCGGATGACGACCAGATCCTGCTCTACACCGGCGGCACCACCGGCATGCCCAAGGGCGTGATCTGGCCGCACAAAGCATTGTTCTTTGCCGGTCTGGGCGGCGGCGGCAACTTCCATCCGGCGGGTGCGATTAGTGCTCCTGAAGAATTGGTTGGTCGCGTGCAGGAAGGCTTCTACATGAAACTGCTGCCCACCGCGCCGTTGATGCACGGTGCGGGTCTGTGGGCGGTGCTGATCGGCCTGCTCGCCGGGCATACCGTGTATCTGAACGACAAGCCCGGCTTCGATGCCGAATACATTCTCGACAAGATCGTCGCCGAAGGCATCAGCTGCATCATGATCGTCGGCGATGCAATGGGCTTGCCACTGCTCGCCGCACTGAAGAACAACCCGGGACGCTGGGATCTGTCCAGCATGATGGCGGTTTCCTCCTCCGGCGCGCTGCTCTCCGAGCATGTACAAAAAGAACTCGCGCCGCTGCTGCCACCGTACACCCGTCTGGTAATCGCCATGGGCTCGTCGGAAACCGGCCAGTCCGGCACGGGCGCCAAGCCCGCCACCGAAGGGCTGATCGCGCTGACCAAGAACGACACCACCGATGTCGCCGTGAGTCTGGGCGAAGGCAAGTGGCGTTTCGCCCAAGCGGGTGAAATGGGCATCTTGGTGCGTATGGGCAATCTGCCGCTGGGTTATTACCGTGACCCGAAAAAAACCGCCGAAACCTTTACCGAAATTGATGGCAAGCGTTGCTCCATCAGCGGCGACAGCGCGCGCCTCGAAGCCGATGGCACCATCGTCGTGTTTGGCCGCGATTCGCAGTGCATCAACACCGGCGGCGAGAAGGTGTTCACCGAGGAAGTCGAAGAGGCCATCCGCTCCTATGATGGCATCATTGATGCCGTGGTGGTCGGCATTGCCGATGAACGCTGGGGACAGAAAGTGGTCGGCGTGGTTTCACTGCGCGCCGGGGTGAATGCCGATGGCCCCGCCATCCGCGAACATGCGCGCAAGAGCATCGCTGGCTACAAGGTTCCCAAGGACATCGTGTTTGTCGCCGAAGTCTTCCGCACCCCCGCAGGCAAGGCGGATTACCGCTGGGCGAAGGGGATTGCCGAAGAACAGCTGCGCGCCTGATCGCTGCCCCAGGGGAGTGAGCCGGACTCACTCCCCTTTTTTCACACGCCCTCCGTTAAAAAATGTCCTTCATTCTCATCGACAAACCGCGCCCGCATGTCACGCAGGTAACACTCAACCGCCCCGAGCGGATGAATGCCATGGCCTTCGATGTGATGGTTCCCTTGCGTGAAGCGTTAGAAGAAATCAGCTTCGACAATGACTGTCGCGTGGTGGTGCTGACCGGTGCAGGCAAAGGATTCTGCTCGGGAGCCGACCTCGTCAATCCGGGCTTTCTGCCAATTTTTGAAGGACTCCCGCTGCCGGGTATTTCGCGGCGCGCCCTGAAGGTGCTGGATGACGTGATCCTCACCCTGCGCGACATGCATCAGCCGGTCATCGGTGCGATCAACGGCCCGGCGATCGGCGGCGGCTTCTGTCTGGCGATGGCCTGCGATATCCGGCTGGCCGCCGACACCGCCTATTTCCGTCCGGCGGGCATTAATAACGGGCTGACCGCCGCAGAACTGGGCTTGAGTTTCACCCTACCGCGTGCCATCGGCTCCTCACGCGCCTTCGAGATCATGCTCTCCGGACGCGATGTCGATGCCGCCGAGGCCGACCGCATCGGCCTAGTGTCGCGCGTGCTGCCGCAAGAACAACTGCTCGATGCCTGCTATCAACTGGCCGAACGCATGATCGGTTTCAGCCACATCGGCGTGGAGCTGACCAAGCAGATGCTCTGGTCAAGTCTGGAGGCTGGCAGCATGCACGCGCACATGAATCACGAAGGTCAGGCGCAGCTATTTGTGCGTATGACCACCCGCAATTTTGAAGAAGCCATCCGCGCACGCAAGGAAAAGCGGCCACCGAAGTTTGACGACAGCCTGTAATACCGCCCTGTCCGGTTTTGAAATGCCAAAGTCCCGATTGGACGCGGGGCAAAAACCGGGCGCTTGCCGCTCTGTCCATTACAATCTATCGGTCAATATGGCGGGTGCTGCAGCTTGTTTGTTCTGTTTATTCTTTATTGCACCCGTTTGTCCATGTCCGTTTTTTAAGCAAGAGGAAGGATACGCATCATGTCCGTAGTTCTCTGTACCTGGGGCAATACCCTCGAAGGCGGTACTCGCGAAGCCCTGACCCTGGCGCGCAAGACTGCCGCCGCACAAAACCAGCCCCTGCACTGGGTCGTCATCGGCGCAGCGGCTAACGATGCGCCGGCCGTCGCCGCCGAATATGGCGCGCAAGGTCTGGATGTCATCACCGATGCCAAGCTCGCCAGCTTTGGCCCGGATGCACTGGTCGCCGCGCTGGCGCAGTACGCCACGGAAAACAAGCCGAAAACCATCCTCTTCAACCAGACCGCCGCTGCGCGTCTGATTGCTCCGCGTCTGGCGGGCAAGCTGGGGGTGCCGGTGACCATGAACGCCTACGCCATTGCGGTTGAAGGCGCTGGGCTGAATGTCAATGCCACCGCGTTTGGCGGTGACACCCACGTCGTCTATCAACTGCCCGCACCGGTGAATGTCATCTCCATCGTCACCACCACCGTGGTCGCCGAAGCGGCTGCCGCACCGAGCAGCCCGGCACGTCGTGATATCGCCGTGAATCTGGCGGCGGTCGATGAACGTTTCAAGGTCACATCCCCCGCCAAGGTCGAAGGCCCGCGTCTGGAAGATGCGCAGATCATCGTTTCCGGTGGCCGTGGTCTGGGCAACGCGCAGAACTACGAACTGGTCAAGCAACTCGCCGATGCCATGGGTGGCATGTGGGGCGGCTCGCGGGTGATCGTCGATGAAGGCTGGATCACCTCGGCGCGTCAGGTCGGTCTGACCGGCAAGATCACCCGTCCCGGCCTGTATCTGGCTGCGGGCATTTCCGGTGCCAGCCAGCACATGGCGGGCTGCTCGGCGGCAAAAACCATCGTCGCCATCAACAAAGACCCGGATGCCTCGATTTACCGCTATGCCCGTTACGGCATCGTCGGCGATTGTCTGGAAGTGCTCCCTGAACT
>CAYTHB010000089.1:0-10122 GCA_964437515.1 uncultured Sterolibacterium sp.
TCAGCCGCTTCGGGTTCTTCGGGGCACGGTTGCTGACGTTCATTGCTAATCAGGTTTTCTTTATGCTTTTGCGTAAATAGAGGAGACCCATTAGCCGACCGGTGTCAAGCGGGCAAGCGAATCCACGGCAGAACAAAGAAATCCAGCTTTGCTTCTTGACACACAGCAACACTTACATACAATGTACATATGATTAAGTTCGAGTGGGATTCAGCCAAGGCTATAGCAAACATAAAGAAACACGGAATTTCTTTCGAGGAAGCCCAGTCGATTTTCTACGATGAGTTTGCTATCCAGTTTTTCGATGATGAGCACTCATCTGCTGAAGAGCGTTTTCTGTTGCTGGGTACGAGCACGAATTCAAGATTACTCATCGTCGCTCACTGCGAAAGGGATGCAGGTCACACCATCCGCATCATTTCCGCCCGCAAGGCCACCAAGCGTGAAAGCGCGTTTTACAGGAAGTGAATGTCATGAAAGATGAATACGACTTCTCCACAATGAAGTCCCGTAGGAATCCCTACGCATCGAAGCTTAAAACACCCGTCACCATGCGGCTCTCTGAAGATGTGGTCGCCTATTTCAAACGCATGGCAGTCGATGCAGGGGTTCCCTATCAGAGCCTTATCAATTTATATCTTCGCGACTGCGTTATGCAGCATAGGCAGATACAGATTGCCTGGCCCGATAATTAAAGGGGTCAGGGTCAATAAAATCCCAATAAAATCCGTTACAATGCTGATACCGAACTAGCGGAGCGTGCTCCATGCCTACCATCAGCATGTTCTACGGCATCATCATTTCGATGTTTTTCGAAATCAAGGAAAAGCATCACCTTCCGCACATTCACGTTCGTTATCAAAGCTGCAGGGCTTCGGTTGCCATTGAAGATGGCGCGTTGCTCGCAGGCGAACTGCCACCACGGCAGTTGCGCATGGTGCAGGTGTGGGTTGATCTGCATCGTGACGAGTTGCTGGCGGATTGGGAGTTAGCCAAAGAGGGTGTCGAGCCGTTCCGCATTGATCCGCTCAAGTGAAGGAGGCTGACGATGTTGCTTGATGTAACGCACGTAACTGTGAAACCGGATTTCACGCTACTTTTGGTGTTTGAGAATGGAGAAAGGCGCCGTTTCGACATGGCTGCCTACATTGATCAGAAACCTTGGGTTCGGCTCAAGTCCGGCAATGCGTTTCAAGGGGCCTTTGTGGAAAATGGCACCGTGGTCTGGCCTGGGAATATCGATATCGACCCCGAAACACTTTACGAATACTCCGTTCCTTTGGTAGGCTAGGCTGACCATGCCCCGCCGTCCCCGCATCCATCTACCCGGCGTGCCTATCCACTTGGTACAGCGAGGTCACAACCGCGAAGCCTGTTTTTTTACTGATGAGGATTTTCTGGCGTATCGGGAATGGCTGGGGGATGCGTTGAAGAAGACCGGCTGTGCCTTGCATGCCTATGTGCTGATGACCAACCATGTGCATCTGCTGCTGACGCCGACCAGCGCCGAAGCGGTATCGCAACTGGTCATGTCGCTCGGCCGACGTTATGTGCAGTACATCAACAAGACCTACCGCCGCACGGGAACCTTGTGGGATAGTCGTTACAAATCTTCGCTGGTGCATGCTGACGATTACCTGCTGCTGTGCCAGCGCTATATCGAGCTGAACCCGGTACGTGCCGCCATGACCGACGACCCCGCCCACTATCGCTGGAGCAGCTATCGCGCCAATGGTTTGGGACAAGCGGATGCACTGCTGACGCCACATGATTTGTATCTTGCCCTGGATGATGACCCAGCCAGTCGTCAGGCGGTGTATCGTTTCCTGTTTCGCAGCGAACTCGATCAGGCGGCGCTCACGGATATTCGTCTGGCGCTGGATCAGGGGCAGCCGCTAGGGAAAGGGCGCTTCATCGATCAGGTGGAAAACATGCTGGGACGGCGGTGCGAGGTGCGTCCGCGCGGACGACCTCGAAAAATGAAGGCCTCGAGCGAATGAAAAGGCCAACAACAGGCGTTGCCAATTTGAATGCCGTTCCGCCAGCGCTGACTTTTATTGTGAATCCCTGAAGCTATTCAATCTACCGTGCGCGTCCTCTTCATCCATCAGAACTTTCCCGGCCAATACAAGCACATCGCCGCTGCCCTCGCGGCTCGTGGCGATGAGGTTACGGCCTTGTGCATCGAGAATAATCCTGCGCCCGCTGGCATCAAGGTTTTCCGGTACACACCAAAACGCGGCAATACGCCGAACATCCATCCTTGGGTGCAAGACACCGAAACCAAGGTTATCCGTGGGGAAGCCTGTTTTCTGGCTGCCAAGCAACTGCGCGGAAATAATAGGGGTCAGACCACGGTTTTCCGGTTCAGCCCCTAGCCCTCAGTTCATCGAGGGTGCAACAAACCCAACCCCATCTCGCCACAAGCGGGGTGGGGTTTTCTACGTCTGCGCCGCCTTGCTCTGCACTTCCTTCGGTCGCCGCCAGCGCCGATTTTTGTGTGCGGTATTAATGTGATATGATATGGGTTCATTTTTCTGCTAATATGAGCGCATGAAACCGAACTACAAGCGTCCTTTCGCCCAGTACGTCAAGAAGGCACACAAACCCTTGCAGTTGGCGATTGAGGATGCAGTGGCGTTGGTCTGCGGCTCACCGGACATTGGCGAACCCAAGGTCGGCGATCTGGCGGGGATACGGGTTTACAAGTTTCGTTTCAATCAGCAGGAGTATTTGCTGGCATACCGCCTCCCGGTCGAGGATTTGCCCCTTGAGTTTTTGATCATTGATTTCTACCAGGTGGGCTCACATGAAAACTTCTACGCCGACTTGAAACGCTACTTGCGGCAGGAAAGCAACAAAGGAGAGCCGAAATGAACCACACCATGAACCAGCCCCTGACGGCTGAAGACCTGTTTTCTGAAATGAAGCGCATGCCCGCGATGGAGCGCGTTCGTTTTTTTTCATTGCTGACCGGCAATGCTTTCCGCGACGATGATTTCACCCACGAACAGGTGTTTGGCCATCTTCAGCAGGAACCGTTTTCAGCTGCGGAAGCGGCGGAGTACCTTGAAATTTCCCTGCCGACCCTGCGGCGCTATGTGCAGTCTGGTAAGTTGATGCCGAGCCACGTCGTCGGCCGCAACCAGATGTTTTCTGCCCAGACCTTGCGGGCATTCAAGCGCAATGATAATAGGGGACGATAACAGAATAATAGGGGTCAGACCACGGTTTTCCGGTTCAGCCCCTAGCCTTCAGCTCATCGAGGGTGCAACACCGCAATTAAAGGGGTCAGGGTCAATAAAATCCCAAGAAAATAATAGGGGGTCAGACCACGATTTTCCGGTTTTAGCGATCAGGGGTCAGGGTCAATAAATTGGTACAATACTGACATCCAATTAGCGGAGCGTTCTCCATGCCAACCATCAGCATGTTCTACGGAATTCTCATCAGAATGTATGTGCTTGATACTAAGCAGCACCACCTTCCACACATTCACGTTGAATACGCAGAGGCAGAGGCCATCTTCCAGATTCCTGACGGAGAATTGCTGGAAGGTGAGTTGCCTGGAAAGCAATATAAGCTGGTGCAGGCCTGGATAGCGCTGCATGCGGATGAGTTGATGGCAGACTGGAAGCTCGCGGTTTCCGGCGCGACCCCCTATAAGATTGAGCCCTTGAAGTGAGCACGAAATGAGCACATCAGGAAAATTACCCAGACCGATATCGGTCTCAGTTGCCGAGAACTATTCGCTGAATGTGACTTTTAATAATGGCGAGATGCGGCGGTTTGATGTCAGTCCTTATCTTGCTTACCCGGCATTTGAAGCTTTGAAGTCCCGTAGCCTCTTCGCGCAAGCGCGTGTGGCGCACAATACCGTGGTTTGGAACGAGGATGTGGATATCGCACCAGAAAGCTTGTACCTGGAAAGTATGAAAATCTGACGACTAGCAATTAAAGAAAAACATGGGACAGACCACGGTTTTCTGCCTGTCAAAGGCCATCCCCGCCGTTCCCCCAAGGATCTTCATGTATGCGGACAAGCGCTACGTATTTGCTGACGAGACTGGCAGTTCATTCGCACACTCCGGCGCATACCGACGAATTGATTGGTAATGAAAGTGACCCCGCTCCACCCGAACGGACTGGTAGGCGGGTCGAGCATTACTGGCAGGCGGCTTCAGATTACATGCGCTCACGCCAGTAATCGGGATGTCGGCGCAAGTGCATCACGACAAGCAGAGAATAATAGGGGTCAGACCACGGTTTTCCGGTTCAGCCCCTAGCCTTCAGCTCATCGAGGGTGCAACACAACCAACCCTATCTCGTCATAAGCGGGATAGGGTTTTCTACTTCTAGGGTGCCGTCGTGCCAGCGCCGACTTTTGTTTCCTTGGGCAAAAAGACGAGGAGGATAAGCGAAGTGGGTTGATTTGGTCGAGCGCTGGCGTTCTTATTCCTATATGGGCATAATTCGTTGATGCCAAGCCCAACCAAACTCTTGCGCTGGGTCGCATCCAGCAAAAAAGACCTCATGGCCATGCCTGAGGAGGTGCGGGATACTTTCGGATACGCGCTGCATTTGGCCCAAGTTGGGCAGAAGCATCCTGACGCTAAACCATTCAAAGGCTTTGGTAGTGCTGGCGTCGTGGAGGTGGTTGAGGATTTCCAGGGTGATGCCTACCGTGCCGTTTATACCGTGCGCTATACCGAGGCAGTGTATGTCGTGCATTGCTTCCAGAAGAAATCCACGCAGGGCATTGCCACACCCAAGCCGGATGTGGAGTTGATCAAGTCACGTTTGAAGGCCATTGAGGTCAGTCCAGGAGTTCAGAAATGATCGAGATCGAAGAAAGCAGTGGCAATGTCTACACGGATCTGCAAACCGCTGATGCCGAGGCAATGTATGTCAAGGCGCAGTTGGCCAGCAAGATTGGCGACATCATTCGCCATCGCCACCTGACACAACAACAGGCCGCCGAGATTTTGGGTATCACGCAGCCGAAGTTGTCAGGTCTCTTGCGCGGCCAATTCCGAGGCGTCAGCGAAACCAAGATGATCGAGTGTCTGAATCGCCTAGGGCGGGACGTAGAGATTGTGGTTCGCAAGGCACCACGCAGTCATCCGCAGGGGCATACGCAAGTCGTGTTTGCTTGATTTGCGCCGCGATTCCTCCGGCGTGCCGGAGATGGAGATAAATAAAAAAACAAAAGGACGCCCGCTTTGTTTTTAGTTGCAGTCGCCGCCGCGCCCAGGCGATGCGATCATGCCGGTAGCGTCGCACGCTGAATCTGCCAACGGAATCTATGGGGTCAAGTCTTGCATTGCAACATTTCGAGGAATTAAAGGGGTCAATTAAAGGGGTCAGGGTCAATAAAATCCCCAACAGCAATAACAATAATAGTGGTCAGACCACGGTTCTCTGGTTCAGCCCCTAGCCCTCAGCCCATCGAGGGTGCAACAAACCCAACCCCATCTCGCCACAAGCGGGGTGGGGTTTTTGTTGGGTGCGTTGGGTTTCAGCGTAAAACTGCGGTTTGTCTCCTACTTTATTGACGGTATATCAATATTGATCTATATTCAGGCATATGAACGGAAACGAAATTATCAAGCAATTAAAAGCTCAAGGCTGGAGAGTCAAGCGGGTTCGTGGCAGCCATCACATGCTAGAAAAGGATGGGCGTGTCGTACCGGTTCCCGTTCATGGTACCGCTGACATCGGCAAAGGCTTATTGGCCGACATCGAGCGACAAACAAATGTGAAACTGAAATAAGGAGCAAACATGGACATCCGCTATCCCGCCGTTTTCGAGCCGCAGGAACCATCTGGTTTCTTTGTGCGCTTCATCGATATTCCGGAGGCGATCACCCAAGGAGAAACCACCGACGAATGCGAATTCAATGGCGTTGAAGTGCTTTCTCTCATCTTGGAGGAATATATTGAAACTGGAAGGAGCATCCCGTTACCGTCGCAAGGGGTAAAAAACGCGCGCTACATTGCTCCGGACGCCAAAGTGCAAGCAGCGCTCTTGGTGCGCCAAGCGCGGGGAGATCGCTCGCTCGCGGAGTTGGCTCGCGCATTGGAAACCTCATGGCCTGCCGCCAAGCGCCTGGAAAATCCGCGACATTATCCAACCATGAAGCAGCTTGAAAAAGCTGCGGCCGCGTTGGGCAAGCGGCTGGTACTTACGTTTGATTGACATTGGGCAATAATAGTGGTCGGCAATAATAGGGGTCAGACCACGGTTTTCTCCTTGCTTTGTGGCTATCAGGATGCTGTCGAACGTTTGCAGCTGACTTTGCGCCAAGCGAGTCACTTGGCCTATGAGCGCTATCCATCCGCCGCAATTCGTCTGGGGGATATCAAACGCAATACACGGGCATTGGGCTGCCTTGTCTGGATAGGGGTCAAGTCTTGCATTGCCACATTTTGTCCCTTTCCCAGAAAAAACAGTAGCGAACTTAATGGGTTGGACGGTGTTTTAGGAAAATAATATGGATCAGACCGTTCGCAGTGATCGGCGGTATATCCAACGGGTTGAAGTCCCGTGAAAGGAGTTGTCCGTGAATCGCCCTGTATTTCGTGGAGGCGGTTTGGTTAATCCCAGATGTTTCATCAAGCGTTCCAGTACCTTGATGCGCTCGCGCTCATCGCTGGTTACATCGTCACGCAAGCCGTGATCAACCTCGTACTTGCGTACCCATTCCAGCAGTGTGTGCGCCGAACAGCCAATTTTGGGGGCGATGGATTCAACAGCCGCCCACAGTGAGGGATACTCTTTGCGTTGTTCCTGCACGATGCGAACTGCACGCTCGCGGACTTCCTGTGAATACTTCGGCGTCGCTTTCCTGGTTTGCATACTTCCTCCTTTTGGGGAATTATGCCTCCTCAAAATCCGGGGCAATTCAGTTTGAGTCGGAGCCGATATGGGGGACAATAGCGACTTTCGTGCATTCGGTTCCAGACTATCGGCGCGAGGTATCAAGGCTGATTCACTGGAACCATAGCCATACAGAACAAAAGGATAGCTGCGACATGCTGCTGATGATCGATAACTACGATTCTTTTACCTATAACATCGTCCAGTATTTTGGCGAGTTGGGGGAGGATGTTCACGTTTATCGCAATGATGCAATCACTCTGGAGCAAATCGCAGCATTGCAGCCAGCGCGAATCGTGATTTCGCCGGGGCCCTGTTCGCCGAACGAGGCTGGAATATCCGTACCGGCGATCAAGGCCTTTGCCGGGAAAATTCCCTTGCTGGGCGTGTGTCTGGGACATCAAAGCATCGGTGCGGCGTTTGGTGGGCGTATTGTCCATGCACGACAACTGATGCATGGCAAGACTTCACCGGTGCATCATCATGATATCGGCGTGTTTCACGGTTTGCCCAATCCGCTGACGGTGACGCGTTATCACTCGTTGGCGATTGAACGTGCCTCACTGCCGGAATGTCTGGAAATCACCGCTTGGACGGAAGATGGTGAAATCATGGGGGTGCGCCACAAGACCTTGCAAGTGGAAGGTGTGCAGTTTCACCCTGAATCAATCTTGACCGAATGCGGTCACGAAATGCTGAGGAACTTCCTCGACCAGACAGCCAACGGTGCGGGAGCACGCACATGATGACACCCCAACAAGCGCTCCAGCGCACTATCGAACATCGTGAGATTTTTCATGATGAGATGCTGCATTTGATGCGCCAGATCATGCAGGGGGACATTTCTCCCTTGATGACGGCAGCCATCCTCACCGGTTTGCGAGTGAAGAAGGAAACCATCGGTGAAATCTCGGCCGCCGCGCAAGTCATGCGTGAATTGTCAACCAAGGTGGTCGTGGCGGATAACCGGCATTTTGTCGATATCGTCGGCACGGGCGGCGATGGTGCGCATACCTTCAATATTTCTACGGCGGCAATGTTTGTTGCTGCTGCCGCCGGTGCCAAAGTCGCCAAGCATGGCAATCGCAGCGTGTCATCCAGTTCAGGCAGTGCTGATGTGCTGGAAGCTTTGGGGGCGGATATTCAGCTGCCTCCGGAACGCATCGGCCCTTGCATTGATGCCACGGGCATTGGCTTCATGTTCGCGCCCAATCATCATTCAGCCATGAAAAATGTGGCGGCTGTGCGTCGCGAAATGGGAATACGGACGATCTTCAACATTCTCGGCCCCTTGACCAACCCGGCAGGCGCACCCAACACCTTGATGGGCGTGTTTCACCCTGATCTGGTCGGCATCCAGGTGCGCGTCATGCAACGCCTAGGAGCGAATCATGTGCTGGTCGTGCATGGCAAAGACGGCATGGATGAGATTTCGCTGGGTGCGGCCACCTTGGTGGGTGAATTGAAGGATGGCGAAATTCGTGAATACGAAATTCATCCTGAAGACTTTGGGCTGGCGATGGCATCCAACCGTCGCTTGCGTGTGGCCAACGCGGAAGAATCGAAGGCTGTGGTGCTGCGCGTACTCGCCAATAAACCGGGGCCGGCGCAGGATATCGTCTTGCTCAATGCCGGTGCCGCATTGTATGTGGCCAATATTGCAGAATCGATCAAGGAAGGCATCGCGCGTGCTCGGGAAGTGCTGGCTAACGGTGAGGCGCAGTCAAAACTCGATGTCTTTGTCGCATGGACGCGCGGAGAAACGATATGAGTGCAGTCCATGATCGCCCCGATATTTTGAAAAAAATTCTTGCTACCAAACAAGAGGAAGTCGCCGCTGCGCAAGACATACGTTCGCTCGCTGCCATTCAAGCCGACGCTCACGCACAACCGGCTCCCCGCGACTTCGTCGGTGCGATACGCCAAAAAATTGCCGAGGGGCGCCCCGCCGTCATCGCCGAAATCAAAAAGGCAAGCCCCTCGAAAGGCATCATTCGTGCTGATTTCGACCCCGCCAGCATTGCGGTCGACTACGCATTGCATGGTGCGGCCTGTCTTTCGGTGCTCACTGATCGCCCCTACTTTCAAGGCGCGCCGGAATACCTGCAACAGGCACGCACTGCCTGCACCCTGCCCGTCATTCGCAAGGATTTTCTGGTCGATTCGTATCAGGTCTATGAAGCACGGGCGATGGGGGCGGATGCCATTTTGCTGATTGTCGCAGCACTGGAACTGGCGCAGATGCAGGAAATGGAAGCGATTGCCCATCAACTGGGTATGGCGGTGCTGGTCGAAGCCCATGATGCCGCTGAAACCGCGTTGGCACTGCAACTCAAAACCCCGCTTATCGGCATCAACAACCGCGATTTACGCAGCTTCGAGGTCAGCCTCGATACCACTTTGCAACAACTAGAGCAGATTCCCGATAATCGTATCGTCGTCACCGAGTCCGGCATTCTCAAACCGGAGGATGTCGCCCTGATGCACCAGAACAACGTCCACGCCTTTCTGGTCGGCGAAGCCTTCATGCGCGCCCCCAGCCCGGGAGCAGAACTGGCGCGGCTGTTTGCGGGATGAAATCGCTACCTGATTCGCAAGAAATCTCCGCCAGAAATACGAAGAGCCGCATGTAGCGGCTCTTCCATTTGGAACGGGGTCTTTACTCACCACACTGGCGAGTGCGTCTTAAGCCAGTCTTTGAGCGCATCGTTCATTCGCGTCTGCCAGCCCGGGCCAGCTGAACGAAAAGCGGCCAGAATCTCACGGTCGAAACGGATCGCCACCTGCTCCTTGCTGCCGCTACCTGCTGGCCTTCCCACAGGGCGACGGGCAACAGCTTCACGCAAGCCTTGCGTCGCATCGGGCGAATCACTATCCGCCATCGGTTCGATGCCAGCCGTCACCTCACGCTTCAAACGTGCCCAGTCTGTCTGCGATTCGCCGCGGGTACGACGGGTACGCATTTCATCAAGTGTCAATGTCGTTATTTTCGAGCCATTCATGATCCTAGAAACCGTAGTTGGACGCCTTCGAGTGTGTGCTTTTTGGGCTGTTTGGCAAGGCGCGATGAGGCGCATGGCCGCTCCCTGCAACGAAGAGCAACGAAGCCAGGCAGCCCAAAAAGCGTGCAATCGACGGCGTAGCGGTCTCACCCGCAAGGTGAAGGCAATAGATAATGAAAAACATACACCTGAATCCGTGGTCTTCTTGCTCAAAACCAATGATAACCTATTGATTTTTTG
>CAYTHB010000090.1:0-9991 GCA_964437515.1 uncultured Sterolibacterium sp.
TCGTTAGCTCAGTTGGTAGAGCAGCGGACTTTTAATCCGTTGGTCGCAGGTTCGAATCCCGCACGGCCTACCAGTTACACCACAGTGCTTGAAAATGTGCTGTTTCAAGTTGTATAATTGTCCAGATTCGCAGTACGCATTGCAGCCGTTGTCTCTTTAACATCAGGCATTCGCAATGCAAAACGACAGAAGGGTTCAAAAAAGTATCGGGTCGTTAGCTCAGCTGGTAGAGCAGCGGACTCTTAATCCGTTGGTCGTAGGTTCGATCCCTACACGGCCTACCAATACTTCAACGGCTTGCAGCGATGCAAGCCGTTTTTCTTGATAGATACTGCTACCGGATTTGTAACCTATCCCCCCCATTCAACCGCGCCGCTGCATTCGCCAAGTAATCGGGGGGGGGACACCTTCTCAAGCTTCGATCAGTTCAGGCAGTGCCTCCGGAAATTCGCGTTTCTGATGCACTTCCGGCACAAAGTATCCTTTCAGCAAGAGATTCCAATAGAACCACGGCAGAACCGAGCGTTTAAGGAACCAATAGAACTTACGCGGAATGCGGGAATCCAGCGGAAGTGTCGTCGATACAGATCCGGCATAGGTAAACTCAGCGAGCATCACTTTTCCATGCGACGTCGTCACCGGGCAAGCCGTATAGCCCGTATAGCGTGCGCTGATTTCCAAACCCTGTAAGGCTTGCACCAGGTTATTCACCAGTACCGGGGCTTGCGCCTTCACGGCGGCTGCGGTTTTGCTAGTCGGCAGTGAGCTGCAATCGCCCAAGGAGTAGATGTTATTGTGGCGTACATGGCGCAATGTCGCCTGATCGACGTCCACCCAGCCTTCTGCATTGACCAGAGTACTTTGGCGGATGAAATCCGGAGCACTTTGTGGTGGAACGACATGGAGCAGATCGTAAGGGACATCTTCACGAATCTTTTCCCCATCCTTGACACGTTCAAAGACCGCGATTTTTTCATCGCCACGCACTTCCACCAAGGCATCTCCCAGATGCGCCTTGGCACCATAGGAATCGACAATCCGACTCAGTGCCTTGGCGTAGAACGGTACGCTGAACAAGACAGCGCCCCCGTTGCGAAACTGGATACTTTCTGGCTTGACCCCCTGCTGACGCCAGTAATTGGCCGATAGATACATCGCCTTTTGAGGCGCACCCGCACACTTGATTGCGCCAGCTGGCTGTGTAAAAACCGCCTTGCCGCCCTTGAACTGCTGCACGAGTTCCCACGTATAGGGCGCGAGATCATAACGGTAATTGCTACTCACCCCATTCTTGCCCAAGGCTTCGGGCAAGCCTTTGATTGCAGAGAAATTCAGCTGGATACCTGCGGCCACCACGAGAAAGTCATAGCCCAGACGTTGTCCGTTGGCGAGTTCGATTTCATTGGCTTCGGGATTAAATCCAGTGACAGCCTGTGCAATATGAGCCACCCCTTGAGGGAGTATGCTAGTCAGCTTGCGCTGGGTTTGCCTGACATCAAAAGCCCCACCCCCTACCAAAGTCCATGCCGGCTGGTAATAATGAAATTCCGCCGGATCGACGATGGCAATGTCGAGTGTGGATTGTCTGCGGCGCAACCCTGCTGCCACACTGATACCGGCCGTACCACCGCCAATGATGACTACAGTATGTTTTTTTGCTGACATGACTTTCCTTACGAAAGATGGATAAATTGATGATGATGGCGAACTTGAAGATAGGCGCATTTTAGTGTTCACAAAACAGAAGAAAAAGGAATATATTTTCATGAATTCATTCTTTTCCGTTATATCAACCTTGGTACGAGAGAAAAATGACAAACCTAGGCCATTCAAGTAGTCTTGTCGGATTCACCGCAGAGGAAATATTATGACTATCGATTACTCCACCTACTTGAATGAGAGTGACTGGACTGCACAATATCCTGCTGGTGAGGTCATTTTTTCCATTGGGGATCCCGGCCATGTGATGTATCTGGTATTGGAAGGCCGCATCGAAGTCCGCATTGGCGACCATGTCTTTGATACCATCGAAGCAGGTGAAAGCCTGGGTGAGATGGCCTTGCTGGACAATACCACGCGTAGTGCCACTGCCGTGGCTGCTTCAGACTGTCGTATTGTCGCCATCGACAAACCTCGATTACTGGAAATTGTGCAGCAACATCCCATGTTTGCGCTTGATCTCACACGATGCGCCGTGCGGCGACTGCGCATCATGAACAAGCTGGCACAATACGATGAGCTCACTCACTTACCCAATCGCACCCTGTTTCTCGAACTTTGCCAGTCAGCACTGGCACGTTCCTCTCGCACTTCAGGCAATATTGGCTTATTGCATCTGGATCTTGATCACTTTGAAAATATCAATGATTCCTTGGGCTATGCCATGGCTGATCAACTCCTGGTTCAGGTCGCGGCACGCTTGCAATCCGCGCTGGATGAAGCTGACGTACTGGCACGTTTCGGTGCAGATGAATTCGTCGCGCTCATTGAGGGAGTGCACGAAGAAACCGGATTGGCCGTCACAGCACAAACATTACAGAATGCGCTATCGACTCCTTTCGTTGTCAGCGGTCAGCCCATGTACATCACGGCCAGTATCGGGATCACCTGCCATCCGGCTGAAGGACATGATGTACACACCCTTCTGCGCAACGCAGCAGCCGCCATGCACTCTGCCAAAGAAAATGGCCGCAATCAATATGCTTATTTTTCATCCGAACTCAATGCGCGCGCCCTTGATTTCCTGACGATAAAAAACAAATTGCGCATTGCAATAGACAACCATGTTCTGAGTCTCCATTACCAGCCTCGGGTTTCCCTGAAATCCGGAGCCATGCGTAGTGTCGAGGCACTCATGCGATGGAAAGATCCAGAGGACGGCTACATTTCTCCCGCCCGTTTCATTCCCGTGGCAGAAGCTTCCGGTCTGATTGATACGATTGGTGAATTTGCATTGTATGAAGGTTGTCGCCAGCGCAAGGCCTGGCTCGACGCAGGTCATCACTCATTCCGTGTGGCCATCAATCTTTCTGCGCTTCAGATTGCACAAGAGGACCTAGTGGATCGTGTCAAAAAAACATTGAATGAAACCGGTTTGCCTCCCAACCTTCTGGAACTGGAAATCACCGAAAGCGCACTGGCCAATGACCTTGATCAAACCACCCTTAAACTCCAGGCGCTTCGTGCAATGGGTATTGCCATTGCCATCGACGATTTCGGAACAGGCTATTCTTCACTTTCATACCTTAAGCATATCCCGATTGATTGCATGAAAATCGATCAATCCTTTGTCCGCGGCATTCCTTCGGATGCACATGATGTCGCCATTACACGCACCATCATTGCACTTGCGCGGAACCTTGAGCTGGAAACCGTGATTGAAGGTATTGAAACAGAGGAGCAACTCGCCTTTGCCCGCAATGAAGGCTGCGACGAATACCAGGGCTATCTCTACAGCAAACCCCTGCCCCCCGCCGAACTGGAAGCCCGTCTCGCTGCCAGCGCAAGCTGAGTCATTTTCCGGTAAACCTAGAAACCGCAGCTGACCGCTTATCGTCATCACAAACACCAGTCATGCTGTATGTTTTTCATTACCTATCAGCTTCACCTTGCGGGTGAGACCGCTACGCCGTCGATTGCACATTTTACGGGTCGCCTGCCTGCGTTGCTCTTCGTTGCAGGGAGTGGCCATGCGCCTCATCGCGCCTTGTCAGACGACCCGTAAAATGCACACTCGAAGGCGTCCAGCTACGGTTTCTAGGTTAAAAACTCCTAAGATTTACCCGCAGTGTGCGCTGCTCGGGTAAGCTTATGGCTTTTCGTTTTTTGAACGCTGTACTCTGAACTCAAGGAAAGTCATGGCTCAATACGTCTTCACCATGAACCGCGTCGGCAAGATCGTTCCGCCGAAACGTCAAATTCTCAAGGATATTTCGCTCTCTTTCTTCCCAGGTGCCAAGATTGGTGTGCTGGGCTTGAACGGCTCAGGCAAATCCACCGTGTTACGCATCATGGCGGGGGTGGATAAAGAAATCATCGGTGATGCCACGCCGATGCCGGGGATTTCCATCGGTTATCTGCCACAGGAGCCGCAACTCGATCCTGAGCAAACGGTGCGCCAAGCCGTCGAAGGCGGCCTCGGCGCGCTGCTCGAAGCCAAAGCTAAATTAGAAGAGATTTACGCCGCCTATGCCGAGCCAGATGCGGATTTCGACAAACTCGCCGAAGAACAGGCGAAGTACGAAAACATCATCGCTGCTGCGGGCAGCGATGTGGAACATCAACTGGAAATTGCTGCCGACGCGCTCGGGCTACCCGACTGGGATGCCAAAATCAGCGTACTCTCCGGTGGCGAAAAACGCCGCGTGGCACTGTGCCGCCTGCTGCTTTCCAAGCCCGACATGCTGCTGCTCGACGAGCCGACCAACCACCTCGATGCTGAATCGGTGGAATGGCTGGAGCAGTTTCTCACGCGCTTCCCCGGCACGGTCGTCGCTGTCACCCACGACCGCTACTTCCTCGACAACGCCGCTGAATGGATCCTCGAACTCGACCGCGGCGAAGGCATCCCATGGAAGGGTAACTATTCCTCCTGGCTAGAACAGAAAGAAAAGCGGCTGGAAGTCGAAGCCAAGCAAGAAGGCGCGCGCATCAAGGCAATGAAGCAGGAACTTGAATGGGTTCGGCAAAACCCCAAGGCGCGGCAAGCCAAGAGCAAGGCGCGTCTGGCGCGTTTCAACGAGCTATCTTCCGAGGAATACCAGAAGCGCAACGAAACCCAGGAAATTTTCATCCCCGTGGCCGAGCGTCTGGGTAATGAGGTCATTGAGTTCAACAATGTGTCCAAGAGCTTCGGTGAGCGTCTGCTGATTGATAACCTGAGTTTCAGCGTTCCACCGGGCGCGATTGTCGGCATCATCGGCCCGAATGGTGCTGGGAAATCGACGCTGTTCAAGATGATTACCGGCAAGGAGCAGCCCGATTCCGGCGAGGTCAAACTTGGTCAAACGGTCAAGATTTCCCATGTGGATCAAAGCCGCGATGCGCTCGACAACGAAAAAAGCGTTTTTGAAGCCATCTCAGGCGGCGCAGATCTGCTGACCATCGGCAAATATCAAACACCCGCGCGGGCTTATTTGGGACGTTTCAATTTCAAAGGCTCAGATCAGCAAAAAATCGTCGGCCAGCTTTCCGGTGGCGAACGCGGTCGTCTGCATATGGCCAAGACGCTCAGCTCCGGTGGAAACGTGCTGCTGCTCGACGAGCCTTCCAACGACCTCGATGTGGAAACGCTACGCGCTCTGGAAGATGCGCTGCTCGAATATGCGGGTTGCGTTCTAGTGATTTCACATGATCGCTGGTTCCTCGACCGCATCGCCACTCATATCCTCGCGTGTGAAGGCAACTCGCAATGGACGTTCTTCAACGGCAACTATCAGGAATACGAAGCCGACAAGAAGAAACGTCTGGGTGAAGAAGCCGCCAAACCCAAACGTATTCGCTACAAGCCGATCAGCCATTGATGCGATAAACCCCGGAAAGATCAGCCCTGCTTTCCGGACTGCCTCTTCTCATCTGTTAAAATTTTCGCTTTGATTTTTAAGCAGGTACCTCGTTTATGAAACGTGTCATCTTTCTATTTGCAATCGTTGTCACCACCCTGATGCTCAACGGTTGCATGGGGGGGGCTTTTGATATCGGCAGTGCGGAACCCGCTCCCACCAATGTACGCGCTATCGCTGGCGACACGACCGTGACATTGTTCTGGGATTCCTCGCCCAATAACGAATACTGGCTGTTCGCGGCCCCCGGCACGGATGTCAGCACCCAGAACTGGGACACGCTCGGCGGCTTTGCCTATCCGAAGGTGACCTCGCCCTATGTGGCATACAACTTGACCAACGGAAAAACCTACGCATTTACCATCAATGCGAGAAGCAAAGGTGGGCCGGGGGGGCCGGGGAGTACGGCAGTGACAGCCACACCCCGACTCGCCGGAGCCACATGGAACAATAACGCTGCCTTGAGTGCAAGTGACATCAATGCGGTGAGTTACGGCAGTCTTTTCGTCGCCGTTGGCAATGATGGCGTGATCTACTCCAGTCCGGATATCAATGCCTACACCCCGATTGCCTGGACAGCTCAAACCAATCCAATGGCTGTGCCCAAATCCAATCTAAATACAGTCATCTATGGTGGAAGTTATATTGCCGCGGGTACAAACGGCACCATTCTTTACAGCACCAATGCCACGACCTGGACACAACAGGCCAGCGGCACAAGCAATGACCTCATGGCACTCGCCACCAATGGAAGCAATGGCTATGTCGCCGTAGGACGTAATGGCACGATCGTAAGCAGTGCGGGGGGGCAAACCTGGACAGTGCAAGCATCCGGAACCCAAAATGACCTCTATGCCATCGGCTACGGCAATGGGCTTTGGATTGCCGCCGGGAAATCGGGCACGCTGCTCACCAGTGTCAATGCAATCAACTGGACCCCCATGACATCGGGCACAAGCGCCGATCTCAAAGGCATCACTTATGGTGCCGGTGTCAATGCCACAACAGGCACCGTAACCCCCATGTTCATTGCAATCGGCACATCCGGCACACAATTGACCAGCACGGATAACGGTGCGACATGGAGTGCCAGCATCATGGGCAATGGCGTGAATAATCTGAATGCCATCACCTTTGGTCGCCAGTTTGTCGTTGCAGGGAACAATGGCAGTCTGTATACCAGCACTGACGGCAGCAATTGGACGCTGCAAACCTCAGGAACGACCAGCAATCTGTACGGCATCGCTCGCAGCATCGCCAGTCTTGCCGTCGTCGGCGCTGCGGGTAGCAATCTGTCGGCATTTTGAGGAGGGGTGAATAAAAACGGCTTCGAGGTATGACCTGAAGCCGTTTTTTGATTCAATGCGGAATGTGGTGCCGGTGAAGAGAGTCGAACTCCCGACCTTCGCATTACGAATGCGCTGCTCTACCAACTGAGCTACACCGGCACATGCTGCAAGAAAGCGCGACATGCTGCAAGAAAGCGCGGATTATAACGACTCAGTGCAGGGGGAGCAATGAATTTATCAATGTTCTGCCTCAAGCAAGAATCCTCATAGGCAAGGGAGTTTGACCTGAACACAGGGTATGCGTTATTTTCCTGCCTTTTGTCCCGCTCAAAACGTTTAATACGCTCAACACGTCCGGACTCCAGACACTCAAACTCAGGCACTCGATTCACTCATGGTTAAATCTGCTCGCACCGCAACACCCCCGACTTTTGAAGCAGCACTGACTGAACTTGAAACCATCGTGCGTGCAATGGAAGGGGGACAGCTTCCCTTGGAAGAATCATTGACAACCTATGAGCGTGGAACAAGCCTGCTGAAGTTTTGTCAGGATGCCTTGAATGCTGCCGATCAAAAGATCAAGACACTTGAAGGGGGTGCTTTACAGGAGTTGCAGTCTGCAAATACATTGCCTCCGCCTCCGTCCTTTGAGGATGGGGACTTCCCATTTTGAGTAACACCCCATTGAATTGAAGAACACCGCCACAGAAACAAAAAACATGGATTTTTCTACCTGGATGCAATCCATACAGCAGCGCACTGAGCAAACGCTGGATCATTTGCTGCCCGCCCCCCATCTGGCGCCTCAACGCCTGCATCAAGCCATGCGTTATGCCGTATTGGGCGGCGGCAAGCGTGTGCGTCCATTGCTCTGCCATGCGGCGGGCTTGATTACCGGGGCGCCTTCAGAACACCTAGATATTGCCGCCTCTGCGGTCGAATTGATCCATGTCTATTCGCTGGTGCATGACGATCTACCCTGCATGGATGACGACATTCTGCGTCGCGGCAAGCCAACATGCCATGTTGAATTTGATGAAGCGACAGCAATGCTGGTGGGCGATGCCCTGCAAACCCTTGCTTTTCAAACTCTTGCCGAACACACGCTGTGCGAACCCTGCAATGATGATCAACGCAATGCCAAAGCCCAAGAGCCCCTCGAAAAATCTGCTGCCGCACGACAGCTCAACATGGTTTCTTTGCTTGCCCACGCCTCCGGTTCACGCGGCATGGCAGGCGGACAAGCCATCGATCTGGCGGCAATAGACCAAGCACTCACCTTGTCAGAACTCGAATTCATGCACATCCACAAGACAGGTGCCTTGATTCGTGCTGCAGTATTGCTAGGAGCCCACTGCGGAAGCAATCTGTCTTCTGAAGCGATCCGTCATCTCGATCACTATGCCAAAATTGCGGGTTTGCTCTTTCAGGTGGTTGACGACATCCTCGACAGTGAAGCAGATACCGCCACGCTTGGAAAAACGGCCGGTAAAGACGCAGCACAAAATAAACCGACCTATGTCACGCTACTTGGCTTGCCTCAAGCACGCGAAAAAGCCGCCGAGTTACACACCTCAGCACGTGCAGCTCTCGCTGACTTTGGCTCTTCAGCGCAACGCCTCATCGAACTCACCGATTTCATTGGTCACCGAAAATTCTGACAGACCCCTTACCCCTGACACGCAACACTCATCCCACCGCATCATCGCCTCATGCCTAGCACGCCTCTCCTTGATACCATCACCAACCCAGCTGACCTGCGCCGTCTGCCGCTGAGTGATCTGCCCAAACTCGCCCAGGAACTACGCACCTTTCTGATTGAATCCGTGTCCCGAACCGGTGGGCATCTGTCTTCCAACCTGGGAACCGTTGAACTCACCATCGCCTTGCATCACGTTTTCAACACCCCTGAAGACCGTCTGGTATGGGATGTTGGGCATCAAACCTATGTGCACAAAATTCTCACCGGACGACGCGAAGGCATGGCGCGTTTGCGAATGCAGGATGGCATTTCCGGTTTTCCACGACGCAACGAAAGCCCTTATGACACCTTTGGCGTTGGCCACTCCTCGACCTCGATTTCAGCCGCATTGGGCATGGCGGTCGCTGCCCGTAACAAGAAAGAAAACCGGCGTGTCGTCGCCATTATCGGTGACGGGGCGATGTCCGCAGGACAAGCATTTGAAGCCCTCAACAATGCCGGCGTAATCGATGCCAATCTGCTGGTCATCCTCAACGATAACGATATGTCGATTTCGCCGCCTGTGGGCGCACTCAACAAATATCTGGCACGGCTGCTCTCCGGACACACCTTCAATGCGGCACGACGTGCGGGCGAAAAAGTGCTCTCCATCGTCCCCTCCGTATTGGAGCTAGCGCGACGCGCCGAAGAGCATGTCAAAGGGATGGTCGTCCCCGGAACGCTCTTTGAAGAATTCGGCTTTAACTACATCGGACCGATTGATGGCCACGATCTGGAGTCATTGATTCCCACCCTGCAAAACCTGCGAGAGCTCGACGGCCCGCAATTCCTGCATGTCGTTACTCGCAAAGGACAGGGCTACAAACTGGCTGAAGCCGATCCCATTCTGTATCACGGGGTTTCAAAATTTGACAGTGCCGGCGGGATACAAACGGGGATTAAAACTTCCAAACCCACCTACACCCAGATTTTTGGAGAGTGGCTGTGTGACATGGCAGCTGCCGACGAACGGCTGATCGGCATCACTCCCGCCATGCGTGAAGGCTCGGGACTCAGCAGTTTTGCAGAACAGTACCCACAACGCTATCACGATGTCGGCATCGCCGAACAACATGCGATTACCTTTGCTGCGGGGCTGGCTTGCGAAGGAATGAAACCGGTGGTGGCCATCTATTCAACCTTCCTTCAGCGCGCCTACGATCAATGGATCCATGATGTTGCCTTGCAGAACCTGCCTGTCATGCTGGCCATCGACCGTGGCGGCCTAGTGGGTGCTGATGGTGCCACGCATAACGGTGCCTTTGATCTTTCCTATCTGGCTTGCATCCCCAACATGCTCATCATGACACCGAGCGATGAGAACGAATGTCGCCAGATGCTGACCACCGCCTTTCATCACGACGGCCCGAGTGCCGTTCGCTATCCACGCGGCAGCGGGC
>CAYTHB010000091.1:0-9654 GCA_964437515.1 uncultured Sterolibacterium sp.
TTCATAATCTTCGATTTTTCAAGGAACCCAGATGAATCGCTCCATGCTCCGCTCCTCCGTTATCGCGCTAGCCGCTGTTCTGAGCGTTGCGCCCCTGCTGTCCGCCCACGCTGCACCACAAGCATCGTCCGCCGATAACCAGACCATTGCAACGGTCAACGGCAAGGCCATCCCCAAAAGCCGTGCCGATGCCCTCATCGCTGCACAAGCTGCGCAAGGACAACCCGACAGCCCCGAACTGCGCAAAATGGTGCGTGAAGAATTGATTCGTCGTGAAATCCTCTCTCAGGAAGCCACTAAAGCAGGCTACGAGAAAAACCCGAAAATTCTGCCGCAACTCATGCTGGCACGTCAGAGCGTACTGATCAATGCCTATATTGGCGATTATGTCCAGAAGCATCCGGTGTCTGACGAACAGCTCAAGAAGGAATACGAGACCATCAAATTGGGACTCGGTGACAAGGAATACAAGGCACGTCACATCCTCGTTGACAAAGAAGATGATGCAAAAGACATCATCACCAAGCTGGACAAAGGCGAAAAATTTGAAGACCTTGCCAAGGCATCCAAAGATCCCGGCTCACGCGAGCATGGCGGCGAATTGGGCTGGGCGGCTCCCAGCAATTATGTAAAACCCTTCTCCGACGCCATGATGAAACTGGAAAAAGGTAAATACACCGTCACACCCGTTAAATCCAACTTTGGCTATCACGTCATCCTGCTGGAAGACACCCGCGAATTGAAGCTGCCTTCCTTCGAAGAAGCCAAGCCCCAACTGGCACAGCGTATGCAACAACAAATCGTCGACAAGCTGATTGCAGAACTCTCCAAGAAGGCTAAAGTTCAATAAGCAGCAATAAGCCACACACTAACGATCATGGTAGCTATCTCCACCCACAGAGGATGAAATAATCGTTACCCGATACGCCCACCCCACCCATCCGCCCCTCAAGGGGCGGCTACTGATTTGCTCGCTACGCTCGAAGCTTCAACGCGGCTCTGATTTTTGTATTTCACGCTAAAAATGGACGCATGGAAACTATGCGTCCATTTTTTTGCCCTGTATTTCGATTAAGACCCAGCCCGCTCAATAATCGCGACGTTCCACCATGGCTTGAGCAATGGTGCTGGCGTCTGAAAACTCCAGCTCTCCCCCCACAGGGAGCCCGCGTGCGATACGGCTCACTTTAATGCCACGTGTATGCAATGTTTCCGAGAGATAATGTGCGGTTGCTTCACCCTCATGAGTGAAATTGGTCGCCATGATGACCTCCCTGATTGAAGGATCCGAAGCCCGCTCAAGGAAACGATCCAGATGCAGTTCTTTGGGGCCGACACCTTCGATCGGATTCAGGTGCCCCATCAATACATAGTACAGTCCATTGTAGGCATGGGTTTGTTCCATCATACCCAGATCAACAGGCATCTCCACAACACACAGCAAAGCAGCGTCTCGTCGCTGGGAGAGGCAGCGATCACAAACTTCATCTTCCGTGAAATTATTGCAGCGCAGGCAATGACGTATGCACTGCAAAGCCAAACCCAATTCGTCTGATAAACACTGAGCCCCTGCGCGATCACGCTGCAACAAATGGTATGCCATTCGTTGTGCCGATTTCTGGCCAACGCCGGGCAAACAGCGTAAAGCGTCGACCAGACGATCCAGAGAAGACGGAGCAGTCACGCCTCAAAAGGGGAGCTTCATGCCCGGAGGCAACTGCATCCCTGCCGTAAAGCCTGACATTTTTTCCTGCGTCGCTGCTTCAGCCTTACGTACTGCATCATTGACGGCTGCTGCCACGAGATCCTCCAGCATTTCCTTGTCATCCATGACAGAGGGATCAATCTGGACACGACGGACATCGTGTTTACAGGTCATCAAAATCTTGACCATCCCTGCACCTGATTGGCCTTCGATCTCGACAAGACCCAGTTCCTCCTGAGCCTTGACCATACGCTCCTGCATCTGTTGTGCCTGTTTCATCAAGCCGGCGATGCCACCTTTCATCATGCTGTTTTCTCCTGAAATTTACTGCAAGGGTTTTATAGAGGCCTCATCGATCGTGGCATCAAACAACTCCACCATCTCTCGCACGAAGCCATCTTGTTCAATGGCAGTCGCAGCGCGGTCTTGACGGTCACGCTGAACCTGACGATGACGTTCGACAGGGGTTTCCTGTACCGTATCGACCAGCAAAACCTTCAAGCGCAGAGCCCGACCATAATACGTCTGCAAAGCCGCTTCCAACTTGTCCTGATTGCTCTTGTTCAAAAGCAGTTTATGCTTCGGCGGCAAATGCAATGTCATTGATTCGTCATCGACAGCAACAAATTCAGAATTCAACGCCAGACTTCGTACTGCACCGCCCACAGCAAGCGCATCACAAATGGTGTGCCAATCTTGAGCCTGAGCACTTCCATTTTTCGGCGTCGGCGAACTTGCAACCCTCGTTGATTCAAGTGATTGCTTCAGCGAAGCAGACTCCCTTAGCCCATCCGATACGGGCAGCGGTGATGTCTCTGCCGAGTCACGAGAAGAATGTGCCATGCCCGACGAAGGCGGCCTCTGGCGTTGTTGCCCTCCACCATTCGCCCATCCCTCCAAAGCCGATGGCATTTCGGGGCGGAAGGCGAACAAGCGCAATAAGGTCATGCTGAATCCGGCACGTTCATCAGGTGCTCGCACCAGATCATCACGTCCTTGCAGGGTAATCTGATACGCCAGTTGAAGATACTCACGATCAAATGTTACATAAGGCATCAAGCGTTGCCGTTCGGCCTCATCCACGATGGCTTGCGGTGCAAATTGAGCCAATGCGATACGATGAAACAGGGTGGCCAGTTCCTGCAATGCCGAATCGCAGGAAAGGCTTCGGGTTTCCATTGATTCTGCAACCGCCATCAATGCCGTCACATCCCCCGAGAGTAGGGTATCGAGAATGGCGTACAGATAATCGTCACCCACAGTACCCAGCATGTCACGCACATTCTCATCCTCAACCCGACCTGCACCATGCGCAATCGCCTGATCCAGCAGACTCAAGGCATCGCGCATACTGCCGGCTGCGGCTTTGGCTAAATGCTTGAGTGCAGTGGGTTCAAAAGGAACGTCTTCATCACCCAATATGCGTGTCAGGTGGCTGATGATATGTGACTGCGGCATTTGCTTGAGATTGAATTGCAGGCAACGCGACAATACGGTGACAGGTATTTTTTGAGGATCCGTTGTTGCCAAAATGAACTTTATATGTTCTGGTGGCTCTTCCAATGTCTTCAGCATGGCATTGAAGGCTGAATTCGAAAGCATGTGGACTTCGTCAATCACATACACCTTGAAGCGCCCTCGCGTCGGCGCATAGGTCGCATTCTCCAGCAACTGCCGCATCTCATCGACCTTGGTGTTGGTCGCAGCATCGACCTCGATCAGATCAACA
Organism: uncultured Sterolibacterium sp.; assembly: GCA_964437515.1. Lineage (GTDB taxonomy): Bacteria > Pseudomonadota > Gammaproteobacteria > Burkholderiales > Rhodocyclaceae > Sterolibacterium. The sequence continues at coordinate 3,435 of CAYTHB010000091.1, forward strand.
AAGCGACCACCATCAATTTCGACACAGGCTGAACAAGTACCACAAGGCGTCGGCGTAATCCCTGTTTCGCAATTAAGTGCCTTGGCCATGATGCGCGCAATGGTGGTCTTGCCTACGCCGCGCGTCCCCGTAAAAAGGTAGGCATGATGCAAACGCTGTTGTTCCAGTGCATGCGTGAGAGCACGCACCACATGCTCTTGACCGACCAAAGTCTCAAAAGACTTGGGGCGCCACTTACGCGCAAGCACCTGATAGCTCATGCAGGAATCGTCTTCGCAATAAAGAGTGCAGCGTTTGTGGTCAAGGATATGTTCGTCATCGTAAAGTTGCTATGTTGCAACGTCGCAACGTCACAATGCCGGACTTAAAAAGTTTGGCGAGCCTTATCCCCGGCACTTGCAATAAACAGCTATGGCTGCTTCCTTCCGGACCTGACCCGATTCACCGCCTTGCAATGCGGGGAGGCCCGCCACCGCGAATTCTAGCAGACCTCAGGTCAGCGCGCCCTACAGAATGGAAGGCGCGTGAAAAATTTTACTGTTATTTGACGCGCGTCAGATGTGCGCGTCCTTTTGAGGTCGATACGGGGGGAGCCTCAGAAGAGGGTTCTTCCGGCGTGTTAGAACGACCTTCGACGTCATCCGTCGTAACAACCCCAATAAACGATGGCGTATCTTCATCTGCCGTATCTGGCAAATCGATTTCAAACGCCATACCCTGTCCATTTTCACGCGAATAAATAGCGGACACATTGGATACAGGAACCGACAACGACTGTGCAACGCCACCAAAACGCGCTTGAAAAGCGATGATGTCGTTCCCCATCGACAGTTGATGGGTTGCTTCCAGCCCCAGATTCAGGACAATCTGGCCATCCTTTACGAACTCACGAGGCACGCGCGTGTGCTGATCGACTACAACGGAAATATAGGGCGTAAAGCCATTATCCGAGCACCATTCATGAATGGCGCGTATGAGATAAGGCTTGACATCAGAAGCACTGTTTTCCTGCTGTTCCATGAGCTGCCGCCTTATCTCGTCACCATCAACGCCGCATGATTTTTTCAGAGGGCGTCAATGCATCGATGAAACCTTGCCGACTGAAAATACGTTCGGCATATTTCATCATGGGAGCCGCGGCTTTACCCAGCTCGATCTCATAATGATCCAAACGCCAGAGCAAGGGAGCGATAGCGACATCCAGCATGGAGAATTCATCGCCTAGCATGTGTTTCTGCTTCAGGAAAATCGGTGCTAATTCAGTCAGGCGATCACGCACATGTTGTCGCGATTTTTCAGCCGATTTCAGATTCTTTTCCAAAGCATCGATATGGCTGAATAGTTCCTGTTCCATTGTAAACAAGAGCTGACGTGCGCGCGCCCGCATGATGGGGTCCGGTGGCATCAATTGCGGATGAGGGAAACGCTCATCAATGTATTCATTGATGATGTTTGACTCAAACAAAACGAGGTCGCGGTCAACAAGCACCGGGACGCGATTATAGGGATTGATGACCGCGATATCCTCGGGCTTGTTGAACAGATCAACATCAATCACCTGAAAATCCATCTGCTTTTCGTATAGAACGATGCGACAGCGATGGCTGAACGGACAAGTGGTGCCCGAATACAGGTTCATCATGGTACTCGTACCCCAGGAATAGTCGGCATCACGCACCACTCGGCGAACCGCTGGCGAACTGTTTTCTCGATGCCCCATATGCAATTTTGTGCAGTTGGAAGGTTAATAAAAGAAATTAATGAACGTCTTTCCAGAATTCACGCTTGAGCGCGTAAGCAAAGACGAACAATATAGCCAAGCCGATCAGAACACCGACACCCACATGCTGACGCGTTTCGGCAACCGGCTCACTCATATATTGCAGAAAACCCACCAGATCGGCAACCATCGCATCATACTCTTCGGGCTTTAGTTTGCCAGGGACGGTCAATACCAGCTTATGATCAGCACCCAACGTCTGCTGCCCTTGCAATTCCCAGAGGGCATGCGGCATCCCGACATTGGCGAAGGCCACATTATTCCATCCGGTGGGTCGTGCTTCATCGCGGTAGAAGCCGCGCAGATAGGTATACAACCAATCCGCCCCCGTTCCTGATTCGGTTGCACGAGCCCGCGCAACCAGCGTCAGATCAGGAGGCGTTACACCAAACCAGAGTTTCGCATCTGCACGTTGCATCGGAATCGTCATCAAATCGCCCACTTTGGCATTTGAAAAGATGAGATTTTCACGTATCAGATCATCTGACAAACCAATGTCACGCAGACGATTGTAGCGCATGAAAGAAGCCGAATGGCACCCCATGCAATAGTTCACGAAAACCTTGGCACCATTTTGCAACGCAGGCAAATTACCTGAACGATCTGGAGCCTTGTCCAGATGAACTTCATCTCCAGAAGCGAGGGCAAATAGAGGAGCGAACAGCAAAGCAAGAAGAAACTTTTTCATTTTCCCGTGACCCTTTCCGGTTCGGGTTTGCACTTGTCGATGCGCGACCAGAACGGCATCGTCAGGAAGAAGAGGAAGTAATATGCACTCAGTATCTGGGCAATCGGCGCGCCGGGGATCGTGCCAAAGAAGGCATACGACGGCGGCTTAGTACCGAGGAAACCAAGAATAAAGAAGGCGATGATGAAGATGGTCAACAACGTCTTGAAAATCGGGCCGCGATAACGAATCGACTTTACGGGACTACGATCCAGCCAGGGCAGGATGACGAAAATTGCTACACCGCCGCCCATGGCTACCACACCCCAAAACTTCGCATCAATACCAAACAGCGGATAGGTCACGGCACGCAGCAGCGAGTAGAACGGCGTGAAGTACCAGACCGGCGCGATATGCGGCGGTGTTTTCAGCGGATCGGCAGGGAAGAAGTTGTTGTATTCGAGGAAGTAACCACCACCTTCCGGTGAGAAGAAAATCACCATGGCGAAAACCATCAGGAACACCACCGCACCGACGATATCCTTGACGGTGTAATACGGATGGAAAGCAATGCCATCCAGCGGGATACCTTCAGCATTTTTCTTCTTCTTGATTTCAACACCGTCCGGATTATTGGAACCCACCTCATGGAGCGCAATCAGGTGCGCGCCGACCAGCGCCAACAAAATCAGCGGGACAAGAATGACATGGAAGGCAAAGAATCGATTGAGCGTCGCATCACCTACCACAAAATCACCACGCAACCAGACCGAGAAATCCGGGCCGATGATGGGAATTGCCGAGAACAGATTGACGATGACCTGAGCACCCCAGAAGGACATCTGCCCCCACGGCAAGAGATAACCGAAGAAAGCCTCAGCCATCAGGCAGAAGAAAATCGCCATACCCAGTATCCACACCAATTCACGCGGTGCGCGGTGCGAACCGTAAATCACACCACGAAACATGTGTAGATACACCACGATAAAGAAGGCCGAAGCGCCCGTGGAATGCATGTAGCGCATCAACCAACCCCACGGCACATCGCGCATGATGTACTCGACGCTGGCAAAGGCGACCGGCACGCCCGATGCATTCAATGCCGCATCGGGTTTGTAATGCATGGTCAGGAAAATACCGGTCACCACTTGATTGACCAGCACCAGCAGAGCCAACGAACCAAAGAAGTACCAGATATTGAAGTTTTTGGGTGCGTAATACTCGGACATGTGCGAGCGATACGCCGACATGACGGGGAAACGCTCATCCACCCAGTTCAGCGCAAGGCCACCCAGCATTTTAAGATTCATCGCTCAGGCCTCCTTGCCGTCTTGGCCGACACCAATAATGATCGTGTTGTCGCTCAGAAATTTATGGGGGGGAACGACGAGATTATCCGGTGCAGGCTTGCTCTTGAAAACACGCCCAGCCAGATCAAAGGTTGAGCCATGGCAGGGGCACAAAAAGCCGCCATGCCAGTTATCTTCAACGCCCGACTCTGCAGTATTGCCCGTTTTGAATTTTTCGGTGGGCGAGCAGCCCAAGTGCGTACAAATACCCACCACCACCATATATTCAGGCTTGATAGAACGGGTTTCGTTTTTGCAATACTCCGGCTGCATGGGTTTTTCAGATTTTGGATCACTGACCAAGGGATCGGTTTGTTTCAGCGATTCAAGCATCGCAGGCGTGCGATTGATGACCCAAACCGGATTGCCGCGCCATTCAACCACCATCATTTGCCCTGCCGACAGTTTGCTGATATCCACTTCAACCGGCGCTCCTGCAGCCTTGGCACGCTCGGAGGGCAACATGCTGGCTACAAAAGGCACGACGGCCGTGATACCTGCGGCGCCACCGACTGCGGCAGTTGTGGCGATCAAACGCCGCCTGCCACAATCCACACTCTCATTACAACCCATATTCATTTCCTGAATGACGAAATGCTTAAACGCGAAATTATACTCAAAGCGCGATAAGATTCAAACCTGATGAAGGTTCTGTGATGAAAATCCTGAACCATAGCGCGTCATTGACCGGCAAAAACCCCCGAAAACGCCACACACAGCGTCAGTTGCTGCAACGCTTCATGATCTCAGGTCGATCACGCTCCATTCCGGCCAGCCAGTCATCCAGACCCCGCACCAGCTTGTTCGTGGCAAGAACAAAACCCGACACACCCGAACGTGCATTCGCATCTGCCGGAATGGAAAACTGAAAATTGCGTCGATCGATGACTTGAGGCGTACCGGGGGCGAGCAGCACGACTCTGACATTCAGCGTGGCATGACTACGTTCCGGCGCATCGAAAGTCTGAATAAACTCATCCAGACTCACATGCAACTGACAGCCTCCTGATTCATAACGCCCTCGTGACACACGAGACTGTCGTGCAATCACCTGCTCCAGCATTTCAGCAGGCGGCGCCGCCCACCGGCTTTCCGCATACACATGGCGTTGATTCGGTTCGACATAAGACAAACGATATTGCATTGCCGTCGTATTCAGCCACGCGGGGGCTTGCACCTCGGACAGTCGCAGCATCAGGATTGCGCCTGCGGGGCGCGCCTTCGAATCAACAGGCTTTGCTTCCTGCGAGGCATTCGAAGCAAAAAGATCATAGATCGCCTGATCCTGCTTTTGCGCACTCATCACACTGCATCCGAGCAACAACAAACTGAGGAAGCCATGAAAACAGCTTCTTATCCCATGCCTGACAATCCAGCTTCTAATCATAAAAAATCCTGTAATTTCTATTCAAGCAACCCCATTACACACTCACGCTTACTGCCGTGGTGTGGCAAACCCAGTTTCACCTGGCCCCGGTGGCAATACCGGACGACCAAAGATCAAGGACTGCGGTGCCGTTTCCATAGTGTCGAGCAATCGTTTGATCTGGCGTGAATTATCCTGAAGATCACTGACCAAACCGTTGAATCGTGGCAAGGTGGTGTCAGACACCTGGCCACCAATCTGCCCCGACATATCCTCCAGCCGCTTGCTCAGTGTGTGCATGGAACCAACCAACGTGCGCATCTCCACCGTAAGTGGTGCAGTTTCGCCCGCAGTACGCTCAAGATGAACAAGAATACTGTTCAAACGCTGCATATTCTCCTGCGATAACATGGTCTTGACCGAAGCCACCAGTTGCGGCATTTCGCGTAAGCCTTCCGAAGCCGTAGCAATATTCTCGACGGTACGATCCAGATGACGAAGATTGCGCTCATCCAATACACGATTCAGTCGTGAGGCCAGCACACCCACTTGCCCCACGATGTCGCTGGCGCGATCACCCAAGGACTCCATCAGGGTTTGCTGCAGAGGAATACGCGGTGGCTGTTCATCATCTTGCGGCAGCAGTTCGGCTTTCTGCTCTCCATCTTCAAGCTGCACATACGAGAGCCCCGTAATTCCTTGTGAATTCAGTTGAGCCGTTGTCGATCGTGTCAGGGGCAAATTCGCATTCACCCGCACCAGCACCAGAATATTGCGTACATCCTGAGGATCCAGCGTGATACTGATGACCTTGCCTGCTGCCATCCCCCGATAACGTACCTGTGCCAAGGGATTCAGACCATTGACATTCCGTTGTGTCACCAACAGGACATCGCGAGTTACCGTGTGCGTATCACCAAACCACCAGACAACGAGAGCGACCGCCAGACCAAGAACAATGACGAACAGACCGGCTGCCAGAGCGTGGGCGCGATTTTCCATATTTAGCGTGAAACAACGAAAACGGAGTCCGGTTGAAGCTTCGAGCGTAGCGAGCA
>CAYTHB010000092.1:0-9590 GCA_964437515.1 uncultured Sterolibacterium sp.
ATCAACCCAAAATAGGGGTCGTTCTTCATCTCGCCGGAAGGTAGCTTCACCTCCTTAATCATGACGCCGCTGGCATTCTTCAAGGCGAAGCGGACCTTGTTCTTGTAGAGGTAGTGCTTCTTGGCAGGAATGATTTCAGCCACCACCGTATCGCTACCCTTCAGGGATGCCTTGAGCCGAAACGCCTGGTCAGGAGGCAAGGGTTCCTCGGCTGCCGAAGTGCAATGGACCAGGCCCATGAGCATCAAGGCAGACAACGTGCGACGGTCAAATAGGGAGAAGGCTTGTTGAGCCAATTTGTGTTCCTCGTTTTGATTTATAGCCAGCATTTGCATCGGGATTTCCTGCGCACGTGCTAAGTGGGCGCCTTGCTTTGAGCTGAAGACAGCAAGGTTCCTAAAAGAAGAATAAAGGCACTCAGACAAAGCGCCGTATCGGCGAGATTGAAGGCTGGCCAGTGCCAGCCGCCGGCATGGAAGTCCAGATAATCCACGACCGCTCCCCGGACCAAGCGATCTACCAGGTTGCCGACGGCACCGCCGAGGAGCAGGCTATACCCCCACCCTTCCCACCGGTTCGCCACGCCTTTGAGCAATATGATGGTCAGCCCCACCGAGACGACCAAGGCGAGGGCAATGAAGACATAGCGTTGCCAACCGCCGGCATTCGCGAGAAAACTGAAGGCTGCGCCGCTATTCAGGATGTGGACGAGATTGAAAAACGGTAACACCGTTTCGCCTGCGCCCAAGGGGAAGGCACCCGCGATCCAATGCTTGGCCCCTTGGTCCGCCAAGGCCACACCAGTGGCCAACCCCAGCCAGCGGTACCGGTCCATCATGGGCTTATCCGAGATCATTTGCGCAGTAGTCGCACGCCGTTACCCACCACCAGCAGACTTGCGCCCATGTCGGCGAAGACCGCCATCCACATGGTTGCATTGCCAAAAACAGCCAGTCCGAGAAAGATCGCCTTGATCCCCAGGGCCAGCCCGATGTTTTGCCAGAGCACCGCATGGGTGCGTCGGGACAAGCGAATGGCCTCGGGAATACGCCGCAGGTCGTCGTTCATGATGACCACGTCGGCCGCTTCCATCGCCGTATCCGTGCCGGCCGCGCCCATCGCCACGCCGATGTCGGCACGCGCCAGCGCCGGTGCGTCGTTGATGCCGTCGCCGGTCATCGCGGTCGGGCCATGGCGGCGCTGCAAATCTTCGATGGCCGCCAGTTTGTCCTCCGGGAGAAGATTGCCCCGGGCGTCGTCGATGCCGGCTTCCTTGGCGATGCTCGCGGCCGTCGCCACATTGTCGCCGGTCAGCATGACCGAGACGACACCGAGACGGTGCAGTTCGGCCACCGCCTCCCGCGAACTGTCCTTGATGGTGTCCGCCACCGCAAAAATCGCCAGCACCTGCTGTTTTGACGCCAGCATGGTAACCGTCCGGCCTTGCGTCTCGTGCACCTGAAGGAGTGCCTCGATCTCGGTACTGCACAGGTTGCGCTCCTCAATCAGGCGATGGTTGCCGAGGACGAGGAGTTGGCCATCCGTGCGAGCTTCAATACCTCGTCCGGCGAGTGCGACAAAATCGGTCAAGCCATTTTCCGGAAGCTTGAGACCGGTCACAATCGCTTTTGAGACCGGATGGTCCGAGTGCCCGGCGATGCTGGCCGCCCAGGCGAGCACCTGGGATTCGGGGACCGTCGAGGGAAGTATTTCTGTGGCGACCAGACGGGGTTTGCCTTCGGTAATGGTCCCGGTCTTGTCGAGGGCAATGACCCGCAGTTTGCGGGCCTCCTCAAGATAGACACCGCCCTTGATCAGGATGCCGCGTCGAGCCGCTGCGGCCAGCCCGCTGACGACTGTCACCGGCGTGGCGAGCACCAGCGCGCAGGGGCAAGCGATGACCAGCAGCACCAGTGCCTTGTAGAGCGCCTGCGTCCAAGTCCAGCCAAAGAGCCAGGGCGTCAGAACAGCCACGGCAACCGCGATGCCGAACACGGCCGGTGTGTAGATTGCGGCAAACCGGTCAACGAAACGTTGGGTAGGTGCTTGCGTCCCCTGCGCCTGCTCGACCGCGTGGATGATGCGGGCCAGTGTGGTGTTGTCGGCAGCGGCCGTGACACGGAACTCCAAGATGCCGGTTTCGTTGATCGTGCCGGCAAATACTGGGTCGCCTGCCACCTTATCAATCGGGATACTTTCGCCGGTGACCGGCGCCTGATTGACCGCACTGCTGCCTGCCGTCACCTGACCATCGAGCGGTATTCGGGCGCCGGGTTTGACCCGCACACTGGCTTCCAGCTTTACCTCTGCGGCCGACACTTCCCGCCACGTTCCATCCGCCTGCCTGACTTCCGCCGTCTCCGGCGTCAGGTCGAGCAAGCCCTTGATGGCGTTACGCGCCCGATCCACGGAGCGGGCCTCGATCAGTTCGGCAATGGCATACAAGGCCATGACCATCGCCGCCTCGGGCCACTGGCCGATCAGGAAGGCACCGGTCACCGCCACACCCATCAGCGCGTTCATGTTCAACTGCCCGCGCCGCAATGCCGCCACGCCTTTGCTATAGGTAGAAATGCCGGACAGCCAGATGGCGACGACGGCTAATGCCATACCGAAGCCCTTGAAAGGCAATGTGTCGGGCGCGAAGAAATCCAGCGCTTCCGCACCGACGGCCAGCCCCAGCGCCAAAACACTTCGCCATAGCTCACTGAGGCCGGCGTTTTTATTCGCTGCCTGCCCTGCCGACACCGACTTGGGGTCAAACCCCGCGTTGCGGATGGCGGCCAAGGCTACATCGAGCGTTTCGGTTGTGGCATCTATCGAAACGGTGCGTGCCGACAGTTGGAAACGCAGTGAACGGATGCCCTCGATACCGGCCACCGCCCGACGGATGTCATTCTCCTCGTTCGGGCAGTCCATGGTTGGAATCAGGAAAACGGGCACGCCATCGCTTTGAGCGAGATTGGAGGCTGGCGGGATTTCTGCGGCTGCGGTCGCTGCTGCGGAACAGCCGCCTGCACATCCGCAATGGGCGGCTTTCTGAAGAGGCTTCAGGTTGGGATCAGGACTCACGGCGTTCTCCTTGTTTCCAGCATTAGAAACCCTTGAGTGACTACAGAGTCAAGCGATTACAATAAAGAAAAATAGTCGGAGCCGAAGCCATGCTTGAGTTCGTCAAAGTTCTGGGATTGTTCGCCATCACCGCGCTGGCTGAGATTATCGGCTGCTACCTGCCGTGGCTGGTGCTGACCCAGCAGCGTCCAGTTTGGCTCTTGATCCCCGCCGCCGTCTCCTTGGGGCTGTTTGCCTGGCTACTGACCCTGCACCCCGGTGCTGCCGGGCGAGTCTACGCCGCCTACGGAGGTGTCTACGTGGCGATTGCCCTGATCTGGCTATGGCGGATCGATGGCGTTGTGCCAACTCGATGGGATCTTGTCGGCAGTGCAGTCGCGCTGGCCGGTATGGCGATCATCATGCTCCAACCGGCTCGTCCCGTTTGAACGTCAGGATGCGAAGATGAAAATCGGCGAACTGGCCCGCCTTGCCGGGACGAATGTGGAAACAATCCGCTATTACGAGCGTGATGGGCTGCTGCCAGTGCCTGCCCGCAGTGAAGGCAATTACCGCATATATGGCGAACCCCATGTCCAGCGACTGTTCTTTATTCGGCGTTGTCGCGGTCTGGACATGACGCTTGATGAAATCCGGGTATTGCTGCACTTCAAGGAGTCACCCCAGGAAAACTGCGCGGATGTGAATCGTCTGCTTGATCGGCACATTGGGCACGTCGCCCAACGGATGCAAGAACTCCAGGAACTGGAGAGGCAACTAAAAGACCTGCGTGAGCGGTGTGGCGAGGCGCGGGATGCCGCGCACTGCGGCATTCTTGACGGGTTGTCGCAAGCGATTGTGTCTGGCGGCAAGACGGCATCCCACGTTCTGGGATCGCATGGGCATGCTGCAAACCGCAGGTTGGCAAAGGGCTATCAAGGCAACCAAGGTTGATGTATTGAGTTGACGTACGATTTATTCCTTTTTCTTTCACCTCCCCAAAAAACAACGTCTCAGCGACGTACGGCAACAAGCTGACGAAACAGTGACCGGGTTGTAATGCGCCCGTTATGGGCGTGACAGCTACCCACAGGCAAACTCTCCCTACGAGGCAATGGGCCTTGATCGTGCAGCAGGGGGAAAATCATGTCCGCACACAATTCGTTCGCCATCTTCAATGCACCTTCCGACTTCCATTTGGATTTGGTTGCCCGGTTGGTTGGCGTGAATCTCGACTGTTTGGAAAAGATGGTTTCCACGCAGATTTCCCCGCTCAAGGAACTCCTTGAGCGAACACCGTCATTTTCTCTGGGTGAGCCTGGGCAAGCAGGGGCATGGTGGGCTGCCGTCGGCTTTTCATCCATCGAGTATTGGAAGACATATACCCTCGACAGTTTGGAATACCAGCACCAAGTTTTGCAGACGCTGGCCCAACATTCGGCAAAGTTAACTTGATGATGTCGTCAAGGCCGGTGCTTTGGCAAGACTCATCCGGGAAGCTCATTGCCTGTACGGAAAAAATCAAGGTGCTCAACGAGAACCTGGATGAACTTCGTCAGGTGGCCCAGGATGCGCTGGAAGACGGAATTCTGATGGGAGGTTGCGAACGGCAATTGCGTGATGCGCTTGCGGAAGCAGTCGGGCATTTGGTGAATCCGTATTCAGCCTCGTTTCCTGACAGCAATGTAATCAGCAAGTCACCTTGTTGACAGTGACGGAAGCACAAACTGCAACTGTTCACTCGATTCGGACCGTTTAAATCCCCAAACTCAGGAGCCAAGATCATGAAAGTTTCCTCCCTCATTGCCGCCGTTCTGTTTGCTGGCACCACGATGACCGGCGTCGTCTTCGCCGATGAAAAGGCCGCCGCCCCGAAGGCCGCCGAGGCCCAAATGGACAAGACCGCGAGCAAGCCGCATTCCCATGTCCAGGAAAAAACCGGCATGCCGCAAAGCATGCCGGATGCCAAGGCCGATAAGCCCAATGCAGCCAAGGATCAGAGCAAGCATTTCCATCCGCGGGATGGAAAGTAAGCGTCCAGCAAAGGCCCCGGAATCGGGGCCTCATCATTTCAGCCATGGACATCCGCAAACCGGCAGAGCACGGCGATCGGTGTGTGTGTCGCACACTGGCGCTGGCGGTCGGCTGTGACCCGAAGATGCTGAGTTACAACTATTGTCGGACGGTGCTTCAGAAACACTGGATCGTCGAATGCAATCATGGATGCCAGGCAGAGCCTGCCATAATGGACAGCGATCGAAAATGGCATGACGTCGGCCAGATTGATCCAGTGAAGGCCATCCTGATCATGAACGAGTAGTCGCCGTCATGGCAGGAATTCCATCCATTCCCCCGGCTGCCAACACTCTTTTATCTTCGGTTCAAGGCGGTCACGAAGGGCATGGAGGGGCGCCGGCCAACACCGACAACGGGGCATTTTCCCAGGCATTGAATCAGGCGATTGCTCAAAAGGCCAATAATCCTGAAGGCAGCCACGGCGCTCACAGCGGGCAAGTTGCCGGGACGGCTACCGGCGCGTCATCTGCCCACCCCAACCACTTCTCAATCGGGCAAGGTGGTCATGCTGTCCATGATTTTCAGCAGAAAATGCTGGGGGTTCGTGTCTATCGGCAGCAGCTTCTGGCCTCGAACATCGCCAATGCCGATACACCTGGCTACAAGGCCGTCGATATCGATATCGAAGAGGCCGCCCAAATCGTCAAAGGTGCATCGGGATCGTTGCCATTGGCAACCACCGCTACCGGCCATTTGTCAGGGGGTATGCAGGCACCACCGTTCCCGCTGAAGTACCATGTGCCGTATCAAACCGCAGCCGATGGTAATACGGTAGAAATGGACACAGAGCGACAGAAGTTCTCGGAAAATTCGCTGATGTACCAGTTTTCTCTGGATCGAGTTAGTGGTCACTTCAAGCACTTCATGGAATTACTACAGAGTTTAAAATGAAAACCATTGAACTCCCTGAAACTCCCCGGCAATTACGCCGCATGTTGGTGCGACGCCTTGGTATCGGTGCGCTCCTGGTTGGCAGTCTCGCTGGAGGTCTTGCCTACTGGGTAGAATCGTATCGCGTCGAGGAGCGTACCCTTGAGCAAGCCATTGCGGGGGTCAGGCATTTCGAGTCACCTGCAATGCAATTGGCTGTCAGTGGTGAGAAAGGTGATGGTCACTCCGCGATTTCGCAGTTGCTGACCGAGGAGTTTGTCGGGATTCGAGTTTTTGCACCCAATGCCGAGATGCTGTTTGATGTCTGGCGACCACTACCCGAAGCATTGAAAGAGGTTGCCCGACAGCAGCGTCATCCATGGCCAATCCCGCCCAATAGCCATAGCAAGCGAATCCCCGTGGCAGGAGAAGAACTGGTCCAGGTCATTCTGCCTATAACCGCCAATGACGGTCGTCTTGCAGGCTATGTCGAGGGAGTCAGCCTGGTGTCCCGGTCGGCGCTACAAGAGAGAAAACAGCAGATTCGCTGGGCTGCCTTGACGGCCTCTATATCGGTATTCATGGCGGCCATGTTGCTTTACCCATTGATGTCGGGATTGCTGAGCCGAACGGTGGCATTGTCGTCTCGGCTGCTGGAAGCCAATCTCTCGTTGTTGCGATCACTTGGTAACGCCATTGCAAAGCGCGACGCTGATACCGATTCCCATAACTACAGGGTAACCTGTTACGCGGTCACTCTTGCCGAAGCATTGGGCGTTGGCAAAGACACCATTACCGAACTGGTACTGGGCGCCTTTCTGCACGATGTTGGAAAAATTGGTATCCCGGACCAGATTCTGCTGAAACCGGGAAGGCTGACCAGCGAAGAATTCCAGATTATGCAGACGCATTCCTTGCTGGGCATCGAGATCGTCGCCGGCAATCACTGGCTGGCCGGTGCCGAGAAAATCATCCGACATCATCACGAACGCTTCGATGGAAAAGGTTATCCGGATGAACTTGCCGGAGAGGCGATCCCGCTTGCTGCGAGAATCTTTACTCTGGTCGATGTATTCGATGCATTGACGTCTGTTCGCCCGTATAAGCCAGCCCTGTCATTAGAAAAGACGCTGACCATCATGAAAAAGGAAGTGGGACAGCATTTCGATCCGGCAATCTATGCGGTCTTTCGGCAGATTGCGCCGATACTGTATGAGCAAGGCCAATCTCGAGATCACGACCACTGGAGTTGGGAATTGGAGGTACTGCTTGAGCGGTACTTCAAATTGATAACGGCTCCCGAAGGAGCCGTGACTGCGGCAGAATAGTCTTAACCGCGACTACTCGCTGGGCGGAGAATATTCTCGAGGCGCATAACCTCATCACCGTGCATCAAGATTTTCTGGCCATCTTTGGTTTCCATCACGGTATCCTTCTTCATGCGGACCGTGCGGCCAAGTTTATCTTCCATGGCCATCTTTCCGTCTTTGAAGATATAAACCGTCGAGCCATCTTTCAGTTCGATGGATTTCTCAACTTGAGATGCATCAACGGCGTAGGCGGAAAAACCCAGTGAGCTCAGGGCCACGATTGCAAGCATTTTCTTCAACATTTTTAATCTCCTCAAGAAGTTGTACTGCACTGTGAATATTAGGTTGTTGATCCTGACAATTTGCCAACCGATGAGTGACAATTCAGTCACTCATCGGTCAGACTGATCAATTGCCTTGGTAGGAAGGGTTCTCGGTTACATAGACGGTGATGCCATCAGCGCCTGGTACGATCTTGGAGAGCGGAAACGGTGCGGTACCGAGCGTATCGAAGGTCCAGACGACGCTCTTGCCACCGACATTGATCTTGACGGTTTCCAGGCGCGTCACGTTCAGATACTTGCTTCCGCTGGCTAGGGTGATTTCGCGGTCGGCATTTTTCGTGGCGGCGTAGCCAAACGAAGCCTGTTGATTTGCCGTCGGCGCGCTCTTGCTTTCTGAAACGTGGCTCAGCCAATGGTAGGTGCCGGCTTCGGAATAGTCTTCGTGAGCGTAGCTCGTTCCGGCAGCAGCGAGGCCAATCGCAGCAATCAGGGCAAGTTTGGAAAATTTCGTTTTCATGGTTCTCTCCTTGTGACATCGGGTTAATCGTGTCGGACTCATTTCGTCCAACCGTGATGCCATCTTAGGATTCCGATACCAACAGGACGCTGACCCCCGCGTTACGTTTTTGAAAGCTTATGTACGCAAATTGTCAGGAAGCGAACCGGCTATTTCGTACCATTTCTACATGAGTTTTCCGCTCGACCGCATATCACAACAAATAATCAACCATTATCACGTCTTACAATTTGCATTTACACGGCCTTGAATTTAGATAAATTAGTATGTAATATCATATTACGTAATACGGTACGAAATTCGAGGATGCCATGGCCAGAGCCGGAATCTACAAGTCAGAAGTGGTGAGAGCGCGAGATAACCTATTGGCGATGGGGCGCTACCCGTCGATCGATGCCATCCGTGGCGAATTGGGCAACACCGGCTCGAAAGGCACGATTCACCGCTACCTCAAGGAGATCGAGGAAGAAGAAGGTGGGAGCACCGGCCCCCAGGTCGCGGTCAGCGATGCCATTCAGGATCTGTCAGCCAGGCTGGCCGAACGCCTGCATCTGGAAGCCGATCAGCGCATGGCGGCATTGACCGACAAACACAAAGCGGAAATCGCGGCGCAGAACGACGTCATGACTGCCTTGCGTAACGAGGTCGAATCGTTCCGTGGACAGGTCGAACGTCAAGCCCTCGATCTGTCCAATGAAAAAACCGCTCATGCGAACACCCTCGCGGCGCTTCAGGAAGAACGGATTGCCCGTGCTCAAATGGCTCAGCGCATTCAGGACATGGAAGGACAACTGGCCAAGGAGGAAACGCATCGTCTTTCCTTAGAAGAGAAGCATCAACACGCCCGCGAAGCGCTGGAGCATTTCCGTACTGCCGCCAAGGAACAACGGGAGCAAGATCAGCGGCAGTTCGAACAACAGATTCAGTTCCTGCAGGGCGAGTTACGTTCTGCCAAGGACTCGGTGAATACCAAGCAGCAAGAATTGATCCGTAGCCACCAGGACAATGCCCGGCTATCCAGCGAACTGGCGCATGCCCGAAGTGAACTGCATCGACAAGAGGGCGAGGTACGATCACTGCGTTCGGCCAAAGAGCAGTTGGCCGTTGCCGATGTGAAAAACCAACAGTTGTTAGAGCAATTGGCGCAAGCCAATGCGCGAGTGACCGATCTGGACAAGGAAAACCAAGCGAACGTCCGCAAGCTACAGGAGACTGTGGAAACGGGGCAGCGGCTGGAATCCGAACTGATGGTGGCGAAAGCTGTTGCCGTCAGCCACGAGAAAATCCTTGAACAACTCGCAGCTTTTCAGGCGCCACCGGCGAAAAACGTCAACACAAAGAAGAATAGTGTTGACAGTCAAAATTCGCTTTTTAATTCAGAGGAATAGGTGGTTTTCGGGGAATTTTTCATGATTCCCGGCCGACCCTCAACAAAGGCAAGGCGCGTCAGCCTTACGAGTTTGGCGTCAAGGTGAGTGTGGC